>SKOZ01000049.1 GCA_007119795.1 Planctomycetales bacterium | reverse complement strand
GCTCCCAGCGGCGCTGGCCGTCGATCTCGCTGTACCACTCGGGGTGTTCGTCGAAGTATTGCTCCGGCGGCAAGAGGGGAAAGAAGGTGTGGACGAACATGGCGAAGCGGTTGTGCCCCCCGTATTCGGCGGGGACGCGGTGATGGTGGCCGTTGAGCTTGAGGCGGGCGGCGAAGACGCCGTCGAAGGCATCGCGATAGAAGGCCGAGCGGATCCGCAGCTTGGGCGCGTAGACGATATCCTGCGGTGGGACCTCGAGCGTCGGCCGGTGGGGAACGAAGCGCTCCGTCGAGGTCCACCAGCGGCAGCCGACGATCTCCTCCAGGAACGTGTAGACGGCATAGAGGGTGCCGCGCGGGGGGCGCCCCGTGAGCACGAGATGCTCCCCCACCGTCTTGATCACGATGCCGTCGTGGCCCAGTCGATCGGGATCCAACTCGGGCAGCAGTTCGGCGGTCTGCCGGCAGGGCCCCACCAGGATCCGCGCCGTATCGGCCGGTGCTTCGTCCTCCGCCAGGATGGGCAAGGTGGCGCCGGTGGCCTCGGCAAGGTGTTCCTGCAGCTCGCGGGCGGCCGTCTGCACGACGGGGTCGGACTCGGCGGGGACAACAATGGTGTACCCGCTCGCGCCTTCGGTAACCAACGGCAACGGCACCGCGGCTACCGGTGAGGCGGTCAGCATCAGGGTGACGGAAAGCAAGAGGAAGGGTCGCATGGCGGGTGCTCCTGGGGGTTGTGCGTTGGTGGACAGGTCGCAGGGAGCCCCAGATTCCGCTACCGGACCTGCGGAGACCGGAAACGCCCCCATTCTCGCGCCGCCAAAGGTGGTCTTCAAGCAGGGGCTGCCACAAGCCGGGCGATTCATGGTTCAGGGGAGGCGCAGCACGCTGCCGCGCGAATCGCCGCACCGGCGCCGTCCGTATCCGCGTTCTTTGTCTTCATCTTTTCGGCGCTTGCCAAGCTCCGAGTGCGGCAGTAGAGTTGGCAGGGAGGCTGCGCCCGCGTGACCGGTGCATTCCGCCGGTCCTGCCGGCCGTCCCGGCGGGCGGGACCCCGCCCCGAATGCGCGCTTCGTCGAGGCAACCTACTCCTGGGGAGGACGTGCGATGTTCCGCTTGGCGAATTGGACCACGACCTGTCTCTTGGTATTCTGCATGCTTGTTGCCGTCTCGACCGACGCGAACGCGGCGGGACGGCGACCGGGCGGTCCTCCTCCGCGGCGTCCGGTGATGTTGCCGACGGCCTATCCCTTCGTGGTCCCGATGGCTCCGCTACCCCGCCGCCCAATCGTCCCCGCACCGCTGCCGCCATTCCCCTTGGTGCCCGCCCCGTTCCCCGCGGTCGTCCCTCCTGCCCTTCCGCCGCTGGCCGGTTGGTCGGCAGAGTTCACTGGCCTTGCGCGGACCGAGGATCGGTTGCGCCGCGAACTATTCGATGCCGATCCGGAGCTGCCCTACGGGGCGGTCTTTCCCCACCGCAGACCGCCCGAGTCGATCTGGCCCGAAGGGCCCATCCTCCTGCCTCCCGCGCCGCGCCGCGCCGCGGCCGTCCACCCAGGTCCGCTGGAAGAGGAGGCAGAGGAGATACCCCTTCCGCCGCCGGAGGTCATTCCTCGGCCCCCTGCTGAAGGAGGGCCGGCGGGCTAAGGAAGGAGCCATGGCGAAGCTGATCTTTGGTTGCGGCTACCTGGGGCATCGCGTGGCGCGGCGTTGGCGGGCCGCGGGCGAGACGGTCTATGCCGTCACCCGGGTGCCCGCGAGAGCGGCCGAACTGGCGGCCGATGGGGTCCAGCCCCTATTGGGCGACGTGACCGACGCGGCCACCCTTGCCGGTCTCCCTGCGGTGGAGACGGTCCTCTACGCGATCGCCTACGACCCCCGCAGCGGCGTCTCGCGGCGATCGGCGACGCTCGAGGGGCTGCGCGCGGCGCTCGATGCCCTGCCGGCCGTCGGGCGGTTCATCTACGTAAGCTCGACCAGCGTCTTCGGGGCGGCGGGGGGCGCCTGGGTCGACGAGACCACGGCCTGCCGGCCCACGCGCGAGGCGGGGAAGACGGGCTTGGCGGCCGAACGCCTCTTGGCGGCCCATCCGTGGGGCGAGCGGGCCATCGTGCTGCGGCTGGCCGGGCTCTATGGGCCGGGGCGACTGCCGCGCCTGAAGGACGTGCTTGCCGGCCGGCCGATCGAGGTCGCTGCCGATGCGGCACTCAACCTGATCCACGTGGACGATGCCGCCGAGGTGGTGCTCGCCGCCGAGCGCCGCGGCCGCCCGCCGCGGACCTACCTCGTTTCCGACGGCCACCCTACCGACCGCCTTACCTTCTACCGCCACCTGGCCGCCCTGCTCGGCGCCGCCGAGCCGCGGTTCGTCCTCGTGGCGGCCGACCAATTGCGGCGGGGCGGCGACAAGCGGGTCTCGAACGCCCGCATGGCCGCCGAGCTCGGCGTCACCCTCCAATACCCGAGCTTCCGCGAAGGGCTCGCCGCGATTGCCGCCGAAGCCTCGTAGCTTGTCGGCATGGAAATGGTTCAATGGTCATACCCATCACCAATACTTACGCGAGGTGCAAGCGATGTCTCCACTCCGCATGACAGCCGTCGGCCTGCTCATGGCTGCCCTGGCATGGCCGGCCGCTGCCGCCGATTTCTACGTGGCGCCGGACGGCGACGACAGCCATCCGGGCACCAAGGATCGACCCTTCCGCACGCTCGAGCGGGCCCGCGATGCCCTCCGCGAGCTGCGCGCCCACGGTGAAGATGAATTCGGCGGCGGCGCCGTAATCCTCCGCGGCGGACGCTACTCGCGCGAGCACAGCTTCGTCCTCGATGGGCAGGATTCGGGGGAAGCCGACGCGCCGATCACGTATCGGGCGGCCGCCGGCGAGACCGCGATCCTCGACGGTGGGCAGACGATCGACGCGGACGACTTCCGCCCGGTAGGCGACCCGGATGTCCGCGCGCGACTCCTGTCCGAGGTCCGCGACGCGGTGCGCGAGGTCGATCTCCGCGGGCTGGGAATCACCGACTACGGCCGCTTCGGGCCCCGCGGCTGGGGCCGGCCCGACATTCCTGCACCCATGGAGCTCTTTCTCGACGGCGTGCCGCAGACCGTGGCCCGCTGGCCCAACGAGGGGCACATCCCCCTGGGTGAGGTGCTGCAATCGGGCAGCCGGCCCCGCGACGGCGACGAGGAGGAGAAACCCGGGATCTTCCGATACAACACCGACCGGGCGCAACGCTGGGTGGACGCGGAGGACCTGTTCATCTCGGGCCTCTTCGGCGTGAGCTGGGGGCACGACACGATCGGCGTCGCCGAGATCGACACCGAGGCGGGCACCATCACCACCGACGGCCCCCACAGCTACGGCTTCCGCCAGCCGGGATTCCCGGGCAACTTCCAGACGCACTACTACGCCGTCAACCTCATCGAGGAGATCGAGCTCCCCGGCGAGTACTACATCGATCGCAATGCCGGCGTCCTCTATTTCCTACCTCCCTACCCGCTCGCGCATTCGCGGATCCAGCTCTCGGCGCTCGCCGATCCGTTCATCGACCTCAACGGCACCTCACACGTGCGCATCGAAGGGCTCGTTTTCGAGAACGCCCGCGGCATGGGCATCCGCATCCGCGGCGGCGAAGACAACCGCGTCGTCGGCTGCACGCTGCGGGCCCTGGGCGGGAATGCCGTATCGATCGCCGGCGGCAGCGGGCACCACGTCGTCAGTTGCAACGTCTACCACACCGGCCGCGGCGGCATCACCCTAAGCGGCGGCGACCGCGCCACGCTCGCGCCCGCTGGCCACGCGGTCCGCAACTGCGACATCCACCGCTACAACCGCTGGATCCGCCACTACAACCCCGCCGTCAGCGCCTCGGGCGTCGGCAGCCGGATCGAGCACAACCACATGCACCATGCCCTCCACCAGGGCGTCACCTTCTCGGGCAACGAGCACCGCATCGCCTTCAACGAGATCCACCGCGTGCTCCGCGACATCTCCGACATGGGCTCGATCTACATCGGCCGCGACCCGACCTTCGCGGGCAACGTCATCGAGTACAACTTCTTCCACCATCTCTTCGACTTCCAAGAGGGTGGTCCCGGCGTGCAGGCGATCTTCTTCGACGACGACACGATCTACGTGGCGAAGGTCTTCGGCAACGTCTTCTACCGCACCGGCTCGACCGGCGTGATCAAGTTCCACGGCGGCGGCGGCGCCTCGATCGCCAACAACATCGCCGTCGACAGCCCGCAGCTCGTGCAGGACGGACCCGGCGACCGGCAAGGGATCGCCCGTGCCATCAGCAAGATGCATACCGACGAACCCCACGGCCACGGCTTCCCCGAGAAGGTGGCGGCCATGAACATCGCCGAAGCCCCCTACCGGACCCGCTACCCCTACCTCCACGACACCTATGAGGGATACAACGAGGGCACGCCGCGGTGGAACAACTTCGAGACCGACGACGATTTCAGCCATTTCGTCAATCCGGACGAGCTCGACTTTCAGCTCCGCGAGGACTCGCCGTTGCTCGACCGCGTAGCCGAAGACGTCTCCGACCGCGTCTACGGCGCGGACGGGGAGGATATCGCCTTCCAGCCGATCCCCTTCTACGACATCGGCCTCTACCGCGATGAACACCGCCGCACGCTCGGTCCGCATCCCTTCGCCAAGCTCGGTCCGGCCGACGGGACGGAAGGGATCGACCCGGAAAGGGTGCAGCTCTGGTGGGCGCCTTCGCCGAACGCCGACGTCTACCGCGTGAAGGTAGCCGCCGACGCCGGGATGCAGGAGGTGGTGCTGGAAAAAGACGTGAGGGCCAACCACCTCGCGACAGATCAGCTCGCCCCCGGCGACGTCTACTACTGGCAGGTCGAGGCCGCGGTGGCCGACTCGCGCTCGAACCGCGGCACCCGGAGGGCGCGCGACGGCGCTTGGCGAATCACCACCGCCGCTCACCCGTAACGGCGGCCGGCCACTGCCTTCCCGCTGCGGGAAGGCAGTGGCCGGCGCGGATGCCGCCGGCGCATCGCTCGCGCCGGTCACGGGAGACACGCGCTCCGGCATTCACGCCGGAAGAGCCTTTTTCGTCCACCGGGTTCCGGACGCGGCGCCGCGCCAGCCTGGGCCGCAGGCGGGAAGCGGCGCCGTCTTCCCTGCCCGCCGCCGGCGGGCGATCGCGCGCCGCCGCTTTCGCCCCGAGGCCCCTGCCGCTTCTCAGTCGAACGTGTCGGCCGGATCGGGCACGTCGTCGTGGGCGATGGTGGGGCCGACCCGTTCGCGCAGCGCGCCCACCGCGGCGGGGTCGAAGGCATCGGCGGTGACGATCTCGTTGTCCGCCGCCTCGATGTTCTCCTCCGGCGTGGCGTTGAAGCGGAACACGGGCGTCTGTGCGTCGGGCAGGACCAGCGTGTTGTGGCGGACGTGGTTCTCCTCGGCACGGTGGAAGCGCAGGGGCGAGCGGTCGACGTCGTAGATCACGTTGTGCTCGATGCGCAGGCCCTTGGAGCCCTCGTCGATGAACATGCCGTTGCTCTCGGCGCGGCCGAGGTTCAGCGGCACGCCGTGGATGAGGTTCTCGCGGAAGACGGCGCCCGGCTGCCAGCCGAGCGTGTAGATGCCCCCGCCGTCGGAGAGGACCTGCATGACGTCGTGGATTTGGTTGGCTTCGATCAGCGTGCCGCGGCAGGGTGTGGGGTCGGGGTTCCACAGCCAGCCGACGGAGATGCCGGTGTAGGGGGTCTGGCGGATCGTGTTGTGGCGGATTTCCGTGTCGGCCGCCATGCCCACCCAGATGCCTACGGCCCCGAAGAACTGCACGCCCACGCGCTGGACGAGGTTGTCCTCGATGACGTTGGCGGTGGCGGCCTCTTCGGGAGCGGCGTGGATCCAGGACTTGCCGCCGATCTGGCGGGCGCGGTCCTCGCCGATCATGATGCCGTTGCCGGCGACGTCGTCGATGAGATTGCCCCCGATCCGGTTTCCGTGGCACCGGCTGCCGAACCAGACGGCTGCGCCGCCCACGCGCCGCACGCTGCCGCCGACGATCTGGCACTCCTCGGCCCGCTCGAAGGAGAGGGCCGCGGGGACGAACGACCATCCGCCGCCGTCGCGGCGATCGTGGGCGGTAGCCTGGACGCCGGCGTAGCCGTCGGCCGGCGTCGGCCAGGCGGAATGCTCGAAGTGCAGTCCCCGAAAGATCAGCCCCCGCACCGGCTCGTCCGCCTCGCCCCGGGCCTGCACCAGCCCCTCGGCAACGGGGGCGACGGCCTCGATGGTGTCGATCGATTCACCTTCCTTGGGCAGGTACGTCAGTTCGCCGGTGGCGGTGTCGAGGTACCATTCCCCGGGAGTATCGAGCAGGGCGGGGTGGTTCTCCAGGTAATAGCGCGGGTCCGGCTCCCAGTTGTCCATGTGGAAGAAGTGCAGCGAGGGGCCCACTTCGACGCGGGTGTCGAGGCGCCGCGCCTCCTGGTCGATGGAGGCCACGGGGGTGCGGCTGCTGGACCAGTCGTGGAAGAAGACGAGCTCGAGGGGCGTGTCGGCCAGGTCGCCGTCGAGCGCCTCGGGCACGTCGCCTTCGTGGAAAGTGAAGTTCGTGCGGCGGTCCTCGCCGACGGCGGCGACGTGGGCATAGCCGCTGCTGGGGTAGCGGGCGCGGGGGCGGCGCTCGCCGCCGACGAAGAGTTCGCGGAAGGTCCACTCGCCGGCGGCGACCTCGTCGAGCGTGGCAACGAAAGCACCGTCGTCGCGCCGCTGCCAGTTGTCGATCACCCGGCCGCCGCTGATCCGCACCTCCGCGCCCTCGGCCGCCTGCCACGTGACGGTGTGGCCTGCCGCGGGGCTATCGGCCGGGGTGTAGCGCAGCGGCTCGGTGAGGCGATGCACCCCTTCGTGCAGGATCACTGCGACGTCCGAAGCAGGCTCCTCCGCGAGATGATCGCGGACGCGCTGCTTCGCGGCCGGCAGCGACTGCAAGGGCTCGCCGGCGGTGCCCGCAGCATCATCATCGCCGTCAACGGCTACATGGATCGTAAGCGCCGCCTCCGCGCGCGCCTCCGCTGAAGCCAGCGCGATCCCGGCGGCGGCCAGCAGCACGAGCACGAGCACGGGCGGGCAAGAACGGGTCTGGTTCATCGTGGAATTCTCCCTCGCGTGAGTTTGGGTCTCGAAGCCATGGCACCCGAAGCGGACGACGCGCGGATGCCCCGACATCCGCGACCTGCGCCCCTCGGGGAACGGCGCGTTTCAGCCACTCCCGCCGGCGCAGGTCCCGGAGCACACTTGCCGGGCACGGTTCACGTTCCCTTTCCGGCAAGCGGGTTTCCGAAGCGGTCCATGCTGAAGACCTCGCCTTCCCCCTTGCGCTGGCCGGGGGCAGCCGGACGGTTGAGGTCGTCCGAGGACGGGTAGCCGAGCGGTGTCATGGCCACCACCTTGACCCGCTCCGGAATCCCCAGCAGATGCTTGACCTTCGTCTCGTCAAAGGCGCCGATCCAGCAGGTCCCAAGCCCCTCGGCGACGGCTGCCAGGGTCAGGTGATCCAGGGCGATGGCCACGTCCACGTCGATGCTGTTCCCGTAGCCGCCCATGCGCTGGTACGCCTGCTCGGGGAAGCCGCAGCCGACGACGAGGAGCGGCGCGTCGGCCATCCAGTTCTGGCCATTGGATACCTGGGCCACCTCTCGGCGAAGTGTGGCGTCGGCGACGAAGATGAAATGCCACGGCTGAATATTGCACGCGGACGGCGCCAGGCGGAGCGCCTCGCGCATCCGCGCCGTCACTTCCGCGGGAATGGGCTTGTGGGCCGCGAAGGACCGAACGCTGCGCCGCGTCCGGATTGCCTCGAGTACGTTCATGGCTGTCGCTCCTTTCCCACCGCCCCTTGCTGGTGCATAAAGACCGTCTCCATCATGCCCCCTTTGTACCACCGCGGCCGGCCGGCGCCGACGGGGCGCGCCGATGCGGCAGCACAGACGGCCGTGGAACGGTTCGGCGAGGTGGCCAGCCGGCAAAGCAGGGCTTCGCGGCCGGGTGTGTCCGAGTTGGGGCTGGGGTACGAGGTGAACGCTATTCACCGCGGAGTGCGGCCACGAGGGGAGCGGCGACGGCGTTGCGGACGGCGATGGTGCCGGCAATGAGGCCCGCGGCGAGGACGAGCAGGAAGAGGAGTGCCAGCGAGAGCCAGGGGACGGCCGCGGTGCCGAAGAGGAGGTGGGGGAACACGGCGACGGCGGCGGCGGCGAGGCCGCAGCCGACACCGCCGAGGAGCAGGAGGGAGTTCTCCCAGAAGACCAGCCGGCCGATCATGGCTCGGGTCATGCCCGCCGCTCGGAGCAGGGCCAGCTCGCGGCGGCGCTCGAAGACATTCCGCAGTTGCACCGCCGCTAGGCCGAAGGTCCCCAGCAGCAGGCCCAGGCCGCCGAGCGTCTGGAAGGTGCTCAGGTAGGTGTTCTGCACGGCCAGGAAACCGGCCAGCCGCTCGCCGGTGGTCTCGGCCACGACACCGAAATCGCCCAGCCGCGTCTCGAGGACGGCACGGACGGCCTCGGCGCTCTCGGCCGGGGCCTCGACGAGGAAGAAGCGGTAGCCGGTGGCGTCGGGGAAGTGCTGCAGGAAGGCCTC
>SKOZ01000026.1 GCA_007119795.1 Planctomycetales bacterium | reverse complement strand
GACCTGGCGGCGCACCGCACGCTCGTCGAGGATCCGGTCGCGGTCGAGTACCGCGGCTACCGAGTCTACAAGTGCGGTCCCTGGACGCAGGGGCCGGTGCTCTCCCAGACGCTGCGTCTGCTCGAAGGTTTCGACCTGGCCGCGATGGGCCACCTCTCACCCGACTACGTCCACACGGTGGTCGAGGCCCTCAAGCTGGGCTTCGCCGACCGCGACGCCTACTATGGCGACCCGCGCTTCGTCGACGTGCCCTTGGCGGCGCTCCTCTCGGAGGAATACACGGCGCTCCGCCGGCCGCTGATCGACATGAGCCGCGCCGCGCTCGATCGGCGGCCGGGCGACCCGTACCGCATGGCGCCGCTGCGGGAGGAGCCGGAGGCGGCCGCGGCGAGCGCCGGGATCCCCGTACAGGACACCACCACCTGCGTGGTCGCCGACCGCTGGGGGAACGTCGTGGCGGCCACGCCGAGCTGCAACATCCTCACCAACCGCGCCGGCCCGTCGGGCGTTACGCAGGGGAACCGCATCCGCTCGTTGAACCTCAACCCCGAGCATCCCAACCGGCTCGAGCCCGGCAAGCGCCCCCGCGTCACGCTCACGCCGACGCTGGTGACCCGCGGCGGCAAACCGGTGGTGGCCATCAGCGTGGTCGGCGCCGACATTCAGGACCAGACGACGCTCAACGTGCTCCTGAACCATCTCGAGTTCGGCATGATGCCCGCCGAGGCCGTCACGGCGCGGCGCTTCAGCACCGCTCACCAGGAGAACTCCTTCGACCCGAATCCCGACCGCGCCGCCGCCATGAACGCGCCGGGCACCGTCGAGCTCCAGGAGGGAATCCCCGGCGAGACGGCCGAGGATCTCGCCCGCCGAGGGCACCGCATTGCGACCGCCACGGAACCGATCGGCTTTCCGGTGATGCTCTACCTGGACCACGCCACCGGCACCGTTCACGCCGCCGGTGATCCGGAAGCCGGTCGCCACGCCGCCGCCATCGAGTGAAGCGTGTGGGGCAGGCGTGGCGCGAAGCGCCGCGAGCCGTTCGGGGGCTCAGGTGTCCTGGAGCGCCGCGCGGGTGTACGACCGGGCGCGGTCGAGGCGGGCGTTGACGAAGTCCTCGAAGCCATCGGCCATCGGCGAGTCGAGCCGCGGCTGATCTTCGAGCTGCCGCGGCAGCCGCACGGTGAAGGTGCTCCCCTTGCCCAGTTCGCTCTCCACGGAGATGTGCCCCCCGAGAAGCCGGCACAGCTCCTTGACGATCGACAAGCCCAGGCCGGTGCCCGAGTACTCGCGGACCATGGCGTCGCCGCCGGGCACGGCCGTGCGGCCCTGGCGGAACTTCTCGAAGATCACCTGCTGGTCCTCCGGGGCGATGCCCACGCCGGTGTCGGCCACCTTGAGCACGATCGCATCGGGCCCGTCGAGCTCGGCGGAGACGGTGATGCGCCCCCCCTCGGGTGTGAACTTGATGGCGTTCGAGAGGATGTTGTTGAGTACCTGCTGTACCCGCGACTGATCCTGCTTCACCGGCGGCAGGCCGGTGGGGACCTCGATCTCCAGGTCGATGTTCCGCTTCTCCGTGAGCGGGCGGGCCATGTCGCACTGCGCGGCGATCACCTGCTCGAGGCGGAACTCCGTGGGGCGGATGTCCATCTTGCCGCTCTCGATCTTCGCCAGATCGAGGATGTTGTTGATCATCTCCAGGAGCATCCGCCCCGACTTCTGGATGTTCTGCACGTAGCGCTTCTGCTTCTCGTCGAGCGAGTCGATGGAGACGAGCACGTCGGAGAAGCCGAGGATGCTGTTCAGCGGCGTGCGGAGCTCGTGGCTCATGGTGGCGAGGAAGTCGCTCTTGATGCGGTTCATCTCGTAGAGCCGCATGTTCACCTGGGCCAGCTCGTCGACCTTGCCGTCGAGGTCCTGATTCACCTGGCGGAGCTTCTCCTGAGTGTTCACCATGTGCCCCAGCATGCGGTTGAAGGCCACGGCCAGACCCTCGAACTCGTCGCCGGTGTGGATCTCGGCCCGCTGCGCGATGTTGCCGCGGCTGATCGAGTCGCTCACGTCGCGGAGGTGCTTGAGCGGCTTGACGATCACGTAGCGGACGATGAGATAGGCGGCGATCATCGCCAGGGATACGGTGACGATGGCCGTGGTCAAGAGGATGGCCCGGTTGCGGTTCAGGGCCCGCTGCACCGGCTCGTTGGGGATGGTCACCTGGATGACCGCCATGAGCTCTCCCTCGGCGCTGGCCGTGGAGCGGCCCAGGCTGGCGAGGCGGCCGTCGCTCCAATCGCCCATCACGCCCCCCACCAACGGCAGGTGGCACGCCCCCAGGCACGTGCTCTGCGCGTAGATCGGCTGATAGTAGTGGTATTCGTTCCGGTCCGGGGAGAGCCGCTCGGCGAAGGCCTCGTGCTCGAAGCTCTCCAGCTCTTCGGGAGAGACGCGGAGGAAACGCCGCAGGGCCTGCCACTCGAACTCGTCGCGAGGGCTGGCCTCCTCGTCCGGGACGCCCGTCCCGTCCAGAGCGCTGGGGAGAATCGCCCGCCACTGGTACTCCTGCCTGCTGAAGCTCTCGGTGAGCGTATCGGTGAGCGCCTTGGACTCGCCGACGGTCTCCAGGCTCCCCCAGTGGAGACTGAGCATGAGGTGGTCGACGAGGAGGCGGCCGGAGCGGGGGTTCTGGCTGAAGACGAGCTGCTCCGTCTGGCTGCCGTACCACCAGAAGCTGGCGGTGATCAAGATCAGCAGGCAGACCCCGAAGAGGAAGCGGAATTTCCGCTCCAGACTCGTCTCGCCGAGAAGCCGTTTGAAGGACCGGTACGACATGACCTGTCGCGAATTCTCTGCCCGTCCAAAGCCGCTGCCGCATGCGGTCCACCCATCGGGACCGTGTCTGCCGCGGGCACGGCACCGCGGCCTCCAACATCACACCTAACCCTCGCATTTTAGGGCAATTGCGACGAGGCTGCCAGGGCGGTTCGGCCGCGCGCTCCTCGCTTGGCCGGCTCGCAGGGGAGAACCTGTTACGACAGCACCCGGCTGGTGTGAATTCAATGCTCCATTTCCTCCGCGTAGTCCATGATGCGGGTCTATTCTCCGGGAGCCGAAGTCCAGCGCATCGTCCGGCAACGGTCGGTCGATCGCGGCCGCCTCCACGACAATAGGGCCGGGCGACACGTCGTTGAGGATCACCGTTACTGGCCGCAAGACCTCCACTATTGAAAGAACACGCCTTCCCATTTCCGCCATACCTCCCAGGACAACTCTAGCATGGAAAAAATTTGAATATTATCGAGAACCAGAAAGTAGACCAAGCCACCAACGAGGAACACGGCAAACAGGAGGTGCGGGAAGAGAACTGCCGCAGCCAGCCAAACCCAGCACCACGTCCACGGCCCGAGTTTCCCCGGCGTTTCTGCAACCTTCCAAAGGAGCCACGCGGCAAGAGGCGTGACGAGGAAACCGAAAGGAAAGGAGGCGGAACCCAACGTGGCCAGAATCGCCCGGCCGGCCAAACGCTCGCGCGGTGACACTTGGCCCCTGGCACCCGTGTTACCATCGTCCCCAGCGAGAGCAGCGAGTTCCTCGCACCCGATCGACGCGAAGAGGGCTCGAGGGATAGCCTGATCGGCCTGCTTCCCCTCGAGCACCCCCCTCGCCCGGGGAAGGCACTCTGCCCGCACCAGGACCTTCACCCAACCAATCGCAGTTATTAGGTGCCATGCCATGTCCGCAATGGCATCATTGGTTACCCAAGCCTCGATGCCGTGATCGGCAAGGTGATTCCGCGCCAGGTGGGCCTCGATGCTCGTGGGGAATCGAGCGACGGTGGCAAACGCGCCGGCCATGGGACTGCCCTCGATGGGAGGCGAGAAGAGCGCCGCAGCATAGAGCAAAAGGAAGGACGGAAGGGATTGTCCCCCGCGGAAAGGGCCTCTGTCAAGCTTCCGTGACGGCGCCGGCAGCCTGACCAGCGGTCTGAAAAAAATACCGCGGCGAAGCGCTGTATCTGTGGAGGGTCTAGATACAATGGAAGTAGGTAGGGGATTCTCGCAGCAAGCCCGGTGCGGTGCCAATTCTTAGCTGACCGGGGCCGCGAACCCTAAGTCTGGTACGGATGCCAAGTTGTGTTGCCGAGGGGCATCCGAAACCATCCCGGTGGGACGATGGGTATCCGATTCTTCTGCCCCAAGGGGCACAAGCTGAACGTCAAGAACTTCCTGGCGGGCAAGGCCGGGTTCTGCCCCCACTGTGGGACCAAGGTGCTCGTTCCCCACGAGAGCACGCGCGGCAGCCGCCGCGAACCGGCTGCCGCGGTCGCCGGCCAAGGAGATTCCGACTCGCCGGGCACCGAGGCGACTGCGCGCCAGGCGCCCCCCACTCATGGGCACGGCGACCCCCACTCCACATTGTCCAACAACGGGCCTGCCGCCACCTATTACACCAGCGACACCGGTTCTCCGAGCCCCTTCACCACCATGGTCCCCCCGGAGATGTCGGTGGCCGAGGCAGGAGCCGTCGAGCCCGCCACGGCACTGCCGCGCGAACCCGCTCCCCAACCGATGGCCGGCCCCCCCCCGCTTCCACATGAGCCCCCCCAAAAGACCGACCCCCTCGCCGAGAACCCCAACGCCGTCTGGTACGTCCGGCCCGCCGGAGTCGACCAACAGTACGGGCCCGCCGGAGCCGATCTGATGCGCTCCTGGATGGCCGAGGGGCGCGTAGCTCCCGACGCGCTCGTCTGGCGCGACGGCTGGCCCGAATGGCAGGAGGCGGGCGCTGTCTTCCCGCAGTTGGGAACCGAAGAGGATTCGCAGCCGGCGCCGACCGTCGCCGTCTCGCCGCACCAGCCCGCCGATCCGGCCCGCACCGCTCCCCGCCGTCGCACGCCCAAGGCCACAATCGCCCTGGTGATCGGGCTCCTCGCCGTGGTCGCGGTCCTCCTGGCCGTCCTTCTTGTGGTACTCTTCAGAACGGCGTAGGGCCGGGGTCCCAAGGTCCTCGTAAGATGGAGTACTGATCCATCCCCTGGCCCTCGCGAACCAGCGGCGCGGGGGGCGGCGAAGCCGTGCTTCGCCGCTGGTCTTCCCCGGCAGAGCCCGGGAGCAAGGCGGCATCACCCACCGAGGATCCACCCATGCGCATCCAGCAGTTTCTCGAGCACCACGGGCTCTCGGCCAATCCCTTCGCCGACGAGGACGCCCAGACCGACCTGGTCTTCAAGGGGTATTGCATCAAGCAGACCTACCATCCCGCTTGGGACAAGATCTACGGCAACCCCCTCGAACCGGCCACCGCCATCGTCTTCGGCGCCAAGGGCTCCGGCAAGACGGCCCTCCGCCTGCAGATCGCCCGCCACCTCGCCGACCACAATGCCGACCACCCCCGCCAGCGGGTCTTCGTGATCCAGTACGACGATTTCAATCCCTACCTCGACCATCTCCGCGAACGTTTCCGCGGCCGCAAGCGCCGCGTGGAGCGGGTGCTCAGCGAGTGGCGGCTGTGGGACCACGTCGACGCCTTGCTCGCCCTGGGGGTCACCCAGCTCGTCGACCGCGCCCTCAAGGTGCCCCGCACCGATCACGCCGCCGCCTGCGACATCCAGCCCGTCGAGCCCGCCGCGCTCGATCAGCACGAGGCCCGCGACTTCCTCCTGCTGGCCGCCTGTTACGACCAGTCGATGGCCCAGGCGGGCACCGACCGCTGGGCGAAGCTGCGGCGGAAGCTGGGACTGCCCGTCTGGCCGACCTACATCCCCCTGGTTCTCGGCATCGTCCTGTCGCTGGTCATTGCGGGACTGATCGTCTGGCAGGGGTGGTGGGGCTACCTCGCCACCCCCTGGCCCTACCTGGCCTGGGCCGCTTCCTGGGGGCCCTGGCTCTGGCAGCAGGCCAAGGGCTGGTGGCGGGCGCGGCGGATCCTCCGCCACGCGCGGTGTCTGAACCACGACGGCAAGCGCCTGCGGCGCGTCCTCGTTCGCCTGGGCGACCGTCACCTCTCCGGGCAGCCCATGCCCGTCGCCCAGCGGACCGACGACCGCTACGAGATGCTCGCCAAGCTCCAGGCGATCCTCGGCGAGATGGGCTTCAGCGGCATCGTGGTCCTGGTGGACCGCGTCGACGAGCCCTACCTGATCACCGGATCGGCGGAACTGATGCGGGCCCTGGTCTGGCCGCTCTTGGACAACAAGCTCCTCAAACACCCCGGGTTGGGCCTGAAGCTGCTCCTGCCCGACGAGCTCCTGCGCTTCGTCGACCGCGAGGACGCCAGCTTCCACCAGCGAGCCCGCCTCGACAAGCAGAACCTCGTCCGCTCGCTGGACTGGACGGGCGAATCGCTCTACGACCTGGCCAATGCCCGCCTCGCCGCCTGCACCGTCGCCGGACGGGAACCGGCGCGCCTGGACGACCTCTTCGACGAAGCGGTCTACCCGCAACGGCTGCTCGAGGCCATCCGCGGCCTCAAGGTCCCCCGCCACCTCTTCAAGCTGCTCTACCGCCTGCTCGTCGCCCACACCAACGCCCATACCGATGCCCAGCCGGTCTACCGGGTTTCCGCGGCGACCTTCGAGTCGGTCCTCGCCCTTTACCATCGCGACCACGAGGCCTTCGACCGCGGCACCGGCGCCCTCTGAGGCCGGGGGGGGCCGTCTCGGCGCCGCGCCTGGGCAATCCGTCCAGCACGGTTTTGCAGAGGAGCAGACGGAGAGATTCCGGGGAAGAGGGATTCGAGAACGGGACCGCGTGGGCAGATGCTCGGACACCAATCAACACCGGCTACCGCCCCAGGTGCCGCTCGACGAACGCCAGGGCGCTGGGGACGTGGAAGACGTGACCCCCATCGTGCGCCACGAACTCCAACAATGGTTGCCTGTGGCTCTCGCCCGTGCTAGAACGGGCATGGATTACCGTGGCGGGTTTGCCCTTTGAGGAGTATTGGCAGAAAGCGGCTACTGCAGGCGGTCGCCGAGTGGCGCCTTCGAGGGTTGCCGGCTTTGGGGATGGTGGTCCTTCGCGCGAGAGAAGTCGGTGGGCAGCCAGATGACGGTCATGGCACGTCGGGGTTCCGCGTCGTGCCGAGCACGAGGACGGTGCGATGAAGGGAACTCAATCGTGGGCCCTGCGGAAAGCGGTTCTGGCGTGCTGGCTCTGCCTGGCGGCCGGGACGGCCGAGGCGGAGTCGCTCCCCGAGCCGCCCACAGGCGCCGAAGGGATCGCAGTGGCCGACCGCGTCGCGTCCCTCGTGGAGGCCCACTGGATCGCTGAAGACAGCCGCTTCGCAGTCATCGCCGCCGCCGGCGAGGTGGAGCTGAACCGCGCGGAGCCGGCGCCGCTCTGCGCGGAAGGGAAAACGCGATTCTCATCTGCCTGAGCTTCCACGAGACGCAGGAGTGGAACCCCAGCGTGAATCACGACGGCATGCTCGTCTACACCCGCTGGGATTACATCGACCGCCACGCGGAGATCGCGCACCACAAGTGGATTTCCTATCCCGACGGCCGAGACCCCCGCGCTTTCCATGGCAACTACCCGAGCAACTACCCGTTCGACCGTCCTCACATGGAGTCGCAGATCCGCGCCATCCCCGGGTCCCACCGCTACGTGGCGGTGGCCTCCGCGCACCATGCGCACGAGTTCGGCTCCCTGGTCCTCATCGACCCGCGGCGGGAGGACGACGGCGCCATGTCGCAGCTTGTGCGCTTGACACCCGAGCTTCCCTTCCCCGAAGCGGAAATCCGGCCCGAACAGGAGTTCATGATTTTCGGCACCCCCTGGCCGCTGAGCGAGGACGACTACCTCGTGGTCTACGACCCGGACGCCATGAACCGTCTGGTGACCCAAGGGGCGGCCGCCGGCAACCGCGGCAACTACAACCGCGGCATCTACTGGATCGACGGCGACGGCAACCGCGAGCTGGTCTATCGCGATCCGGAGATTTCCTGCTATGCCCCGATGCCGCTGCGCGGCCGGGCCCGGCCGCCGGTGATCCCCCGGCAGACCGTCCAGACGGCCCGCGACGTAGAAGCCGCGGGCGGCGTGGTCCCCCCGGCAACGATCGCCGTGATGAACGTCTACGACAGCGACTTCGAGTGGCCCGAAGGGATCGAGATCCGTGCCCTGCGGATCATCCACGTGCTGCCCAAGACCACTTCGCCGGTCGACCAGCCGAGGATCGGTGCCGCCGAGGGGGCGAACGCCCGCGCGGTCCTCGGCACGGTGCCGGTCGAGGCCGACGGCAGTGCCTTCTTCGAGGCCCCGGTGGGGAAGTCGATCTACTTTCAGGCCTTGGACGAGCAGGGGATGGCCGTGCAGTCGATGCGCTCTTCGACGTACGTCCATCCCGGCGAGCGGCTCACCTGCCAGGGGTGCCACGAGCGGAAGCACACGCCGCCGCACACCCCCCAGCAAACGCCGCTGGCCCTGTTGCGGCCCCCCTCGCCGATCGAGCCGGAGCCGGAAGGGTCCAGGCCGTTCAACTACGTGCGGCTGGTGCAGCCGGTGCTCGACCGCCACTGCGTCGAGTGCCACCGGCAGGAGGGGGCGCTCGACTTGAGCGGCACCATCGAGGGGCCGCACGGCTTCAGCCGTTCCTACACTCACCTGGCGAGCGACTTCGGCTTCTATTTCCACGCCTCCTCGCGCGCGCCCACCTCCGCTCCCGGTGGCATCCGCAGCGAGCCCGGCCGCTTCGGGGCCCGCGCCGCCAGGCTCACCGAGTACCTCGACGAGAGCCACTACGGCGTCTCGCTGAGCGAGGAGGAGCTGCGCCGCATCACCGTCTGGCTGGACGCCAACTCCGATTTTCTCGGCGCCTACGAGGACGCCGACGGCCAGCGCCGCGGCCTGGTCGTCTGGCCGTCGCTCGATTGACGACCGCGGCGGAGCGAAAGGAGTCGGCAGGGGCACCAGGCCGCGGAGAGGGGTAGGAAGCCTTCCCCTCACGCAGGCCAGAAACGTTTCCGCCCTCCCCCCGCTCTTACGCCTCCCACGCAGCGCGAACGCGTTCGGCCTCGATCCCCTCGGCCAGCTCGACCGCTCCCAGGCGGCGAGGGAGGATGAGGCGGAGGTGGCCGTGCTGCGCCTTCTTGTCCCGGGACAGGGCCGCCATGAGGGCCTCCCGGTCCAGCGAAGGGACCGCCACGGGGAGGCCGAAGGCGCGCAGCAGGGCCTCCTGCCGCGCCGAGAAGGCGGGGGCCACGCGGCCGAGCCGTTGGGCCAGCCGGGCGGCACAGACCATGCCGATGGCCACCGCCTCGCCGTGGAGCAGTTCGCCGTAGCCGGCCACGGCCTCCAGGGCGTGGCCGAAGGTATGCCCGTAGTTGAGCACGGCGCGCAGGCCCGTCTCCTCGCGCTCGTCCTGCTCGACGACGTCGGCCTTGAGCCGGCAGCAGCGGGCCACGACGCTGCGGAGCGCGTGGTGATCGCGATCGACGATCGCGGCGACGTTCTCTTCGAGGTAGGTGAAGAGGCCGGCGTCGAGGATCACGCCGTACTTGACCACCTCGGCCAGGCCGCTCCGGTACTCGCGATCGGGAAGCGTATCGAGAACCTGGGTGTCGATGAGGACCCCGACCGGCTGGAGGAAGGCCCCCACCATGTTCTTGGCCCCGGGCAGGTTGATGCCTACCTTGCCGCCCACGGAGCTGTCGACCTGGGCGAGAAGGCTGGTGGGGACCTGGAAGAAGCGAAGGCCGCGGGCGTAGGTAGCGGCCAGGAAACCGGCCAGGTCACCGACGACGCCCCCACCGACCGCCGCGATGAGCGTCCGCCGGTCGGCGCCCAGTTCGAGCAAGCCCTCCCAGAGTCCGAAGGCCGTCTCGACCGACTTGCTGGTCTCGCCCGGGGGCACGGCGACGACATCGACCTCGGCCCCGACGGCGAGGGCCTGGCCGACCGCCATGGCGTGGGGTTCCTGGACGTTTTCGTCGGTGACTATCACCACGTGGGAGACATCGCCCAGGGCGGCGACCCGCTGCGCTACCTCGGCGAGGTTGCCGCTGCCGACGTCGATCTGGTAGCTCCGCGGGCCGAGTTCGACCTGGACGGTGACGGGCGGGGCGTTCACGCGGGATCCTTCGAGAGCGGGGGACTGGTGGGCGAGCTGCGCTGGGGACCGGTTGCGCGGTAGCGGGTTCCCGCGCGCGCGGCCCGCCGGCTTGGCTCGGTGCTGGGCATTCTACCCGCCACTTTCCGGCACCGACAGCCGGAGGGGAAGCCAGGGGACGGCGGCCCGGGGCACCTGGACCGCTCGATCAAGCGGAAGGCCGGAGAGCCAACGTCGCAGGCTACTGGTTTTCTACCGATCCCTCGGCGGCCCGGGAGCGTAGGGAGCATAAAGGGTGCGCGGCACGTGGTTTCCGGTCGTCGCCGATGCGGCGGGCGGGCTTCTCCCCCTGGCAGTAAGCGACGGGCCTCGCCGCCGCCGCGACGCGAAAACCGCAGTGCGATCGCTATGGCCACACCGCTTGAGAGGATTATAATGGCGCTTTTCGACACGCGGGAATCGCTGGGGTAGGGCCCAGCGGCGGTCCTCGCCGGAGCCCGGTCGGGCTCGGCGTCGGGACCGGCTGCACGAACGACGGACCAAGGCGGAACGACAGAAAAGAGGCGAACGACCATGTCCCCTGAACGCCCCGCCGCAGACGCGCAGGCCGTGACGATCGAGGCCCAGGGCCTTTCGAAGTTCTACGGCGATTTCGCCGCCGTCCGCGACGTTTCCTTCCAGGTTTCGCGCGGGGAGGTGGTAGCCTTCCTGGGTCCCAACGGGGCCGGCAAGAGCACGACCATGAAGCTCCTCACCGGCTATCTGGCGCCCAGCGCCGGGGTGGCCCGGATCGCGGGCTTCGACGTGGCCACGCAACGCATCGAGGCGGCGCGGCGGCTGGGCTACTTGCCGGAGAACGGCCCTCTCTACCGCGATATGTCGCCACGGGGCCTGCTGCGGTTCTTCGCCGATGCCCGCGGCCTCGGCGGGGTGAAGAAGCAGCAGCGGATCGACGAGGTGGTCGAGCTCTGCGACCTGGGGGCGGTGATCGGCAAGCCGATCGGCAAGCTCTCCCGCGGCTACCGCCAGCGGGTCGGCATGGCCCTCGTCCTGCTCCACGAGCCCGAGGTGCTCGTCCTCGACGAGCCGACTGCCGGCCTGGACCCGAACCAGATCCACGAGGTCCGCGAGACGCTCCGCCGCCTGCGGACCAACCGCACGATCCTCGTATCCACGCACATCCTCCAGGAAGTCGAAGCCATGGCCGACCGCGTGCTTTTCATTCACGAAGGACGGCTGATCTTCGACGGCCCCATCCACAAGTTCGCCAGGGAAGGCAGGCACCTGGAAGAGCGGTTCCGGGAGCTTTCCGCCACGGCCTGACCCGCCCCGGGAAGCAGCCTGCGGCCCTCGCCCCCATCCGACTATCCCTCCCCCGGCATCCCTCGAACGGAACGATGAGCACACACGTCATCTACGCCATCTTCAAGCGGAACTTCGTCAGCTACTTCGCCAATCCGCTGGGCTACCTGTTCATCCTCGTCTTCGTGGTCCTGGGAGCCATCGGCGCCTTCTGGAGCCCGCGGTTCTTCAGCTTGAACCTCGCCAATCTCGATCAGCTCACCGCGGTCTTTCCGTGGATCATGCTGGTCTTCGTGCCGGCGATCACCATGGGCATCTGGGCCGAAGAGCGCCGCGAGGGGACCGACGAGCTGCTCCTGACGGCCCCCGCTTCGGACCGCGAGGTGGTGACCGGGAAGTACCTGGCGGCCGTGGGGATCTTCACCGCCTCGCTCCTCTTCTCGCTGGTCTGCAACTACCTGGTCCTCATCTCGCTCGGCTCCCCCGATGGAGGGCTTTTCCTCTCCACTTACTTCGGCTATTGGCTCGTGGGGATCGCCATGCTGGCCGTGGGCATGGCGGCCTCGTTCCTGACGGCCAACCTCACGATCGCCTACATCCTGGGCGCCCTCTTCAACGTGCCGCTGGTGGTCCTGATTTACGCCGAGGCCTTCATGAACCCGGGAACGGCGCTGGCAGTGAAGGCGTGGAGCTTCGGCGAACGCCTCCGCGACTTCGCCAGCGGGGTGGTGACCCTGGCGGGGGTCGTTTACTTCGCGGCCATCGTGGTGGTGATGCTTTACCTCTCCATGGTCCTCATCGGCCGGCGGCACTGGTGGGGCGGCTGGAGCGGCGCCGCCGGCTGGAAGGCCGCCGGCCACTACGCGGCGCGGTTCATGGCCCTGGTGGTGACGGCCACGGCCCTGGTGTTCCTCGTGCAGCGCTTCGACTTGCGGGCCGATACGACCGCAGAGCGAACGGCTTCGTTGGCGCGCGAGACGCGGCAGTTGATCCGCGGCATCGATTTCACCCGCCCCGTACAGATCGAGGCCTTCGTCAGCCCCGCGGTGCCCGAGATCTATGCCCAGACGCGGCTGAACCTGCTGAACACGCTCCGGGAACTCGCCGCGCTCGGCGGGGGCAACATCGAGGTCCGCGAGAACGCCACCGAACCGCTCAGCGAGGCCGCCGAGCTCGCCGAGCGACGCTACGGCATCACCCCCCGCCGGGTCACCGCCACGGTCCGCGGCACGATCACCCAGGAGCCGATCTTCCTGGGCGTGGCCGTGACGTCGGGGACCAACGAAGTGATCCTCCCCTTCATCGACCGCGGCATCCCGGTGGAGTACGAACTGGTCCGCTCCATCGCCACGGTAACCGAGCAGGAGCAGCGCCGCCTGGGCGTGCTGCAGACCGACGCCGACCTCTTCGGCGGCTTCGACATGCAGACGATGACTCCCGGGCAGCCCTGGCCGATCATCGCCGAGCTGGAGAAGCAGTACGAGGTGGTCCGGGTCGACCCCAGCGAGCCGATCACCGAGCAGTACGACGTGCTCCTCGCCGTGCAGCCCTCGTCCCTCGGGCCGGAGGAGCTGGAACACTTCGTCGACGCGGTGGCCGGCGGGCAGCCGACGGCCATATTCGAAGACCCCTTCCCCGCCTTCGTCCCCGTCCCCGGCACGAGCATGCCCCGGCGGGCACCGCAGCAGATGGCCATGTTCGGCATGCAACAGCCGCCGCCGAAGGGCGACATCAACCGCCTCTGGCGGCTCCTGGGGCTGACCTTCAACGACGCCCAGATCGTCGCCCAGGCCTACAACCCCTACCCCATGGTCGGCGGGCTGAACGAAGAATTCGTCTTCATCGACGACGACCTCGCCGACGACGAGGTGCGGCACCCCTTCAACCCCGAGAGCCGCATCAGTGCCGGCCTCCAGCAGCTCCTCTTCCCCTATCCCGGTTCGCTGATCCGCCAGTACGCCGCGGAGGCGAATACGGACTTCACGCCCCTCGTGCAGACGGGGACGAACACCTTTGCGGTCCAGCTCAACGACCTCATGCAGATGGGCCCCGTCGGGCAGTTGAACCCCAATCCCCGCCGCATCCCCACGAGCACTCCCTACGTGCTGGCGGCACACGTCCGCAGCGCGGCCCCCAACCCGGGGGCCGAGAACGGGGCGGACGGCGCGGAGGTCAACGCCGTGGTGGTCGCCGACATCGACGCCCTCTCCCGGCAGCTCTTCCTCCTCCGCGAGCAGGGGGACATCCCTGAATTAGGGCTGCACTTCAACTTCGACAACGTGCCCTTCGTGCTCAACGTCCTCGACAAGCTCGCCGGCGACGACCGCTTCCTGGAGCTGCGGGTGCGGCGGCCCCGCTACCGGACGCTGACCCGCCTCGAGGAGCACACCAGCGATGCCCGCCGCGCCGCCGACCGCACCCGCGAAGCGCTCCACGAGAAGTTCGAGCAGGCCGAGCAGCAGGAGCGCGACGCCTTCGCCAAGCGGATCGCCGACCTTCAGGAGCGGGAATTCGCCGACGAACTCCAGATGATCCGCGAAGTGGCCATGGCCCGGGGCGAGTGGGAGCGCCGTCTGGAAATCCGCCTCGAGCAGCTTGCCCAGGAGCGGGACCGCGAGCTGACCGCCATCGAGCGCGAACTCACCCGCCAGGTCCGCCGCGTGCAGGATCGCTACAAGATGCTGGCCGTGGTGCTCCCCTCCCTGCCGCTCCTCTTCGTGGGCATGGTGGTCTTCATCAGCCGCAAGGTCCGCGAGACGGAGGGGGTGTCCCGCTCCCGGCTCCGCTAAGACGGCGGCGAGCCGGCGGCGGCTCGCTGCTCCCCTTCAGAACCAATTGATGGAAGTCACTCTTCGAGGCCCCCATGAACGAGACGACCAAGACGATCCTCTTCGTGGTCATCGCCCTGCTCTCCGTGGCGACCGCCTGGGCGGTCCGGCCGCGGAGCTACTTCGCCGATCCCCTTGAGATCCGTGGCCAGCAGCTCTTCCCCCATTTCGAGGGCGTGCGCGCCGCCGATCGGCTGGAGATCGTCACCTTCGACGAAGCGGCCGCCTCGCCCGTCCGCCGCTTCGTCGTCGCGCGGCAGAACGGCCTCTGGTCGATCCCCTCCCACCATTACTATCCCGCCGACGCCGAGCGCCAGCTCGGCGACATCGCCGCCACCCTGGCCGACCTGACGATCCTCGACGTGGCCGGCGACGCCGTCGGCGACCACGGGGAATTCGGCGTCCTCGACCCGGACTCCGATGCGGTCACCGCGGGCGCCAGGGGCGTCGGCCGCCGCGTGCAAGTCGCCGATGCCCGCGGCCGCGACCTGGCGGCCATGATCGTCGGCCGCGAGGTCCCCGACCGCCCCAACCAGCGCTACGTCCGCCGACCCGGAGAGAACCTCGTCTTCGTCGTGGAGCTCGATATCCGATCCCTCTCCTCCCGCTTCGAGGACTGGATCGAGGAGGATCTCCTCCAGCTCAACCCCTTCGATATCCGCCGCGTCCGCATCCGCGACTACCGCATCGACCAGCTCCGCGGGGCGCTCAACGAGCGGCACGATATCACCCTCGGCTACGACGACCAGGCCGAACCCCGCTGGACGCTCGAGACATTCCGCGAGGCGGTCGACGCCGGCTGGCGCGACCTCTCCATGCCGGAGGGGCAGGAGCTCGACGTCGACCGGCTCAACGAGCTCCGCAACAACCTCGACAACCTGCGGATCGTCGACGTGGCCCGCAAACCGGGCGGCCTCAGCGCCGACCTGCAGGCGGGCGAGCAACTCGCCGCCGACGAAGAGACGCTCCAATCCCTGGCCGCCCGCGGATTCCTCATGGGGCAGACGGCCCCCGGCCAGTTCGAGCTCTTCTCCGTCGAGGGCGACATCCAGGTCACCATGCGTGACGGCGTGGAGTATATCCTCCGCTTCGGCGACATCGCCACCGGCGCGGCTTCCGCCCGCGAAGAGGATGACGAATCGCCTACCGGCCACAACCGCTACATCATGGTCACCACGCGCTTCAACGAAGCGATCATACCCCAGCCCGCACTCCAGGCACTCCCCGAGGCCCCCCCCGAGGATGCCGAGGCCGCGGAAGAGCCCGCCAACCCGGAGGAGGAAGCGGGCCAAGAGGGGGACGAGGCCGCAGCCGACGAGGAGGAGAGAGCGCCGACGCCGACAGCGGAGGAGTTGGCCGCCGAGCGGGAGCGGATCGAGCGCGAGAACCAGCGCAGACGCGACGAATACGAGGAGACGCTGGCGGCCGGGCGCGAGCGGGTCGAACAGCTCAACGCGCGCTTCGCCGACTGGTACTACGTGATCCCCAACGACGTCTTCGAGAAGATCCACCTGAGCCGCGACGCCATCTTCCGCGTGGAGGAGGCCGACGACGAGGCCCCTGAGGAGGCTGGCGAGGACTGGGAGTTCTTCGATCCCGTCCCCGGTGAAGACTACGACTTGGAGGCTGAGCCGAGGGAAGCCAGCCCCCTCGAAGGCCTTCTCCCCGAAGATTTCGACCACCTGAAGCAGGATCTCGACACACTCACGCCTGAAGACGAGCTAGACATCCTTGCGCCCGAAGAAGAACTCGGCGCGCCCGAGGAAGAAATCGGCACACTCGCCCCCGAAGAAGAAGCCGAAGTGGCGGAGCCGTGATTCTGAGAGGGATGGGGATGGTCGGGCCACCCCGTCTTCAGCGGCCTGCGAAGCTGTCGCGGGTGGTGCGCACGTCCGCACCGATGGAAGGGAGGGCGCCCTTCTACCTCCCGGCACGGCGGCGGCCTCTGATGGAACGGAAACCTACTTCTCGCGGTAGGTGATTCGGCCTTTCTCGAGGTCGTAGGGGGAGAGCTCCACCCGCACGCGGTCGCCGGGAACGATGCGGATGAAATGCTTCCGCATCCGGCCGGCGACGTGGGCGATGATCGTATGCCCACCGTCGATCTGTACGCGGAACCGCGTATTGGCGAGGGCCTCGGTGACAACGCCCTCGACCTCGAGTGCTTCTTCCTTTTTTGGCATACTACGATTGACCTGTCTGGACCCGGAACCCAAGCCGAGAGCACCGCGCGCGCAGAGACGGCCGGGTGTTGTGTCTCCCGGGGCTTGCGCCGCCCTGGAGAGAGAGCCGGGCGGCGGCCGGCCCCGCAATGGCGACGCCCGAACCGGTGAGGCGGGCTTCGGCAATTCCCCCATCCTACCACGTAACGGCGCCCCGTCCAGACCCACCCCCATGCAGGCGCCACCGGCATCTCTCGGACAGCGCCGAGGCTTCTTTCCAATCCAGCCGAAGTAGGGTTTCGGACCAGCAGGGAGCCTCCGCGCGCCCCGGTCGTCTTCGCCCGCGGCGGTGCCGGCCGGAGGGGCTTTCTTGGGGCTCCCCGGGCCGTCGAGGCAGGAAATCTGGGGAAAAATGGCCCCTCGGGGCACTATTTCCCGCATTTTCCCGGGTTTTGGGCCCCTGACCGCTTGCTTTTTCCGGTGAAGATACTTTACTTATCCCGTCCGGACGACGGACGGACACCCGCCGCACGGCCGGCGGGAACCCGTGTCACCCCTTTTTCCTGCCTCACATGGAGGAGCTTGATGATGGCCAAAGCAGCCAAGAAACCCCCCACCAAGACCGAGGTACTCAAGAGCATCGCCGATTCGACGGGCCTGACGAAGAAGCAGGTCGGCGAAGTGATGGAGGCCCTGGCAGCCGAGATCAAGAAGAACCTCGGCCCCCGCGGCGCCGGCGCCATCGCCATTCCCGGACTGGTGAAGATCACCAAGAAGAAGGTCCCTGCGCGGCCGGCGCAGAAGAACGTCCCCAATCCCTTCAAGCCGGGTGAGTTCATGGACAGGCCCGCTCGGCCCGCCCGGAACAAGGTCCAGGTCCGCCCCTTGAAGGGCCTAAAGGACATGATCTGAACCCCCGCTCCACCGCGCCACTGCGTCCTGCGGGCATGGAGCCCCGGCTCCCCGGCCCGCAGGCGCAGCGCGGGACTCGGGCGGACCGCGCGCCCCGCGGGGAGCAGAGGCCGCCCGGACCTCCAGGGAGCGCCCTGCCGCGATCGGGCGTCAGCCCGAACCGCCCGCCTCGGCGAGCATCTCGGCGAGCAGCTCCATCGGTAGACCGACCACGTTCGAGGGGCTCCCCTCGAGGATGTGCAGCCAGCCGGTGCGGTCCTGATAGCCGAACGCACCCGCCTTGCCCTCCCAGAGACCGCTGGCGAGGTAATGCTCCAGTTCGGCCTCGTCGACGGCATCCATGCGCAGCCGGGTTGCCGCAACGCCGACGCGGGGCTCGCCATTGGTGATCGGCCAGAGGCATAGACCGCTGTAGACGCGGTGCTCGCGCCCCCGCAGGGCCCGCAACATGCGGCGGGCATGGTCCTCGTCGGCAGGCTTGCCGAGAACGGTGCCGTCGAGCTCCGCCACGGTATCGCAGCCCAGGACCAACCCCTCCTCCAGCCGCCGGGCGACATCCTCGGCCTTCTGCCAAGCGAGGCGGGCCACAAGCTCGGGAGGCGTCTCGCCGCTGCAGACGCCGCACTCGGCGGCCAGCGTAGGGGGTTCAACGTGGAAGTCGTATCCTGCCTCGGCGAGCAGCTCGCGGCGCCGCGGAGATCGGCTGGCCAGGATCAGCCTCGGCGTCTTGGTCATCGGAAGGCAAGGGCTCCACAGAGAAGGAAGACCGCCAGAATCACTAGGCCGAGCGCCTGCGTACCACACCCGGCGGCCCACACCCCGCGGGTCTTTTCGGGGATGGGAATGATCCGCCCACAGCCGTGACAAGACTGGTCCGTGCCCGCGCATTCCTCGTCCCACTCGCGGCGATCGTCGCAGTAGGGACATGTGACCAGGATGGCCATGGCCACAACCTCCAGAGCCCGCGAATCTCGAACCGCATTGTACCGGCCCGGCTCGCCGCTGCCGATCCGGGCGACCGACGCTTCGCAAACCGGCAGGGGTCAGTGTACCGCGCGGGCCGGAAGCGGGAAAAGGGTTTTCCCAGCAATTCTCGCTCGCGCCGTCATGCGCCGTTCCCCGCCCGCGAGGGCGGCTGCCGCAGCAGGTAGAGCCAAAAGGCCGCGGCAATGCAAAGCAGCCCCACGCTCACCAGTTGCGAGATGGTCAGTCCCGTCGCGAAGACCGCGCCTTCGTCGGTGCGGATCGCCTCCAGGGCGATGCGGCTTATGGGATAGAGGGTGATCAAGAGGGCGAAGCTCTCCCCTCCGCGCCGCCGGAGGGGTTCGAAGGCGACCAGCACGAGGAGGATCAAGATGGCGTTGACGACGGCGTAGGCCTGCGTGGGATGGATGGGGAGGCTGCGGGGAAGGTCGTCCTCGACGGTCCATCCCACCGGGCTGCGGTCGTACACCTCCAGCCCCACTTCCCGCCCGGGACGGAAGAGCTGGACGAGGGCCCGCTCGGCTTCGGCCGTGTAGCGGACGGGATAGAGGAGCGGCTCCTCGGCGGAGTGGTCGATGACGGCGACGATGCGGTCGCCGGGGGCCAGACCGGCGCGGGCGGCCGGTGAATCGGGGACGACGGCGGCGACTTCGGCGACCTCGTACGGCTCGCCCGCGAAGTGGATGCCCTGTACGGGGATCATCCCCCGGCGGACCTGCCACTCGTACGGCGGCGTGCCGGGGGGGAAGGTGACCGCCCACGGCAGATCGGTCACACCGCCGAAGCAACAGCCGTTGAGCAGGCACCCCACGCGCCCGAAGGCGAGCCCCACCATCATCGCGGGCGCCAGCACATCGAGCAAATTCAACGCCGGCAGCCGGTAACGGACGGTGAAGTAGATCAGCGCCGCCATCCCGCCGAAGAAGCCGCCGAAGACCACCAGCCCCCCCTCGGCCACGTTGAGCACGGCCCATATCGTGCCGCCGAAGGTCGCCTTCCGGAACGATTCCCAGTACTCGATGACGTAGAAGAGGCGCGCCCCGGCCACGCCCAAGAGGAACATCCAGCCGGCCAGCGAGAAGAGGATGTCCGTGGAGAACCCCGCCCGGCGACCACGCCACGCAGCCATCCCGAACGAGGCCGCGAAGGCCGCCACGAGCATCGTCCCGTAACCGCGGATGGGAAGGCCCTCCTCGTCGAGCAGCGCCGGCAGAAGCTGCCAGATGGCCGCCGCCACCAGGAGGAGCAGGGGGAGGTGTCCCAGCGCGTCGGCCCCCATTCCCTGCCGCCAAATCAGGTAGGCGAACCAGACGGCGGAGAAGAAGAGCCACAGCGCCAGCAGGATGCCGGCTCCGAAGACCGGGAGGCCGAAGACCTCGTGGGGAATGTGAAAGAGCGTCTGGTACATCGTTGCGTGCCGCCTCGCTATCTCCCGTCCCCGATTGCCCGCTCCCTGCACGTCCCCGGGGGAACGATCAACGCGTTGTCGATCAGCCGTGTTTCCTCGAGCCGCACGGCGAGGACCGCCAGGGCGACCCCGTCGACCCTCTCCACCGGCCGCAGCGTACGCGGATCGACGATCTCCGCATAGTCGATGCTCGCGCCCTTCGCGGAGAGGATCACCTGGCGCATGGCGGCGGCGACGGTCGCGGCGCAGCGCCGGCCCTCGTCGACGAGCCGCTGGGCGGTGCGCAGACTCTCGAAGACGACGCCGGCCTCCCCGCGCGCGGCGGGGCTCAAATAGGCGTTGCGCGAGCTCATCGCCAGGCCGTCCGCCTCGCGGACCGTCGCGCAGGGCACGAGATCCACCGGTACGTTCAGGTCGCGGACCATCTGCTCCAGTACGCGGAACTGCTGGATGTCCTTAAGACCGAAATAGGCGGCCTGGGGGCCGACCATGTTGAGCAGCTTGAGCACCACCGTCGCCACGCCGCGGAAATGGCCCGGGCGGTGCCGGCCCTCGAGCGGTTCGGAGACCCCGCCCACTTCCACCCAGGTGTCAAAGCCCGGGGGATAGACCTCGGCGTCGTCGGGAGCGAAGACGAAGTCCGCGCTGCACGCCGCCACCGCCGCAACGTCCGTTTCCAGGCTGCGGGGATAGTGGGCGAAGTCTTCCCGGGGGCCGAACTGGCTGGGATTGACGTAGACGGAGACAACCACCACGCCGCAGGCCGCGCGGGCCGCGCGGACAAGGCTCAGGTGCCCCTCGTGCAGCGCGCCCATGGTGGGGACCAGACCGATCCGCGCCGCCGCGGCGCGGTGCGGGGCCAGGGCCTCGCGGAGGCCGGCGACGGTGGTCACCAGGCGGGGAGTGGTATGCAGGGACATCGCAGAGGAATCGGGGCGGACGGGGGGGCATGCACGGCAAGCGCCTCAGGGCCACGGTGCATGCTCAGCCCATGGAAGCGATGGCATCGAGGACTTCGGCGGCGACGGCGCAGAGCGATGCGCTCCCGGCGCGGAGCGGAGGAGTGACGAAATGCATCGAAGGTCCGATCGGGCTCTGATAGCGGTTCTCCATCTGTTCGAGGTAGCGGAGGCACCACGCCTGGGAGCAGAGCACCCGGCGGCGCGCCCGCGCGCAAATCTCCTCGGCCGTTTCCTCGTGCTCCGGCGGAGCGAGCACCACCAGAAGACGCGGCGCCACCGCGACGGCGGCCGCAGATTCCCACACGCGGCGGAACCTCGCCAAGGGACCCCGGCGAAGGCAGGACTCGGCAAAGGCCAGGGGCTCGTCCAACCAGAAGTCGCTCACCGCGTAGGCCCGGTTGCCGCCGGCCGTGGGCTGGAGCCGCCGGTCCGCCCACGGATCGGCCCGGGGGTCGAGTCGGGCGCGAAGCCGACATACCCATTCTAGCGCCGCCGCCGCCCCCTGACCAGCCGGATCGGCGGCGGTTTCCAGCAGACGTTTCGGCAACGGCGGTTCGACCAAGGGAACGATCCGGGGATTCCCCCGCGCCAGGGCCGCCACCAGCCGCACCGCCCCCGCGCCCGCCGGACCGCTGACGGCGACGTAGTTCAACGTGCTGTTCAAGTGGTTCCAGAGCCGCGCCACCGTCCAGTTCGTGGTGGGGTGGCGCATGGCCCCGGCGATCTCTGCCGCGGGTTCGAGGACGAACCGCCGCCAGGCCATGCGGGGATGGGGCACGGTAAGCCCTTCCGAAAAGAGCATCAGCGTATCGTAGAGGAGCAGGTCGAGATCGATCGGACGCGCCCCCCAGCGGACTTCCTCGTCGCGGCGCCGGCCCAGCTCGAGCTCGATGGACTGCATGCGCCGCAAGAGGGCCCGGGGCGTCAGCGCCGTCTCGACGAGCACCGCGCCGTTGAGATACGGCGTCTGCCCTGGCGGACCGCCGACCGGCTCCGTTTGCCGGTAGCGGCTCTTGGCTACGACGCGGACTTCGGCGCAGGCGAGCCGCTCCACCGCGGCATCGAGCGCACGCCCACGGTCACCGAGATTAGCCCCCAGGCCGATCAGGCAGTAGGCCATGGCCTGCGACGGAAAGAGGGAAGTATGGAATAGCCGAGCGAAAAAAGGGGGGGGCCTTCCCGGCCACGACGATGGCCGCCGACTGTCGATCCCTTCGGTCGCCGTCCCCCCGCAGATATCCTACGAGCGATGGCAGCCATTGTCCGCATACCGGCCGGCTTGTCAAGCATCGTGTTACGCTCGACACCAAGATCCGTCTCTTGCGGTGCGCCGCCCAGCGCGCATGCACTGCTAGCACCACGCAGCGCCAGCCGCCGCGGAGATCCTTCGCCCAACGTGCACGATCCCTGCTCCACGCGCGGACGCGCCGTCGAGCCCCCCGAGTCCCGTCGCGGGCAATCCGAGGATTCCCCGCCGACTGCCCGGTTCTCCCCCAGCTACGGATCGCGGCAGGAGAGCTTTGCCCTTTCCCGGCAAGGAGATAGGCAGCTCAGGATGCCGCGCATGCCACCGGCGGGGCGGACGCACTGGCCGCAACGCCCCCAACCGCCTTACTCGAAACGGGGTGATCGGATACGATAGCGACAAGGGGCGCCGTCACGCCCCGACCAGCCCCCGGCCCTTCCGCAGGCATTCTGCCTGCGGGCCGGTCCCGGCAAGCTGCCTCTTTCGTTGCCATCCGTACTGCCTGTGGAACTCCCTGTCTTGTCTCCGTCGTCCGCCAGCGCCCCGGCTCCCGCCGCCCTCAAGGGATGCTACGCCGTGGTGAGCCTGGGATGCCCCAAGGCGCTGGTCGACAGCGAGCGGATGCTCGGCCGCCTCCGCGTCGAGGGGTATCGGCTCGTCGAGGCCCCCGAGGGGGCCGATTTCGTCGTCGTCAATACCTGCGGTTTCCTGCAGAGCGCGCGCGACGAGTCCCTCGCCACGATCCGCGAGCTGGTCGACCTCAAACGCCGGGGGCGGTTGCGGGGGGTGATCGTCGCCGGCTGCTTGGTGGAGCGCGACCGCGAGACCCTCTTCGAGGCCTGTCCGGGCATCGACCAGATCGTGGGCGTCCACGGCAGCGAAGAGATCGCCCGGGCGGCCGACCGCCTCATGGGGGGGGTGGCGGAACAGCGCACCCTGTTCCGCCCCGCCGCCAGCAGCCCACCCGACGACCGCCGCCGCCTGCGGCTCACCCCCCGGCACGTGGCCTACCTGAAGATTTCCGAGGGCTGCGACCGGCTGTGCACTTTCTGCTCGATCCCCCGGATGCGCGGGGGGCACGTCAGCAAGCCGATCGAGCAGGTGGTCGCCGAGGCGGAGGCGCTGGCCGCCGAGGGGGCCCGCGAGTTGGTGGTCATCGCTCAGGACGCCACCTATTACGGAATCGACCTCTACGGACGGCCCCGCCTGGCCGACCTCGTCGAGCGGCTCGAGCGGCTCGAAGGGGTGGCATGGATCCGCCTCATGTACCTCTATCCGCAACACCTTACCGACGCCTTGGTGGACCGCATCGCCGCTTCGCCGAAGGTCCTCCCCTACCTGGACGTCCCCTTGCAGCACATCGACGATGCGGTGTTACGGCGGATGAAGCGGCGGGTGACGGCGGCGGAGACGGAGGCGTTGGTGGAGCGGCTGCGAGCGCGGATCCCCGATCTCGTGCTGCGGACGACGCTGATCGCCGGTTTCCCGGGGGAGACGGAAGCGCAGTTCGAGCGGCTCGTCGAGTTCGTCGAAGGGGTGCGGTTCGAGCGGCTGGGCGCCTTCGCCTACTCGTTCGAGCCGGACACACCCTCGGCCCGCCTCGACGGCCACCTGCCCGAGGAGGTCCGCCAGGCCCGCCGCGACCGCCTGCTCGCCGCCCAGCAGCCCATCGCCTTCGCCTTCAGTCAGGCCCAGGTGGGGCGGACCATCGACGTGCTGCTCGACGGAGAGATCGCCGGTGAAAAGGAGGCTTACGTCGGCCGCGGATACGCCGACGCTCCCGAGGTCGACGGCGTGGTCTACGTGACCGGCCGGCGGCTCCGGCCCGGGCAGATCGTCTCCTGTGAGATTGTGGCTGCGGCGGGCTACGATTGGATAGCCGCCGCCGTCGGCGCCCCCCGCTGACTGCCCGCCCAGGGCGGGCACCGGCTTCCGGAGTGAGCTGTTTCGAAGCATTCCCCCTGGCGACGAGAAGACGGATATGTCCACGACCACGCGATCCGCAGACCGCGCCAAGGCGGCCTTCCTCAATCTGCCCAACCAGCTCACCACCCTGCGTTTGCTCCTCGCCGTGGTGATGTTCGCCACCATCGTCTGGGAGTTCTACCTGGCGAGCCTGGTGCTCTTCGTCATCGCCGCGGGAACGGACTGGCTGGACGGCTACTTCGCACGCAAGTACGGGCAGGTCACCACGCTCGGCCGCATCCTCGACCCCTTCGCCGACAAGGTGATCATTTGCGGGGCCTTCATCTTCCTGCTGGCCGTCCCCGCCATGACCCGCGTCCCCTGGGGGCTGCGGGCCTGGATGGTGGTGGTCATCGTGGGGCGGGAGCTCCTCGTGACCGCGCTGCGGAGCTTCCTCGAGGAGCGCGGCGCCGACTTCTCGGCGCAGATGGCCGGGAAGCTGAAGATGGTCTTTCAATGCCTGGCGGCGGGCATGGCCCTCTTCTACCTGCACTACGTGGGTCCGCAGCCCGCGGACGTCGCCAAAGCGCCCACCTGGCTCCACGTCGCCCTGGCCGGCTCCATCTGGGCCGCGGTGATCCTCACCGTCTATTCCGGCATCGGCTACGTCTTCGCCGCGGTACGGCTCCTGCAGCGATAGACGCGCCGCCTGCGCCTGACCCGCGACCGCGGCCCGTTCGCAAGCCGCCCCCCCAAGTCCTTCGCCAACAGCGGATTGCGCCGCGCGACCGGCGGGACGATTGCCGCCGCTCCGGCGACCTGATAGACTCTGGTGTCCAGAATATCAATGGAGAGGATAGGGGATTGGGCCCCTTCCGGGGCACAGGGATGGACGCGACCTCAGCCGTTCGAGAACGTTCTATGTCCATGAACCAAGTGGCGAAGCTGCGGGTGGAAGACCAGGAAATCGACCTGTCCATCCTCGTCGGTACGGAAGGGAACCGCGCCATCGATATCGGCAAGCTCTTCGCGCAGACCGGGTGCATCACCCTCGACGACGGCTACGGAAACACCGGCTCGTGCATCAGCCGCATCACCTACCTCGACGGCGAGAAGGGCATCCTCCGATATTGCGGCTACCGCATCGAGGAGCTCGCCGAGCGCTGCGACTTCACCGAAACGGCCTACCTGCTCATCCACGGCGAACTCCCCACGGCCGACCAGCTCGAGGAGTTCCGCACGAACATCCGCGTACACACCATGCTCCACGAGGGGATGAAGACGATCTTCGCCGGCTTCCCCCCCAACGCCCACCCGATGGCGATCCTCAGCTCCGTGGTGGGGGCCCTCCCCATCTACTGCACCGACTCCTGCGATCCGCTCGAGCCGCAGCAGCAGGAGCTGGCGATCTACCGCTTGATGGCCAAGATGCCCACCATCGCGGCCTTCAGCTACAAGCAGTCCATCGGGCAGCCGTTCATCTACCCCCACAACCACCTCACCTACTGCCAGAACTTCCTCCACATGATGTTCGCCGTTCCCAGCGAACGGTACCAGATGGACGTGGACTTCGTCGACGCCCTGAACCTGCTCCTGATCCTCCACGCCGACCACGGGCAGAACTGCAGCACCTCGACGGTCCGCATGGT
>SKOZ01000028.1 GCA_007119795.1 Planctomycetales bacterium | reverse complement strand
TGGGCGGCGGCAGCCGAACGGATGCCCCCCAGGGCACGCGCGGCGGCGGTGGCCACGGCGGGGTCGGCGTCGCCGAGCAGGGCGCCCAGCGCCGGTACGCTCCGCTCGTCGCGCCGCGCGCCCAGCGAGCTGATGACGCCCACCTTGAGCGGGTTGGGCAGCTCCTCCAGCGACTCCCGCATGGCCTGGGCGGCTTCCTCGGCCGGGATGCGCTCCAGCGCGTAGCGGCCCAGGTGCGAGTACTCGGCCGACGGCAGCAATCCGGCCAGGGCCGGGACCGAGGCAGCGGTTCCCATCGACATCAGCGTTCGGCAGACGAAGTCCTTGGCGCTGTGCGATACGTCGTCCTCGAGCACGGCCACAAGGCGGTCCTCCAACTCTCGCCGCGCGGCGGCATCCTCGCGCGTGGCGATGACGGCTTCGTCGATCGGATTGAGGACGTTGCGATCCGTTCCCCAGTCGTAGGTCTTCAGCGCCTCGAAGGCTTGATCCAACATGATGTGCGCTCCCAGCAAGAAAAAAACAAATATGCAGCGGGTAGGGGACAGAGCGAGTCGGGGCCTAAAGCTGCCAAGGCTCGCGGCGGGCGCGATCGAGGTGCCGGTTGGCCTCCTCGTCGCCGGGGAACTCTTGCTTCGCGGCGTCCCACTCCAGAGACCGTTCGAGGGCGTAAGCCACGATCCCCAGGAGGGGCACTACCATCGTATTCACCGCCACTTCGATGTCGCGGAAGGGCATCTCCCGGGTCTTCACGCATTCGATGAAGTCGCCATAGATCCCCCCCGTGCCCTTGTAGCTGGGGAGCGGCTTGGGATCGCGCCGCTCTTCGGGCGTCCCTTCCACTTGGAGGTTGTCGTACCCGGGGCGATTGTGCGTGATCAACATGCCGTTGGGATAGCGGAACGTCAGATACTTGCGGCCGTTTTCGCTCTGGTAGACGACCTCCTCCGGCTGGAGCTCCATCACGTCCACCGCGAAGGTGGCTCCGCCGAAGTGGTGCGCTCCCCAGTCGGTCATGCCGCCGCCCGAGTAGTCGATGTACGAACGCCAGCTCCCGCCGCTGGTGCCGAAGTTCCCGTCGCACCGGGCCGCATTGTAGGGCGCCCACGGTGCCGGCCCCAGCCACAGGTCCCACTCCATGTGGTCGGGAACCTCTTCAGCCGGCAGGTTGCAGGGCTGCGAGAGGGGGCCCACGTTGACGTTGATCGACTTGATCTCGCCTAGCTCACCGCTCCAGCAGGGGTTCACCACGCCGCCGTAATCCTCCAGCACGCGCTGGCTGCCGCCCGAGACCACGCGCGCATACCGGCGGGCGGCCTCGATCATCAGGGGGCCCTCCCGCAGGGTGAGCGTCTCCGGCTTCTGCAGGTAGATGTCCTTGCCGTGCCGGCAGGCCTCGATCACCATGACGGAGTGCCAGTGGTCGGGCGTCGAGATGTGGACGGCGTCGATGTCGTCGCGGTCGAGCAGTTCGCGGAAGTCGACGTACGTCTCGCAGTCGTTGTTGTCGTAGCGTGCATTGACGCGATTCTGGCCGTCCTCGCGAGCCCCCGCATGGACGTCGCAGACAGCCACGACCTGGACGTCGTTGCGCCCGAGGAAAGCCCCCAGATCGCCCCGCCCCATGTTGCCGATACCGATGCCGCCCATCACGATCCGCTCGCTGGCGGCCGGCGTATCGCTGTCCCCCAAGGCCTTCGAAGTGATGGCGTACGGCACCGCGGCGGCCACGGTGGCCATGCCGGTGGTCTTCAGGAAGCTGCGGCGGGTCGGTTTGGGATGTTTGCCCATGGTGGGTGCCTCGCGGAAGCAATGGGTAAGGAAGGTGCTTAACGGCAGGTCGGCCCTGGTGAAACCGCTGCTGAACCGAACCCCACGCAGGCGCTCCGGAACCGCCGCGGATTCTTCCCCTCAGCCTGTACTTGATAAGTCACCCCGGCACGAATGTCCAGGGGACGGCTACCCCGCCCGGGTCGGGCTTATAGCCCACCCAGAGTCGCCATCGCAACTATTCTACCAACGCATATTTCGGCGCCTAGGGTTCGGCGGCGGCGAGGAATGCACTCGAATACAGTACCCGAACCACAGGAAGTCGGATTGCCATCGTTTCCGCTCCTCTGCCGAGGGGACCGCGCTCACCGTAGGGGATCGCTGACTCGCGGGGCGCGCACCACCGTGGGGACCGGTACCCTTCAGGATCGCTTTGGCTCGGAGCGTCCTCCTGAGCCTTACTCAGAAAAGCCGACCTCCCGCAGTTCACTTCCCCATCCACCGCCAGCTTGACCGAAAGCCCCGCGCCGGTCAACGTGTGCACGAAGGGGGATGGACGGGTATATTGCCAAACCCACCCGCACCAGGAAGCTCCCCTGCTCGCAGGGAGCGCCGCTCAGCGGCGGAGCGGCTGGCGGATGATGGGGGGCAGGCGGCGGGCCTCGGGCAGGAGTGGGGGCGGCGTGGCCAGCTCGGATTGGAGGTGCTGCAGGGCCTGGTTGACCGCGGGGAAGGCCTCGCGCCGCACCTGGGGGTTCTGCAGGGGGCCGTCCACGTGGATCAGCATGATCTGCTGGCTGGCTCCGCCGAGGACCTCGCGGATGATGGGGATGCGGAGCTCGTCGCGGCCCACGACGGCATAGAACGCCAGGCGGACGTCCTGCTGGAGGTTCATCTCGCCCTGGCCCAGGAGGCTGATGGCGTCGCCGTTGAAGTTGATGCGGTCGAAGTAGATGTGATTCCCGTCGACGTGGAACTCGATGTCGCTCTTGCTGAAGGCCGAACGGTCGGGCTCGCGGATGCTGAGGATCTTCAGCAGCGAGATCATCAGGGGCAGTTTGTAGATGTCGGCGTCGCTGAGGTGAATGCGTCCCCGCCCTCCCAGGGTGTTCAGGCTCCGTCCGCTGCCGTGAAGGGTCACCTCGGCGAACACCGTGGCGCGGAGGGGATGCGAACCGGTCACCATTTCCTGGGAGACCCGGGCGAGATCGGCCTGGGTGAGCGTGGCATGGAGTTCGAAGCCGGGCTTCCGCCCCAGCGTCACCCAGCCGCTCCCCTCGAGGGCGCCCCCGAAGAGCCGCCCCCGCACGGGGCGCGGGGGACGACTGGAACGGGGTCCCTGCGGCGCCCCGTAGCGCGGCTGATCGACCCAGGTCCCCAGCAGGACCCGCTCCCGGTCGATCCAGAGGGGTCCCTGGACCTGGGTGAGCTGCACGTCCTTGTAGATCAGCGAGTCGATGTTGAGCTCCCCCCGGCTGTAGGCGGTGTGGCCGTCCGACTGCCCCACGAGGGTGACCTCGCCGTGCAGGTTTTCCAGGGGGATGCCGGCGTCGATGCTCAACTGGTGGAATCCCAGGGTGAGGTCCCAGCGCATGAAGAGGGGCGTTCCGGGCTCGCCGCTGTGCACCAGTTGCACCTCGCCGCGGAGGCCCATCGGCCCGGTGGGGTTCAGCCCGGCGACGGCACTGCGGAGTCCCTCGGGGAGCGCTTGCAGCAGGCTGTGATCGGCGTGGAGGCGGTCGACGGACAGATCGCTGAGCGTCAGGTGCCAGCTCCCGTCGGAGCCGAAGTCGCACGCCCCAGCCATGGCCACCGCCGTGCGCCCATGGCGGCCCCGCACGCGCCGGAAGCGGAGCTGCCCGTCGCGGTAGGCGAACTCCCCCTCCATGCGGTCCAGTCGGTAGGGGAAGTGGACCGGCTCGATCGACACCGTCTCCGGCTGGGGCCGCAGATCGACGGCAAGGGTCAAGTCACGGTCGGCACTGACATAGTGGATGTCGGCGTCCAGGTCGACGTAGCCCTGGGGGCGAAGATCCCCCCAGGCCCGCTGCATGGGGGGGCTCAGGGCGCCGCGGAGGTCGTCGCCGAGGGCGACGTTCCGCCCGGTCACCTTCAAGGCGAGCACCCCCCCCTCGTCGGCCGCCGTCCAGCGTCCGTCGAGCCAGACCCGGCCCGTGTCGCTGGCGGCGTGCAGGTTGCGGAACTCCCAGTCTTCCCCGCGCAGTTCCAGCGTGCCCGAGAGGTTCGACAGCGGATAGGGAAAGCCCGCGAACCGCAGTCCGCCGCGGTGGAGCATCAGTCGCACGTACCGTCGCGGGGGTGTCTCGGGGCCGTCGAGCTCGAAGCGGGCGTAGACGTCCACCACCCCGCTTGGATCGAGCGCGCGGTAGACGCCGCGCGCCGGCTCCTCGAGCGCAAGGAAGAGCTTCTCGTCGAGGGGGAGGTGCGGAGCCGAGACCTCAGACCAACCGCGCGGCGCCGTGGTCGCCTGCTCGAGGTCGACGAGGATGCGGACGGGGTGTTGGCCGCTCTGCATCATGAGATCGGCCGTGAAGCGATCGTCCCGCAAGGTGATCGTCCCCTCGCCCTCTTCCAACCGGTAGGGGAAGCGGTGGTACGTCAGAGATATCGCTGCGCACTGGGCGGTGAACTGCGGTTGCCAACAAACGCCGTCGAAGGTCAAGCGGACGGTGGCGCGGCGGACCAACCCCGCGGGAAGGAAATGATTCCAGGCCTCGCGGAGGTTCGGCGGCAGCATTTCGCGGAAGCCGGCGTCGACGTCCAACTGCCGGACCTCGCCGGCCAGCGCGAGGGGCGCATGGGGGCCCCATCCCAACCGCCGGCCGGAGAAGCGCAGCGTGGCCTGACCGGCACGGGCCGTGAAGTCGTCAAGCGTTACCGCCTCGGGGTCGATGCGGAAGGCGGCCCGCACGTCGGTCAAGGGCCGCGGCAGGCGGCGGTCGTCGACCCGCCCGTGTACGATTTCCCCGCGCGCGGTGAAGTCCCAAGGTTCGGCGGCCTGCGGGTCGTAGGCCACGCGGAAGGCAACCGTCCCACACTCGGCCCGCAACCCGTCAAGTGCCGCCAGGGACTCGCCCGCCTCCGTGGGCAGGGCACCGCGGAAGTCCGGCGTAAAGAGGAGCCCCTCCAACCGCCCCTGCGCGGCCCAGCGTCCCGCGTCGGGCTCGACGACGGCTGCGATCTCCGCTTCGCGAAGATGATCGCCGGTGAACATCCCCTGAATAGACCATGCCGTTTCGCCCGCGGAATCGGCCTCGCTTTCGTCGCCGGGGGCGCAGGCAAGGTGGACGTCGCGGAAGGTCAACATCCCCGCCGGGCTCCGAGTGGGATCGAAGACCTCCATCCGTCCCTGCTCGACCACCACGCGCGGGGAGTGCTCCCCGAGTTCGGGTAAGGGGAAGAGGCGGGTGATGCTGTACGTGCCGTCGCGGCGGCGGGTGACCCGCAGCGTCGGTCGGCGGAAGACGACGTGGGTCACCTCGGGGCTGCCCACGAGCAGATCGGTAAGGTCCGTGGTGCAGGCGAGGAAGACCTCCTCGATGGCCAGAATCTCGGCGCGCGGCCCTTCCGCTCCCGGCTCGACGACGGAGACGCCCCGAACCAGGATCCCTTCCCCCTCGACCAGTTCGGCCGAGCGGACGCGGACCTGCAGGTGCGGATAATGCGCGGCGAAGGTCGCCTCAATCTGCCGCCGCAACCCTTCATCGAAGCGGCGGAAGGCATAGGGCACGGCCACCGCGGCCGCGACCACCAACGCCACCAGAGCCCACTTGAAGACCGACCAGCAGGAATCGATGGTTTCCTGCAATGCGCCGATGACCTACAACCCTCCCTGGTTGGTGTACCCATTTCACTTCGAGTCCGGCCGACGACGGTCGCGCGTGGCGGGCATCCTCACCGCCGCGACACCGGACAGGCGGCAAGGGCGCCCGGCATCCCACCAACGCACGGCGACCGCCGCCGCCAACACCAGCAACGCAAGCATTGCCGGTTGGCGGTATCGGATCGAGCTCACGAAGACCATGTGCAGCAGGCTGAAGTATACCGAAGGCAGCCAGAGATACAGATAGGGGATTTGCCGCCCGCCAACAACCCAAACCCCCAGAATTGCCGCGACTATCAGGGGAATGAAGGTTATCGCCACTGCCAAGCGGATCGGCAGTGCCGAGAGCGCGGGCTCGTTGGGCCATATGTTCCACATGCGCAGAAACTTGCGAAGGGCAAGCCATGATGCCTCAGAGGGGTTCTCATATGCCCATTCGAGGGCGGCGTCGCGCATCAGCCGGTCGAGGCGGCGCTCGAATTCGATGGGCGTTTCGCCCTCCGGACGGGTAGCCAACGCCTGTTCCACGAAATCGGAGACGAACTCCATGTCGCTCGCCCCGTCGGCCCCCGGCCGAAGACCGTCGTAGAGGCTCGCCCCGACCTGGAGCGACGTGGGGATGAAGTGGCCGGAGACGAGGGCGTTGCGGACCCACCATGGCGTCATGGTGAGGACGAGCGCGGCGAGGGTCACGGCCGCCAGCACGATCTGCCGCCGTCGCTCCGCGGCCAGGGTGATGCCCGCCACCGTGGCGAAGGGGACAAACAGCAGCCAGCTCGGCCGGACCAGCGTGGCCAACCCGGCCGCCACGCCCGCGGCCGCAGCGAAGATGAGGGCCCGGCGCGCAAGCCCGGAATATTCATCGCGGTGGGGTCGCTCTCGCGCCTTCCAGGCGGCGGTACCCAAGGCGAGCTGGGCGAGCATCAAGGGCGCGAAGGGGGCCTCGCTGAGCACCAGCACACTGGCAGCCACCGAACTCGGCTCGAGGGCCGCCAAGAGGGCCGCCCATAGCCCGACGCGGTCGTCGAAGACCAGCCGCCCGAGCCAGAAGACACCGGCCACCGCAATGGTCCCCAATGCCGCAGCATGAAGCCGGCCCGCCAATACGGGCGGGTCGTTGTCGAGGAGAAAGAGCGGCGCCAAGAGAAGCGGATATCCGGGGGTGCGGAAGACCCGGGCATCGCCGTATCGATAGGGCCCCCCCTGGGCTACCGCCTCGGCTAGCACCCAGTAGCTGTCGCTGTCGCCCAACGCAAAGCGTCCCGCGAAATGGCGATCGACGGCGACGGCCGCCATCGACCTCACGGCCAGCGCCAAGAGGAGAATCAGGGCCAGGCGCCAGGCGTTGGACCGATCCATGAGGGGAATCCCGAATGAGACTGGTGATAGGTACCGGTCGCGGAGCCGTTGCCGGAAGGGCAAAGTGGACCGGCGACAATTCCGCAGAGGGCGCAGCTCCGCTAGTTTACTTGCCTGGCGGCTCTCTGTATACTCACGCGTGTTCTGCGGCGGCACGGCCCGGGCGTTGTGAGGATCTCGGGGGGAATCACCGATCCGCGATAGGCGTTGCGTGCTCCTTCCGCCTTTGGGGGAGGGGGTGTTTCCGCCTTGCCGCAGCCGCACGACGGATTGCCGGGAGGGGCGTGTACCAAACGAGCTTCCTTTGCAGGAGGGCAAACATGGCTGACCAACTTCCGTCCTACGTCGCTGCGGCCAAACCGGTGCCGCAAGAGAACCGCATCCCCTGGTTCAAGAGTACAGCGCCAACGTTCGCGGGGATCATGCTCTGGTTCGTGTTCTGGCACGAGGTGCCTATGGGGGCCGCCTTGGCTGAGGGCCTCCCCTTCAGTCTCTTCCAGGGCGGCACGCTGGCCGCGGGTTTGGGCGTGGCGCTGCTGGGTGTGGTGTTGGCGGCGCTCATCTGCCACTTCCTGTTCTTCCTCGTCCCGGGGCTGCTGGGGATGAAGACCGGACTGCCCCTCTACATCGTGGGGACCTCTACCTACGGCGTCCAGGGCGGCTTCTTCATGCCCGGCTTTCTCATGGGAGCGCTGCAGTTCGGCTGGCTCTCGGTGAACTCCTTCTTCTCGGCAATGCTGATCGTCCGGACTTTCGGTTTCGACCCCTTGTCGGTACCCCATGCCGTGGTGGCGATCGTCTGGGCGGTGGCCGCAACGGTGGTCGGGCTGAAGGGGATCCAGTACGTGGCCATGGTGGCGACCTACATCCCCCTGATCCCGCTGGCCATTTTGCTGATCCTTTTCTTTGCCACGGTGGGGGGCCTGGGCGCGTTCGACGTGGACGCGCTGGTCACCACGACGGCGGCGGTCGAGGGCACCGGTCCGCCCCTGGGAGCCTTCGGCGTCACCGCGGTGATCTTCGCCTACATCGTGGGCTTCTTCGCCACGGCCGGCGCCGCGGGCTGCGACTTCGGCATGAACAACCGCGATGAAAAGGACGTTCAGCTCGGCGGACTGGTGGGGGTGGCGCTGGTGACGATCATCACCGCGGGGCTCTCGCTGTTGATCGTCGCAGGGGCCTACGGCGGCATCGACCACGAGACGCTCGGCGGCCGCATGCAGACCACGGCGCTGATGGAGAACATTGTGGGAGACGGCGCCGCCAGAGTGTTCTGGCTCCTGTTGGCGCTGGCCGCCTTCCCGCCGGCCTGCTTCGCAACGTTCATCTCCGCCAACAGCTTCAAGACGACGATGCCCAACGTGCACCCCTACATTTCCTGCGGCATCGGCACCCTGGTGGCCATCGCGTTGGCCGTGAGCGGCCTGGCGGGCCGGGCGGCCGACGTCTTCGTGATCATCGGCGCCTCCTTCGGCCCGGTGTGCGGGGCGATGGCGGCCGACTACCTGCTGGCCGGCCAGAAGTGGGCCGGTCCGCGTGCGGGCTTCAACCCCGCCGGCTGGATCTCCTGGGTGGTGGGCTTCATCGTCGGGGCCTTCAACTTCATCCCCGGCCGCCCCTTCGATATACCCGCCGCGCCGGTGGCGGCCTTCATCGTGGGATTCGTCCTCTACTACGCCCTGGCCCAGGGGGGACTGGAAAGCAAGACCCTGTCCATGCCCGCCGGCGATGAGCCCGCCGAGCCCCTGGCGCCGTCGGTGGAGCCTCCCGTTTAGTCGCCTTCGTCGCGCGCGACGCGCTGCGCGCGATCGCTTCCTTCGCCGGAGGTCGGCGCATCGGCGCCGGCCTCCGGCCGTTTCTTGGCTCCACCGCAACGGCGGGGGGCGCACAGCCTGCCTGCCCCGCTCCCCAGGGCCGTGCGCGTTGAAAGAAGCCCCCATGCCCGGCCCGGAGAGCAGTGCGGGCCCGTCCGTGGCCCTCGGGTCCCTCCGTGGTGACTTGCATCCCGCCGGGTGACACGCCGCCGGGAAGATCCTAGCGCGGGCCGGGCATGGGTTGGTCTCGTTGGTGATTTGGCCTCTGGGATAGGGGCACGCGGCGGGGGGAAGCTACTGGGCTAGGCGATCGAAGAGGCGGCGGAACCGCGGCATGCGGGTCTCCAGGTACTTCAGCCACCGCGACGGGTTCCAGATCTCCAGGCAGACGGCAGCCCCCACGACCAGGACCTCGCCGCCCGCCTCGACGGCGAGGAACTCGCGGAATCCCTCGGGAATCAGGAGCCGGCCCCGTCCGGCCAACTGCACGGGCCGGTGCCGCGTGGAGAGGAGCCGGCCGAAAAGCTGCACCTGGGCGATCTTCCCCTCCAGCCGGCCCGACTGCATCTTTCGTTCGATCAACTCCACACCCTCGTCGAGCTTCTTCTGCCAGGTAGCGGCGTCCCACAGGCTCAGGCAGCCGGGCCGCTCTTTGGCGAGGATGCACTCCCCGCCAAAGGCCTCGGCCATCTCGGCGGGCAGGGAGAGCCGGAACCGCTCGTCGAGCGTCCGCTGCGCTTCCCCGAGGATGAGCGGGTTGTTTGGGGACATCGGCCGCCACGCCTACGGCGAGGACAAGACAGGTCTCCACTCCGTTCCCATGACCTTCCCAGGGGGCGGCCTTCCGGGTATTGGGTTGTTTTCCCACCATTTCACCCGGAATAATCGCTCCGATGGGCAGTCATTCCACAACCAGAGTCTACCAGCTCGTTCCCGTTTGGCAACTACCCGGGAGCGACTTTTTTTCGTCGCGCGCGTCGGCTTCCCGCGTCGAGGCGGTTTCGCCAGCTCTGGCTGTCGGACCGGCGCCACCGTGCCCCGTCGTTCGGCAAAGGCCGCTCGCCCCCTGCGGAAGGCGTTCGAGGGCGTCGCGCGGCGCCAGCCCGTCCCGGGCATGATGAGGCGGCGGGCCTGCGGTTCCGGGGGCTCGCCTATTCGCCGAGCTGCGACTTCTTCCGCAGGAGGTGATGGTAGTGCCGCGCAAAGCGGTGCGCCTCGTCGCGGACGTACTGCAGTAGCCGCAGGGCGTAGGCGTGGCGGCTCAGCCGCAGGGGCGGCGCCCCACCGGGCAGGTGGACCTCCTCCTCGCGCTTCGCCAGCGCGATCACCACGGGCGGCTCGATCTCGAGGGTCGCCAGCGCCGCCGTGGCGGCCGCGAGTTGGCCGCGGCCGCCGTCGATCACGAAGAGATCGGGAAAGACCCGGCCTTCCTCCTCCAGCCGCCGGAAGCGGCGGAAGACCACCTCGCGGATGGCTGCATAGTCGTCCCCCTCGACGCCGGCCCGGATCCGGTAGCGCCGGTAGCCGGGGCGGAAGGGGAGTCCGTCGATGAACTGCACCAGCGAGGCCACGGTCTCGGTCCCCGCCAGATGGGCGACGTCCACGCCTTCGATGGTCCGCGGGGGCGCCTTCAGGCGGAGGACCTTCTTCAGACCCGCGAGCCCCTTCTTCGGGTCGATGGGAAAGACCTCCGGTTGCTGGTGGGTCTCGAGCTCCCCGCGGTCGTCGAGTGTCGCCAGAAAGTGGATCTCGTCGCGGAGCTGCGCCGCCTCCTCGAAGCGCAAGGCTGCCGCCGCCCGGGCCATCTCCTCGCGCATCTCCCGCAACAGCGCGGTCTTGCCGCCGTCCAGCACCCGCTGCAGCCTTTGGATCGACCGGCGGTACTCCTCCCGCGAGATCCGCAGGTTGCACGGCGCCGAGCACTGGTCGATCGAAGCCAGCAGGCAGGGCCGGAACCACTTCCAACGCGGGTCGTTCTCCTCGATGTCCAGCGTGCAGGTTCGGAACTTGAAGGCCTTCTGGAGGACCTGGATGGCCCCCCGCAGGCTGGACGAGCTGGCGAACGGCCCGTAGAGTCGCGTCCCCCGCGGGTGCGGCTCGCGGGTGAAGACCACGCGGGGGAAGTCCTCCCGCACGTGGATCTCCAAGTAGGGGAAGGTCTTGTCGTCGCGGAGGTCCTGGTTGTACTTGGGGAGGACGTCCTTGATCAACCGCGCCTCGACCAGCAGGGCGTCGATTTCGCTCTCGGTGGGGATGAAGTCCACGTCGGCGATCTCGCGGACGAGGTGGGCGGTCCGCGGTTCTTCGGCGGCCGCCTTGAGGAAGTAGCTGCCGGCGCGGCTGCGCAAATCCTTGGCCTTCCCCACGTAGATCACCCGCCCGGCGGCGTCTTTCATCAAATAGACACCGGGACCATGTGGGAAGGTGCGGACCTTCTCGGCAGCGGGGCGGTCGATGTTTTCCGGGTGCGACGTCTCCATGAAACCATTCTATGCCGCCGACGGGCACGTTGGGCATGCCCCCCACGAACGGCGTTGCGCCGTTTCGCTCTTGCCGGCGCATGTTGATTCCGCTAGCATACCCCCATCGACCGAGATCGCCACCAGGAGGGGGGCGAAGTCACACGACTCGCAAGGAAAGGATTCCCGGTCATGCAAGCGACCCTGGCCGAGCTTGCTGCTCTGGTAGGTGGAAATGTGTTGGGCGACCCCGCGGTGGTGATCACGGGGGCCGCCCCGCTTACGGCCGCCGCCGCCGGCGAGATCACCCTCGTCGACCCCGCCGCCGACCGCCACTACCGCCTGGCGCCGTCGCGTGCCTCGGCCGTCGTCGTTTCCCGGACAGCGGAGGAGCCCGGCTTGCCCGCCATCCGCGTCGACGACGTCCACGCCGCCTTCGCGGCCCTGGTCCGCTTCTTCCGCCCGCCCCGCGAGCGGCCGCGGGGGGGAGTCAGCCCCGGCGCCTCGGTCCACCCCAGCGCGCAACTGGCCGCGGACGTGGAGATCCACGCCTTCGCCACCATCGACCGCGACGTGACCATCGGCAGCGGCACGACCATCTATCCCGGCGTCCACGTGCTCGCGGGGGCGCGCATCGGCCAGGGGGTGACCATCTTCCCCAACGCCGTTCTCTACGAGGACACCTGCGTGGGCGACCGCTGCGTGATCCACGCCAACGCCGTCCTGGGCGCCTACGGTTTCGGGTACGGTCTGGTCGACGGCCGCCACCTCCTCGCCGCCCAATTGGGCAACGTGGTCGTCGAGGACGACGTCGAGATCGGCGCCGGCACGACGATCGACCGCGGCACCTACGGCCCGACGGTCATCGGGGAGGGGACGAAGATCGACAACCAGGTGATGATCGCCCACAACTGCCGCATCGGCCGCCACAACATGCTCTGTTCGCAGGTGGGCATTGCGGGGAGCACCACGACGGGCGATTACGTGGTCATGGCGGGTCAGGTGGGCGTCCGCGACCACGTCCACGTGGGCGACCGCGCCGTGCTCGGCGCCATGGCGGGCGTGATCAACGACGTCGCCGAGGGGAGCATGGTGATCGGCATCCCCGCGACCCCGGAGCGCGAGCAGAAGCTCAAGCAGGCTGCCTTTTCTCGCCTCCCCGAGATGCGCCGCCAGCTGAAGCAGCTCGCTGCCGCCGTGGAACGTCTCACCGCTCAGACGCGGCCGCTGGACGGCGCCGCCTCCCAGGACCGAGATCAGGACGAGCACCGCGCCGTTGCCTGAGATCCACACCCGCCGAGGAATCGGGATCGGAAGTGGGGCGCGTGGTCCGCCGCGCAAGTGAACCATCGGTCAGAGGAGTCGCCCGCCCATGTGCGTTGCCGCAGACCGCCCGGCATTTCCGAGGGGGGACAAGGTAGGTATTCTTGCCGGGTGGGGACGGTTCCCGCTCGTCGTTGCCCAGGCCCTCCGCCGCCAGGGGCGCCGCACCTATTGCCTGGGAGTGACGGGCCACGCCGAGGCCGGCCTGGCGGCCGCTTGCGACCGCTTTGCCTGGGTGGGGCTGGCGCGCCTCGGCGCGGCGGTTCGCTTCTTCCGCCACCACGGCGTCCGCGAGATCACCATGGCGGGCAAGATCCACAAGACGGTCTTGTTCCGACCCTACGGCTGGTTCCGCCTCCTGCCCGACTGGTTCACGATCCGCACTTTCATCCCCCACCTGATTACCCGCCGCAAGGACTGCAAGGACGACTCCCTGCTGACCACCGTCTGCGAGGCCTTTGCCCGCGAGGGGATCCATTTCGGCCCCGCCACCGACCACGCCCCGGAACTGCTCGTCCGCCCCGGCCGCCTCACGCGTCGCCGGCCCACCACGTGGCAGGAGAAGGACATCCACTTCGGCTGGCGGATCGCCAAGCAGATGGGCCACCTGGACGTGGGGCAGAGTGTGGTGGTCAAGGACCAGGCGGTGCTCGCCGTCGAGGCCGTCGAGGGGACCGACGCATGCATCCGCCGCGGGGGCGAGCTGTGCCGAGCCGGAGGCTTCACGGTCGTCAAGGTCGCCAAACCCCGCCAGGACATGCGCTTCGATGTCCCGACGGTGGGATTGCAGACGCTCGAGAACCTGGTGGGGGCGGGCGGTCGCGTGCTCGCCATCGAGGCGGGCCGGACCATTCTCCTCGACGAACCTGAGGTCATCGACTTCGCCGACCGTCACCACCTCGTGATCGTCGCCCTCGAGGAACCTTCACCGCAGCCGTCTACGTGACCAGCGGCGCATCTCCCGGCGCAGCTCCGCAATGGGGATCGCGACCTGGGGGATCTGGGGGAGGGGATCGGCCGCCTCGCCTTCGGCGGAGCGGCTCCAGATCTCCTCCATCTCGTTTTCGAGCACCTCCAGCCAGGTGGGGACGTCGTACCCCAGCCCCAGCGGCTCCCGGGTCAGTTCGGCGATCCCCTTCTCCAGGCTGGCGAAGGAGGGTGTCGGTCCCCCGCTCCGCAGCTCGTCGATTGCCGGGCGGATCAGGGCCCGCAGCCGGTCGACGATCAGCGGCCGGACGAACCGCTCGCTGAGCCGGTCGGCCACGGTGGGCAGGCGCATTCCATACCGCTGGTTGAGCTTTTCGAAGCGTTGCCAGTGCTGGTCGGCGATGCTCTCTGTCCGCTGCGCCATGGCTTCCCGCCAGAGGGCCGCCGCCGTGGTGCGGCCCGTCTCCACGAGGACGGCATGGACCAGGACCAGAGGGTGCAGGTTCCAGGCGACCCGGTCGTAGCTGGCCAGGAGGCGGAGGAAATCGAGCAGCGTAAAGAGCATCTCCCCCCGGTCCGACTGGGTCGTCGTGCTGTTGTAGTCGATGTACTCTTCGTAGTTTTCGACCACCGCTTCGAGGATGTCCTCGAGGATCTCCGCCGCCTGATCGCGGCTGATCTTGCGGTCCAGGTCGGCGACGAGGCGGAACTCTTCGGCGGCCTGGGGATCCTCCTGAAGCTGAGCGAGGAAGCGATCGGTTCCCTGGTGGAGTATGGCGCGAAGGTTCCCCAGATTCATGAAATGCTGGGTGAAGATGTCGTGCCCGTAGCTCTCGATGAACCGCCGCAGGCGTCGGAAGTCGGTCTCGTTGGAGAGCGGCTCCATCACCGAGAGGCGGATGTTGCGGCTGTGCTCGAGCCAGCGGTGCAGGAGAGGCTCGACGGCGGTCTCCAGCAGCTCGACGAGGGTCTCGTCGTCCGCCGGGGATGAGCCGCCGCCTTCGTGGCGAGGCACCGAGGCGGCGATGCATTGTGCGATCGCCTGCAAGCCGCATTGGAAGAGGTCGTCGAACTCGGTGATCGCGCCGCGGCCGACGGGATGACGGCGCTCCATGGACTTGGCAAGCTCGATGAATTCGACGGTCTCCGCAAGCAGCCCCAGCCGCGGCAGGTAGGTGAGCAGGAGGTGGAAGGCCCGGTGGATGCTCCGCGCCGCGGCGATCCGCCGGGGGTTCCCCCCGAATCGCGTGGGGACGTAGAGGAGCGGCTCCTTGGCGATCGCCTTGATCATCCCTTTCCACTGCTTGCGCAGCCCCTCGACGTCGCCGGAGAGCATGGCGCGGAGCCCCCGCTGCACGGCGAGCTCCCATTCGGCGGCCCCGGGGAGCTCCACCTCCTCGCGCAGGACCGCATGGACGAGCCGCGCCGCCTCCACCGTCTCCAGGCAGGTGGCCAGCACGCGTTCGATGAGGGCGTCCTTGATCGCCTGGCGGCGGTCGTATTCCACCATGCTCTCGTGGCTGGAGCCCAGGGGGCGGATTTCGTAGCGGTAGATGGCCTCCATGAGATCGACGAGATCGCGGCGGTTCCGGGCCGCCTGCCCGAGCCAGGCCACCAGCGCCTCCTCGCGCCCCGGGGCCTCGGGAGCCAGGCGTGCCGAGGCGGCGGCCGCCTGCCGCCAGATCCGCGCCAACATGCGGTGGAACACGAGCCGTTTGCCGAGCCGCTCCACTTCAGCGGCCAGTTCGAAATCGCCCGCCGCGTAGCCCCCCTCGATCATCTCGCCTTCGAAGCCGTCGTCGGCGCTGTCGCGGTAAGTGACGTTTTCGTAAGCGGCCCCGAAGACGTCCTCTTCGTCGTCCTCCTCCTCGTCGAGGAGTCGAGAGGTGTCCGGCTCCACGACCCCGCCCCTGCCGAACGGCCCCGCCTCGTCGAGCTTGGGGACCTGCCAGTACGATTCGGCGCTCGCCTCGAGGTAGTCCAGGAACTTGGTGGTCATCGCCCAGCGCTCTTCCGCGGTGACGTGGGTCGGGCTGCGGCCGCTGCCGGCGGGCTCGTCCTCTCGCCAGAGCTCGACCATCCAGCGCAGGGCCAGGGGGTGGAAGGCGTAGCGCGCGTCGGTCAAGGAGAGTTCGTCCGCCTGGCTCAGCCAGTGCATCAGCAGCGCCATCGAGGAGACGAGGTCACCCTGGTCGAGGAGCGCCTCGACCACCAGTGCGTAGGCCTTTGCGGAGTGGAAGTGTTCGACATGCTCCCGCCAGAAGGCCACGTCGCCGGCCGCCGTCCCCGCGTTGTGCCAGGCGCGGAGGGCGCGGGCCACGTGTTCCGCCGACTCCCACGCTTCGTGACCGGAGACGCTCTCCACGTCGGCGACTTCCGTGGTGGCGAATCTGTCCCACCAGGAAGCCAGCCGGGCCAGGTCCTCGGCCAGCGTCTCCTGGAGGCGCATCTGCCCCGCCGCCGCCGCCGCCTTTTGCAGCCGTGCATAGAGTTCGAAGATCTCCCCGACCAGTTCCACGAGCTCGTCGACGCGGTGGTCGATGGTACTGTTCTCGGGCGTCGGAAAAAGGCTGAACTGCCCCCCGAAGCCGAGAATGTTCCAGGGATCGACCAGCGCGCCGCACTCGATGGCGCGGTGGAGCAGGTCCTCGATTTCGGGGAGCGCTGCGGCCGCGGCGTCGAGCTGCCCGCGGTCCACGTGCAGGTGTGCGGCGCTGAGGCGGCAGGAGATTTCGCACTTCATCCGCGCCGAGGTCACGGGAACGACGTGGGCGTGCCGCCGCGCCGCCTCGGCATACCCCATCCGCGCGAAGAGCTGGGCCAGATGCACGTGCTGCACCTGGTCGGCGCGGCGGCGGACGAGCTCCTGGTTCAGGTGCTGGCGCGCCCCGCCGAAGGGTTGCCGCAAACGCTTGGCCTCCGCCGCGAGCCGGCGGCCGTGCTTGCCCGGCGTCTCCGCGAGCAGGCGATCGTAGAAGCGGTCGCGATAGTCGGCGATTCGCGGCAGCAGGGTGGCGAGGGTGGTGCTCGAATCGTGGGTCTCCGGGCCGGCGCCGCTGATCCCGGCTCCCATGAGGATTGTCCCCGCCAGCACCGCGCCGGCTTCGTAAAGGAGCTCTTCCGCCGCGAGCTTACCGGGTGCCGCCAGCCGGGCCAGCATCCCTTCCAGCGTCACTTGCTGGAGGACGTAGCGGCGGTAGCGCCCCCGGTTGTCGATCACGTGGGGGTCCCACTGGCCGAAAAGGTAGTTCGGCCGCCGGTTCACGGGGTGGTCGAAGTCGTAGGCCCGCGGGTCGAGGGCGAGCTCTTCGAGGAGATCGGGGTCGAACGAGGCCTCCGACAGGAGGTGGCGTTCGGTCTTCGCGAGGATCGAGAGCGCCGTCTCGATCAGGTCGCGGTAGCGGCCGCTGGCCACGCCCGCCCCGCGGATGTACAGCGGGATGGGTCGCACCCGCTCGTGCGCGTAGGGCTGGATCTTCTGCTCGGTCCGCAGGACGGGGACGGGACGATGGCCGACGAAGTCGTTCAGCCGCTTCAGCGCGCCCTCGACGATTCGCTGCGTCTGATCCCAGGGCGGTCCCTCGGCGAGTACGGCCTCTGCCACGCGGCCGATGAAGAAGGGCTGGAAGAGGTCCTCCTCGGGTTGGTGGAAAAGCAGGTCCTTGTGGAAGCGGGCGTAGGCGGGCAGGACTTCAGAGAACACCAGGCGCAACACCCGCTCGGCCTGCTCGGTGCAGCGGAAGGCCTCGCTCGATCCCTGGAGGCGAGCGATTCCCCACTGCAGGAGGAGTTCGAGCCGGGTGACCGTGGTTTCCCCTTTGGTGATGCCCGTGGGAAGGACAGCGGACCCCCGCTGTTGTTGGGTTGGCTCGCCAGCCCCTTCCTCGTCGGGCGGGGATCCGGCACCCCCTCTGAAGGTGCTGCCGACAAAGGCGTACAGCCGATCGATGCCGGCCAGAAAACGGACGTCAGGAGCCCCGCTGGAGTAATTCAGGTACCCGATCGCCGTTTCCAGAGCCGTCTGCAGACTGTCGTCCCATTGGGGCTGAACGTGGGGATCCATGGGGTCCCGTTGCATCAAGTGTCTCTCCCGAGAAGAGCGAGTCGGCGAGCGGCGCCCAAGCGACCATCTTAGGCAGAGTCCGAGGGGCGGTCCAGGGTGGTGCCGAGCAGGCGAGCGGGGCACCCCGAGCTCCCCCCTATCCGGTGGGCTTCGTGTTTTTTTGGTGCAAGGAATGGGAACCGCAAGTATGATGGCCCATAGGGGAAGGCCCGTTCCCACGGTGGAGCGGTGCCGGACAGAACGACTTCTTCGCGCGGCATTCCTTCTTTTGGGGGCCGCGGGCACTTGCTTTGCACCGAGGACCACCGATGAGGCGAAGCCTGCTTTTCGCCGCCCTGGCCGTTGCGGCTGCCAGCGGCGCTGCTGCCGAGGCACTGGGGGCCTTGATTGCCGAGACGACCGCCAACCGGCACGGGCTGACGCGCCCCTGGTTCAACCAGGTCGAGTTCGATCCGGCCCGGGGCCGCGTCACCGGCATGACGCTCTACGGCGACGTCCTCTACGTCCAGACGAGCCGCGGCCAGGTACATGCCATGGACGCGGAGCGGGGCGATACCCTCTGGGTGCGGAGGGTCGGCAACCCCGGCCATCCCACGTTGCCCCTGGGTGTGAACGACGAGATGGTCTCGGTCATCAACGGTTCGACGCTCTTCGTGATCAATCGGTACAACGGCAGGATCATCTGGCAGACCCGCCTGGACGGCATCCCCGGTGCGGGCGTCACCATGAGCCAGGAGCGGGTCTTCATACCCATGATCGACGGCATGGTTGCCGCCTACCGCCTCGATCCCACCGCCGGCCGCAGGTATCGCGACCCCGAAACGCCGGCGGACGAGGAGGCCGCTGCCCTCGTTCCCGACGAGGCGGACGACGAGGACGCGGAAGAGGCCGAGTTCGCCCGCCTCGACGCCTTCCGCGTCGCCGAGGATACCATCCTCCCGCAGATCATCCAATCGTACGGGAGCGCCATCGTGCCGCCGCTGGTCACGCGGCAGAGTGCCTCCCAGGAGTTCGTTGCCTGGGCGACGGACCGCGGAATGATGTTCGTTGCCGAGCTCAACCGTTTCCGCGACAGGGACTTCCGGATCAACTACCGCCTGCGCACCCACGACATCATCTCCGCCTCCCCCACGCTGATCCCGTCGGATCCCGAGGCCGGGATTGAAGCGGCGAAGATCATCGCCGTTTCGCACGACGGTAGGGTCTACGCGCTGGATGAGCGGAGCGGCCGCGAACTCTGGCAGTTCCCCACCGGCGAACCGATTCGGGTCCCCGCCGTGGTGATCGGCGATCGCATCCACGTGGCCACCAGTCTGGGCGGCATGTATTGCCTGGAGGCTTCCTCCGGACGGCAGCTCTGGTGGGCTCCGCAGATCACCGACTTCGTGGCTGCCGGAAACGACCGCATCTACGTGTCCGACAAGCTGGATCGGCTCGTCGTTCTCGATGCCGAGACCGGGTCCCGCCTCGATACCTTGCCCGTCGATCCGACCCACCTTCGCTTCCGCAACGATCGCACGGACCGCATCTACCTGGCTTCGCCCAGCGGGCTGGTCCAATGCCTTCGCGAGGTCGATTTGACCGAGCCGTTGCGTCATCGCCCGTGGGGCCAGGTCGTCGAGGTGGAGGAATCTGAGGTAACCGAGGCGGAACGGGAGGAGGCGGCCCCGGCCGTCGAGCAGCGGCCGGCAGAGGATCCCTTCCAGCGGCCGGTTGCCGAGCCCGCCGACCACTTCGATCCTTTCGACGATTTCGACGATTTCGACGATCCTTTCCGGTAGTGTCGCCGTGGCCCGTGCCGGCGGACTGGACCTGGTCGTCCTCAAGGCGACGGGCGCTGATCGGTGGCAACATCGCTGCGCTCTCGGAAGATACGGCATCCCGATCATCTCCCTCTGCCGCGACCTGCGGCCCTGCCGCGGCTGATTCCCCCGAAGCAGCCGGCCGTCGGCCCTCGTCTACGCGGGTCGGCGGCCCCCTGGCCAACGGCGCGGCGGCAGCGTAGATTGGTGGCAGTCTCGCCGTCCGCCCCCCGCCCTCCGGCGGGAGCAGCGGCGATACCAAGGCCCCAGCGCAGGAGACGATCGACCATGGCCCGGGAGACGTGGACACTGACGGACGTGGATCGCGATGTCTATACCGCGTCGCTTCGTCTGGGCGCCGACGACCTGGGTGGCGGGCTCGCCGGCGCCTCCGTCGTCAAACGGACGCTCCGCGGCGGACTCCGCGACGGCGTCGACGTGATCGAGGTGGACACCGGTGCCATCCGCTTCTCCGTCGTCCCTACCCGCGGCATGGGACTATGGCGGATCTGGTGCGGCGAGACGGCCATCGGCTGGAAGTCGCCCGTCCGTGGCCCCGTCCACCCGGCCTTCGTCCGCATGCTCGAGGGCAACGGCATCGGCTGGCTCGACGGCTTCGACGAGCTTTTCGTCCGTTGCGGCCTGGCGCACAACGGCCCCCCGGAGGTTGCCGCGGGCGGCCAGGTCCTCGCCGGCCTGCACGGCAGGATCGCCAACATCCCGGCGCACCGGGTCGAGATCACCGCCGATGCCGACTCGGGCGAACTCGCAGTCTACGGCGAGGTCGACGAGGCGCAGCTATTCGGTCCCAAGCTGCGGCTGGCCACGTCGGTCCGCACCCAGGCAGGGAGCACGTCCCTCACGGTGACCGATACCGTCACCAATCTCTCCGCTGAGCCGGGCGAGATGGAGCTGCTCTACCACATCAACGTCGGCGTTCCGCTCCTGGAGCCGGGGGCCAAGGTCTTCGTCCCCTTCCGCAAGATGGCCCCCCGCGACGCCACGTCGGCCGGGCGAATCGACCAGTGGGACGCCTTCGCCGCCGCCACCCCCGGCGTCCCCGAGGCGGCCTACTATTTCGATCCGCTTGCCGGCGGCGACGGGCTTTCGCGGGCACTGCTGCAGAATGCCAGTGGTGAGGTGGGCTTCAGCGTGGCCTTTCCCGTGGCGCAGTTGCCGCGCTTCGTCCTCTGGAAGAACCCCCAGGATCCCGCGGACGGCTACGTGAGCGGCCTGGAACCGGCCGTGAACTTCCCCAACCCCAAGTCCTTCGAGCGCGAGCAGGGCCGGGTGCTCGAACTCGCCGCGGGCGAGAGCCGCAGCTTTACCTTGACCCTCCAGGCCCACAGCGGCAGCGCCGCGGTGGCCGCCGCCCGAGACGCCATCGCCGAGATCCAGCGGGCCGCCAAACCGGAAATCCTTGCAAAGCCCGATCCTCACTGGTCGCCGGTCTGAGCGGCAGATCCGCTCAGGCGACGGCCTGTCGCGAGGGGTGTTCGCTGCCCGGATCGTACTCGGGGACCATCTCCCCAAGCCGTAGCCGCAGCACGTGGGGGCTGAAGTGGCGGAGACTCTCCAGCTCCACGAACTGGCGGCTGACCTCCTCGAGGTCGGCGGGGCGGTGCAGCGCGGCGCGGACCTTGGGGTGGCAGGTGGCCAGGCTCCGCTCGTCGTCGAAGTAGAGCTCTTCGTAGAGCTTCTCGCCGGGCCGCATACCGGTGAAAGTGATCTCGATGGCGTCTTCGGGGAGCCCGGAGAGGCGGATGAGATCGCGGGCGAGATCGACTACCCGGATCGGCTCGCCCATGTCGAGGACGAAGATCTCCCCTCCCTTGCCGATGGCGGCCGCCTGCAAGACAAGCATGGACGCCTCGGGAATGGTCATGAAGAACCGCCGCATCCGCGGGTCGGTGACGGTGATCGGGCCGCCGCGGCGTATCTGCTCCTGGAAGAGGGGCACCACGCTCCCCGCCGACCCCAGGACGTTGCCGAAACGGACTACCATGAACCGCGTCGACGAATGCACCGAGAGCGCATGGACGTACCGCTCGGCGAGATGCTTCGTGGCCCCCATGATGCTGGTGGGGTTCACGGCCTTGTCCGTGGAGATCAATACGAAGGCTTTCGCCGCGAATTCGTCGGCCAGGTCGGCGACGGTGCGAGTCCCCAGGCAGTTGTTCTTGACGGCCTCGCCGATGTTGGCCTCCATGAGGGGGACGTGTTTGTGGGCCGCGGCGTGAAAGACGACCGTGGAGCGGTACTGGTCGAAGACGCCCCGCATCCGCGCGCGGTCGGTCACGTCGGCGATCACGGGGAAAACCCGCGTGGCGCCGGCCATCAGCCGCAACTCCTGCTCGGTGGTGAAGACCCGGTTCTCCCCCCGACCGAGGAGCACCAGTTCGGCGGGCTGGTGCTTGAGTACCTGGCGGCAGATCTCCGCCCCGATGCTCCCTCCCGCCCCTGTGACCAGTACGCGCTCGCCCCGGAGGAGCGTGCCGATCCCCTTGAGGTCCAGCTTCACCGGGTCGCGGCCCAGGAGGTCGTCGATGTCGATGTCGCGGACCGGAATGCGCCGATAACCGCGCACGAACTCTTCCATCGGCGGGATGATCTTGAGCGTCAGTTTCGCCGCCTTGCAGATGCGCATCAGCTCGCGAACCGTGCCGCCGGGAAGCGTCCCGGCGATCACCAAGACGTCCTCGGCCCCGTAGCGGGCGGCGAACTCGGCAACCTTCCCCAGTCCCCCGAGGACGGGAATCCCTCCACACCAAGCCCCCGGGAGGGTGCCGCTGGTGGTGACCAAGGCGCGGACCCGATAACGCAGGTGGGAGTGCGAGTGGATCTGGTGCGCGATCAGGCCGCTGCTCGGATCGTCGCCCACCAGGAGGGCGTAGCGATAGTCGTCCCTCCGGAACGCGGGAAAGAGCTGCTCGTGCATCATCCGCCAACTGGAACGGATCGAACCGAGCACCAGAATCCCCGCCATCGCGTCCAGGACGAGGACGGTCCGGGGAATCTGGAGATCCATTACGCGGTTGACCAGGAAAATCGCCAGCGAAGCGATCGCGGTTGCCCGCAGCAGCGCGGCCAGATCGGCAAACGTCACGTACCGCCACCAGCCCTGGAAGTGTCCCAGGGCATAGAAGACCCCCAGCTTCACGGGCAGTATCCAGACGAGCGACTGCCAGAAGGCGAGTGCCGTTCGCTCGGGTACGCGGAAATCGAAGCGGAGCAGGAAGGCCAGCTTGTAGACCAGCACGAAGACCGCCAGGTGGGCCAATCCCAGGAGCACCGGCCGCTGTGCCAGGAGGGTGCGGAGCACGGCACCTACCATGCGGTCGATTCCGGCATGCGGCCGTTGCCCGCGAGGGGCCGCGCCGCCGCAGTTCCGCCTCCCCTCGCCGCCGCTCCCGCTCGGCTCGCGCACCGCACCCGCAAAGGAATCCTGACCATTCGTCACCAGCGAATCCCCCCTCGGATCCAGGCGCGACCGGGCCCAGCCGTTCGGCAGGCCGTGTTGTTAGACCTTTTCTGCACTATCGGAATTCTGCGGGACGCCGGATAACCCGATCTTGCCGACAAAACAATCCCAGCTTGCCGAACCCCGCCGTAAGCCCTTCACCGTCCCACGGAATCTTCACCGACCCAGCCATCCTCGATCCTGGATCTTACCGCCCTTCTCCACCCCCCTATGGCGTTTCGCGGGGCCCCGGGCGGACGATACTCATTAAGCAGGCTCCCGTCAACGCGAAATCCGCCATTCGCGAACCGCCCGATCGCGCCTGAACCCCCCTACCTCCCCGTGTGCCACTCGAACCCTCTGCCCACGGACACCATGGATACCTGAGCGGCCGTGGCTGTCCCCATTCAACCTCATGGCGCTGGGAATTTCGGGGAAAGCGGCGGAGGCAGGCGGGTACCCAGAAAAAACAGGGAGACTTGTCAGACCGGGCGATGCTCGCCGACCGTCGGCCTCTCAGCAATGTCCACGGCAACGACGCGATCGTGTAACGCACAGGAACCGAGCTACCGTTGCCCCTGATCAAGCAGGGGGTATTCTGCCGCTCACCTTGGCGGGGGAGTCGGCGGAGTCGCCGAGGTGACAGATGCGCCCTGGGCAATCTACAATGGGCTTCGGTCGCCGGGAGGCCGGTCGCCAGCGTAACCCAAGGTGTTCCCCCTGGGCGACACCTCCTCCTCGCGCGGGCAGTCCGACTGCGGCGCGGCGACCGGCAAAACGAACGGCTGCCGGCTGTGCCAGTAGTGGGGGGGCCTGCGCCCTCCGGAGCCCCGTACCAGGTCCCTTAGGAATGACACGAATGACGATCCCTCTCCGGCGGACCGCCCCCCGTTTCCTCTTGGCCGCCGTGGTCGCCCTCACCGCGGCAACAACCGCTTTCTGCGACGCCGAGCCCGCCGTCCCGCCGGCGGTCGTCTTCGACTTCGAATGCGGCACGCTCGACGGCTGGGAAGTCGTCGAGGGGGATCTTGGCGAGCGCGGCGACCTCATCTCGGGGCGGGAGCGGTTCTTCAACCGCCCGCACGAGGACTACAACAAGCAGGGCCGCTACTTCCTCACCACGCTGGAGCGCGAGGGAAACCCCGACGACTCGATGACGGGCGTCGTCGAGTCGCCCGTCTTCGTCTTGGAGGGGGACGAGGCCACACTCCTCGTCGGCGGCGGCGGCCACGAGACGACCTACGTAGCCCTCTGCACCGCCGACGGCACCGAGGTCCGCCATGCCCGCGGCATCCACGACGAAGCGATGCAGCGCGTCGTCTGGGACGTGCGCCCCTGGATCGGAGAGGAGGTCTTCCTCCGCGTCGTCGATCGCCACACCGGCGGCTGGGGCCACGTCACCTTCGACGACTTCCGCGCCGCCGGCCGCATCGACCAGGAGGCCACTGCGGCCCGGCGGGAGGCCCGCCGCCGCGAGCAGCACCAGGCGGCGCTGGCCGCCCACCGCGAGGCGGTTGAGACCGGCGTCGCCCCCCTCCGCGCCGCCGTCGACGACCTGATCGAGACCTTCGGTGACGGGTATCCCCGCGGCCCCGCCTATCTCGAGCGGCTCGCCGCCATCGAGCATGGCCTTGCCGAGGCCGATGCGGACGATGCCGGCGCCCTGGCCGCCCTCGAGTGCCTCGCCGCGGAGCTCGATGCGCTGCGGCAGGAGGCCCTCACGGCCAACCCGCTCGTTGCCGGGCAGCCGATCCTCTTCATCGTGCGGCCCCAATACCCCTACGACCACCACAACACGGAGACGCTCTTCCAGCGGGGCGAGATCAACGCCGCCCAGTTCCGCGGCGGCGCGGCGCTGAAGATCATCGACTTCGCCCGCGGCGGCGAGGTCCGCACGCTGCTCGAGGTGCCCGAGGGCATCGTCCGCGACCCCGACCTCTCCTTCGATGCCGGCCGCGTCCTCTTCTCGCTCCGCCGGCACCGCGACGGCGACTACCACATCTACGAGATGGACCTGGCCACCGGCGAGAAGCGGCAGCTCACCTTCGCCGAGTACGTCTCCGACATCGATCCGATCCACCTCCCCGGGGGCCGCATCCTCTTCGCCTCCACCCGCGAGCCGAAGTACTGTATGTGCAACCGTCACATCATGGCCAACCTCTTTACCATGGACGGCGACGGCGCCAACATCCAGCAGATCGGCCACAGCACCCTCTTCGAGAACCACCCCGCCCTGCTCCCCGACGGCCGCATCCTCTACAGCCGCTGGGAATACGTAGACCGCAACTTCGGCGATGCCCAGGGCCTGTGGACCACCTTCCCTGACGGCACCAGCCACGTGGTCTACTACGGCAACAACACGAACTCGCCGGGCGCCTTCCTCGACGCGCAGCCGATCCCCGGCACCTCGAAGGTCCTCGCCGTCCTCTCTTCCTGCCACGATCACCCCTGGGGCGCCCTGGGCATCATCGACCGCCGCCGGGGGCTCGACGGCCGCGCGGGCATCCTGCGGACCTGGCCGCCCGAGGCCATGGACCTGGTCGAGGTGGGCGACTTCGACACTTTCATCCAGGTCTGGCCCAAGTACGAAGATCCCTACCCCCTCTCCGAGAAGTACTTTCTCGCCGTCCGCCAGCTCGACCGCGGCACGCGGACCGGCCTGGTCCTTTTGGACCTCTTCGGCAACGAGATCGTGCTCCACAGCGAGGAGCCCGGCTGCTTCGACCCCGTCCCCATCCGCCCGCGGCCGGAGCCGCCGGTGCTCCCTTCGCGGATCGACCTGGCGCAGCGGACGGGCGCCTTCTACGTGGAGAACGTCTACGAGGGCTCGGGCATGGAACGCGTGGCGCCGGGAACGGTGCGGTCGCTGCGGGTGGTCGGTTCGCCGGAGAAGCGCTTCTGGACGCACCCCGCCTGGGACAGCGGCACCGGCCAGCAGGCGCCGGGGATGGCCTGGGACGATTTCAACAACAAGCGGATTCTGGGCTCCGTTCCCGTCGAAGAGGACGGCTCGGCCTACTTCCACGTCCCCGCCGACGAGTTCGTCTACTTCCAGCTCCTCGATGCGGAGGGGCGGATGGTGCAGTCGATGCGCAGCGGCACCATCGTCCGCCCCGGCGAGACGCAGGGTTGTGCGGGCTGCCACGAGCACCGGCTGAGCGGG
>SKOZ01000045.1 GCA_007119795.1 Planctomycetales bacterium | reverse complement strand
GGGCCCGCATCGCCCGCCGGGGGCGGCGCGGCCGGCGCCGCGCATTCTGCCGGCTGGCCCCCTTCCTCCGCTCGAGCGCGGAGGCGCGCGAGCACCTCGCGGACGATCGCTTCGATCAACTCGGGGGAAGGGGACATTGAAGTTTGAAGTTCGAAGTTGGAAGTTGGAAGTTGGAAGTTGGAAAGGTGAAGTCGAAGCGCTCACACTTCAAACTTCACACTTCATCTTTCACTCTTCAGTCGCGGAGGCCCATGACGCTCCAGCGGACGGGGGTGTCGTCGCGGCCTACGAGCTCGCGGGTCCCCTTGCCGTCGCTGGTGATCATCACCAGCGTGCCCGCGCCGGCCCCCACGCTGTCGATGGCCAGCACAGGGTCGCCGTCGGGGCGGTCCAGGTCGGCGAGCAGAGGCTGCACGACGAGGAGCTTCCAGCCCTGCATCGAGGGGTGTTTGACGGTAGCCGTGGCATTGCCGATGACGCGTCCTAGGAGCATGCGGGGATTGTCGGTTGGGGCGTGTGACGATGGAATCGAAGGGGATTTGCGAAAATGGACGATGCAACACGCAAGGGCCTGGGCCGAAACGGAGCGGCCGATTCAGTCATTTCATTCATTTCCCCAGGATGCGGAGGTCGTCGACCATGGTGCAGCGGCGCTCGCGGGTGAAGGTCAGGGGGGTGGTGACGCCTTCACCGGAGGGGCCGGCGATCGAGTACGAGGAGTAGCCCTCGCCGCCGGCGCCCAGGCCAGCCAGGCTGGCACCGTTCTTGATGAAGAGCGTCGTATCCACCGCCTTGCCCATGCGGGTCATGTTCCGCACGTTGTTCGAATGGATGACGGCCGTGTGGCGGAAGCCGTGTTCGTAGTGGCAGGCCTTGGCGATGGCCTCCTCGACGTTGCGGCAGCGGACGAAGGGGAGGAAGGGCATCATCTGCTCGACGGAGACGAAGGGATTGCTCTCCTCGGTCTCGCCGAAGAGGATCTCCACCTGCGCGTCGACCTGTTTGCCGGCGGCCCGGGCGAGCACGGCGGCGTCCTGGCCGATGAAATCCTTGACGGGGACGTCGTGGCGGTGCGCCCCCTCGCCGGCCTGGGTGATGGCGGCGCGGGTGAGGGCCTCGACCTCGCCGCTGCCCAGGCGGACGGCCCCGGCGCGCTCCATGGCGGCCATCATGGCGTCGAAGACCTGCTCGACGACGAAGACCTCCTTCTCCGCGATGCAGAGGAGGTTGTTGTCGTAGCCGGCGCCGCGGATGATGGCCCGGGCGGCGCGGTCCAGGTCGGCCGTTTCGTCGACCACGACGGGAGGGTTGCCGGGGCCGGCGACGATGGCCCGCTTGGCCTGCTGCATGGCCGCCCGCGCCACCGCAGGACCGCCCGTGACGAGGATCAGGTTCACGTCGCGGTGCTTGAAGAGCGCGTTCGCCGAATCGATCGTCGGCTCGGTGATCACGCAGAGGAGGTTGTCCACGCCCAGGTCACGGTAGATCGCCTCGTTGTAGCGGCGGACCCCCTCGGCGGCGATGCGCCGCCCGCCGGGGTGGGGATTGAAGACCACCGTGTTGCCCGCGGCGATGAGGTTGATGGCGTTGCAGGTGATCGTCGGCAGCGAGTGGGTTACGGGCGTGATGGCGGCGATCACGCCGAAGGGGCCGCGCTCGATGACCGCCAGGCCGTGGTCGCCGCTGAAGACGTCGCTGCGGAGGAACTCCACCCCCGGCGTCATCAGGCCCACGCTCCGCTGCTTGTCGATCTTGTGCTCGAGGCGGCCGATCTTCGTCTCTTCCATCTCCATCGTGCCCAGCTCGACGCACTGTTCGGTGGAGATGCGGCGGATGTGATCGATGATCCGCTTGCGGTCGGCGAGCGTCATCCGCGAGAGCCGCTCGAAGCCTTCCCGGGCGGCGGCGGTGGCCTCGTCGACGCAGGTGAACTGGCCGAAACGTCCCTGGAAGCTGCCGCTGGGGGCGGCCGGGGCGCCGTTGTTGCCCAGCCGCTGGAGCACTTCCTGGACGACACTGCGGATGAGGGATTCGTCGACTTGCATGGCCACGGTGGTTTCCAGATGATGGGTTTATCGGGCGGGAAGGTCGTTGCGGGACGGCTCCGAGCGGGCCGCCCGCCGCTGGGGATTCGCGATAACAGGTTGCGCACGACTGGGGAGGAACGGTCAACGCCTCCCCGCTTCTCCGGACGGATCGGCGGATCCGCCCTAGGTGGTTTCGGCTCCCTCCTCCGACGTTTCCTCCTTGGCGTACACGCAGCGCTGATCGATGTGGACCGAATCGATGATGCCCACGATGACGGCGTCGACCGGCAGGTTCTTGGTTTCGGGAGTGAGGCGGGCACTGGAGCCCTGGACGATGAGGACGTACTCGCCCTCGCCGGCGCCCACGGTGTCGACGGCCACCAGCGTGCGGCCGGTGGTGACCAGCCGCGAGCGGCTCTGGGCATCGACCCGGTAGGGTTCGATGACCAGCAGCTTGTGCCCGGTCATCGCGGGGACCTTCTGCGTGGAGACCAGCGAGCCGGTGACTTTAGCGACGAACATGGCTAGCCTCCTGCAAGACAGGCTACCGTCTGGCGGGCGACGACGATCTCCTCGTTCGTGGGGATCACCCATACCGCCACGCGGCTGGCAGCCGCGCTGATGCACCCCTCGGCGCGCGTCGCCTCGTTGGCCGCCGCGTCGAGCACGATGCCCAACTCCTCCAGGTTGCGGAGCACGGCGGCGCGGAAGGCGGCGCGGTTCTCGCCGATGCCGCCGGTGAAGACGATCACATCGGCGCCGCCCAGCTCGACCAGGCCGGCGCCCAGGTAGCGGCGGACGTCGGCGGCGAAGACGTCGAGGGCCAGCCGGGCGCGGCCGTTCCCCGCCGCGGCCGCCTCGGCCACGTCGCGGAGGTCGCCGCCGACACCGCTGATCCCTAAGAGCCCGCTCCGCTCGGCGAGGTCGTCGAGCACGGCCTCGAGCGATTTGCCGGTCCGCTCCATGACCACGGGGAGGGCGAAGGGGTCGAAGTCGCCGCAGCGGTTGTTCTGCGGCAGGCCGCTCTGCGGGCTCATCCCCATGCTGGTCATCACGCTCACTCCGCCGCGGATGGCGCAGAGCGAACTGGAGCCGCCGAGGTGGCAGGAGATGATCCGCAGGTCGTCGCGGCCAAGGAGCTCGGCCGTGCGGGTGGCGATGTAGCGGTGGCTGGCGCCGTGGAACCCGTAGCGGCGGACGGCGAACTCTTCGGCCCAGTCGTAAGGGACGGCGAAGTAGCGGTGGGCGGGCGCGATCGTCTCGTGGAAGCCGGTCTCGAAGGCCGCCACCAGCGGTATCTCCGGGAGCTGCTCGTTGAGCTGCCGCATGGCGCGGATGTACGGCGGGTTGTGGGCCGGGGCCACGCGGCACAACGCCTCCATGGCCGCGAGCACCTCGGGCGTGACGCGCTGCACGCCGCTGACCTTGCCGCCGTGGACCGCCTTGAAGCCGATCGCCGAGACCTCCGCGGGCGAGGCCAGGCAGCCGGTGGCAGGGTCGGTGAGCTGGGCCAGGCACTGGCGGACCGCCTCGGCATGGTCGGGCACCTGCAGCACCCGCTCGTCGCGGTGGGAACCGATCTCCACCGTGCAGCGGCTCTCGGCCGCGCCGATCCGCTCGATCCCGCCGCGGGCCAACTGCCGCTCCCCGTCGGCCATGTCGTACAGGCGGTACTTGAAGCTCGTCGAGCCGATGTTGGCTACCAGCACCTTCATCCCTCGCTCCTCCTTGCCGGTGTTTCCCTTGCCTCACCGCCACGGAACCACGAAAGGCCGCAGGGCACAGATCGCAGGGAAGGGAGCGAACCCCACCGCACCCGGGAACCATCCCAGGCATGCAGCACTTCGGCTCCCGGTCCTACGCTCCGGTATCTTGGTGCTTTCGTGATCATCCTTCCTGATTCCGCAAGGACTCGATGTCGACCTCCTCGGGAGAGACCTCCACAACCCGACCATCCTCCCAGAGGACAATGGTGGTGCCCGACTGTCGGGCCCGCTCGACGACGGTTACTGCAGCCTTCCGGAAAGCAGCCTCAGCCAGTCCGAACACTTCCCATTTGTCGTGTTCACTCGTGGTCATCTACCTGCGCCGTAATCCTTTCGTACAAGGCGGCATCCGCCACCCTGATTTCGAGATATCGGTACTCGGCAATCACTCTTGGCGGCAACTTTGATGCATCGTAAAGACACCACGCATCCAACAATGGACGATACAGTCCGAACAAGTTCCGCAGGCCCGCAGCAAAACGTCTGCGAATGTCGCTTTCGGCGACGTTGTGGCCGCCCTGGGCCACGCGGTGCGCCACACGGCTCACCGCCAGATCGGCGTTGGGAACCCAAAGGTAGAACAGCATGATACGGTAGCCGTGTCGCTTCATCTGCCGAAACCACCGCGCGTAGCCGCGGCCGGCCAGTGTCGTCTCGAACCCGAAGTCCTCGTGCGCGGCGATCAATTCCCGGATCCGAGCCAAGAGCAGCCGCCCGGCCCGGACGTTCTGGGTCTCCGGCGCAAAGGGCGAGAGGCCCGCGGCAATCAGATCGGCGTTGAGGAACTGGCGGCACGCAACAAACTCCGGGAGAAAGTGGGTGGCAAAGGTCGTCTTTCCGGCTCCATTCGAGCCTGCGATCACATACGCCGTCGGCGATGGCGACCCTGCGGACATGATGAAACTCGCTGCCATTTATCCCTGGGCCGCTCCCTGACCGGTGATGTCGTAGAAATCTGCGTTCATCGCCGGCAGCAGGCTTCCCGGCGGGCTACCGCAGGTAGGCCTCGACGACCCCCTCGGCGGGCCGGGGGATGATGTGGCTGGCGACGAGCTCGCCCACCTGGTTGGCCGCGTTGGCGCCCGCCTCTACCGCGGCCCGCACGCTCCCTACGTCGCCGCGAACCACGGTAGTCACCAGACCGCCGCCGATCTGGACCCGCTTCACGATCTGGACGTTGGCCGCCTTGGCCATGGCGTCGGTGGCTTCTACCAGGGCGATCAGGCCCTTGGTTTCGATAAGACCGATGGCGTCTTGCATGGATTCTCTTTCTGATTGATTGTCTAAGGCTCGGTTATCTGGGATGCGACTTGCCGAGGGGAAGCCGGGGGGGGCCGGCCGCCGTCAGGAGACGTCCTTGCCACCGCCGCCCTTCTGCATGGGGGGCAGGACGACGCCCAGTTCGTCGTGGGGGCGGGGGATGACCTGCACACTGACCACCTCGCCGATGCGCCCGCCGGCGGTCGCTCCGGCGTCGGTGGCCGCCTTGACGGCCGCCACGTCGCCGGTCACGAACGCGCTCACCAGCCCGCTCCCCACCTTATCCCAGCCGACGAACTGGACGTTCGCCGCCTTGAGCATCGCGTCGGTGGCCTCGACCAGGGTGACGAACCCCTTGGTCTCGATCATGCCGAGCGCTTCCATCGCCTTTGCCATAGCACTTCTCCGGATACGTGATAGCAGGGATTGCCGTTTCTACGCGCCACGCGCGCCGGCGGCCCGGCAGGACCACCCGCGTGCGGAATGCCACCCTAGGGCTTGAACAGCTCGACCCGGGTGGCGTGCTCCAGGTCGGCCGCGTTTCCTTCATCGGTATCGAGGTGGACCTCGAGCTTGATCCCTTCCTCGGCCCTGACGAGGAGGTTTTCGAAGACGGTCGTGCAGCTCGATTCGACGCGGAGGCTCATGCGATCGCCGGTCTTGACCCCGTAGAACGCGGCGTCCCCAGGGCTCATGTGGACGTGCCGCTCGGCGCGGATCACCCCCTGCTCGAGCTCGACCACCCCCTTCGGGCCCACGAGGACGCAGCCCGGCGTCCCCTCGATCTTGCCGCTGGGGCGGACGGGCAGGTCGATGCCCAGGGAGATGCCGTCGGTGAAGGCCAACTCCACCTGGCTCGACGAGCGCGTGGGCCCGAGGATCCGCACCGAAGGGAGCATTCGCCGCCGCGGTCCCACGACCATCACCGTCTCTTCAGCGGCGAAAAAACCCTCCTGGAGCAGCGGCTTGGCCACGGTGAGCCTGGCTCCGGGGCCGAAGAGGGTCTCCAGATCGGCGTCGCTGAGGTGGGCATGGCGGGCGGAAATGCTCACCACGAGGTTGGGCCGCCCGTCGGGAAGCTTCACGCCGGCGAGGACGATCTCGCGGACGATCTGCTCCACCGTCTTGCGGTCGATGCGGCGGGGGCGTTGCTGCGTTGTGCTCATCGTAAGTTTATGGCCTGCCGTTGGTATCCTTTTCGGCCCCGGGGGCCACGAGCAGCTCGATGCCCGCAGCCTCCAGCCGCTCACGCCACGGCTCGTCGAGCCCCTCGTCGACCACCAGGCAGTCGGCCGCCTCCAGGGGGCAGAGGTGCGCCAAGCTGGGGCGGCCGAACTTGGAGCTGTCGGCGACGACCAGCACGCGGTCGGCAGCCTGCATCATCGCCCGCTCGGTCTCGACCAGCAACAGGTTGTTGTTGAAAAGTCCCTCTTCGGTAATTCCTGCAACACTGAGGATCGTCGTCCGCACCCGCACCGCGGCCAGCATCCGGTCGGCCAGGGGCCCCCGGGCGACGCCCGTGCGGGGGCAGATGTTGCCGCCGACGAAGATCAGGTCGCTGTGCGGGTCCGAGGCAAACAGGTTGGCGACGGGCAGCGAGTTGGTGACCACGTGGAGCCGCCGGCCCACGAGGAGCCGGGCCACTTCGTACGTCGTGCTGCCGCCGTCGAGCAGCAGCGTATCGCTCTCTTCAATCTCCGCCGCGGTGCGGCGGGCGATGGCCTTCTTCTGGTTCCACCGGAGGGGTTGGCTCTCTTCGAAGTGCGGGACCTTCGGGGAGGCGCCCGCGTAGAGCACCCCGCCGTGGATCCGGCGGACGGAGCCGAGCTCCTCCAAGTGGTCGAGGTCGCGGCGGATCGTCGAGGCGGATACGGAGAGCTCGCGCCCCAGTTCAGGGAGGGTAGCGAAATGCCGCGTCCGCACGAGTTCCAGCAGTTGACTGCGACGTTCTTCCGCAAGCATAGGGCGCACCTGCCGAGCAATGGGGTCCCGTGCGGCGAATTCACCCGCAGCGCCTCGGCGGCGCCGTCCCCGCGGGCCGGCATCGCAGGGGGCTTCGTTCCACCTCCCCGTCCCGCTTACGGAGCAGGCTGCCACCAATGTCAACCCAGGTTACCCAATGCGAATCCGCTTAGCAACAGTATGCGCCGAGAGTGCGCACTTTGCAAGCGTTTGGCGCCACATGAGTGAAAGATTGTGAAAGATTGTGACGGAATCCGTTCACCCCTTCTGTGCCGCCTGCCGGCGCGAGTAGTTGACAAATGTCCACGTTCCCCTACAATGCGGGCAGGTTGCCGGGCCGCTGACCGGAGGGGACCGGACGACCGGGGCTACCGGGGGGCCGGAGCGTGACGGCAGGACATAGGAGGATCAGCGATGCGACGCAATAGCACCCGTCGGAACGACCATCGGGCCGCGGAGAATCTCCGCGGCCCGCGGCCGATCGCCGAGGCGGTGGCCGAGTTGCTCGGTGCGATGGGAATCGAGCCGCGCGAGGCGGCCGTACACGTTATGCCGCGAAACCAGCACACTTGGCCGGGGGGATGCTTCCCGGAGGCGGCCGAGGCTTCGCTGCGCCCATCGTGAAGCGGGGCGGCGGCGCATGGCGTTCCCCCCCAGAAGGTTCCCGGGAGTGTTTCCTGTCTACACCTCGATGTCGTACGGCGCGCGGCGCGGCCGGGCGACCAGGGCGCTGGCGACCTCGTCGCCGACGAAGTCTTCCTGCTCCGGGTCCCAGCGGAGCTTCCGCTTCAGGAGCATGGCGATGTTCGCCAGGTGGCAGGTGGAGACGGCGCGGTGGTGGGAGAAGGCGTCGGAGACGGGCTCGGCGCGGCGGCGGACGCACTCGAAAAAGTTCGTCATGTGGGCGTGGTTGATGATGTCCCACCAGTCGGTGCCGGGCATACCCGAGGAGGGGTCGATGCGGCTGATATCGACGGTGAAGGGCACGCCCTTGTGGAGATCGATCGTCGCCTCGGCGAGCTCGGCGTGGTCGGCCTCGGTGAGCTCCTCGACGGGTCGGCCGGTGAAGCGTCCGCGGTTGACGAAGACCCGCCCCCGGCTCCCTTCGAAGAGGACCCCGTTGTCGCCGCCCGCCTGGATGATGATGCGGTCGCCGTTGGCGAAGGTGGCCACGGCGCGGTAATTCGTGGCGGTGTTGAAGCCGTTGGGGATCGTCTGCCGGCCGGCGAAAAAGGCGACCGGGTCGAAGTCGTCCGGGATGTTGGGGAAGTCGCCCACGCCCTCGATCTCGACGGGGCCGCTATCTTCATGGCCCAGCGCCCAGTGCGCGATGTCCACGTGGTGGGCACCCCAGTCGGTGACGTTGCCGCCGGAGTACTCGAGCCAGAAGCGGAAGCTGCCGTGGCACCGTTCCGGCGTGTAGGGGACGGCGGGGCACTGGCCGAGCCAGTAGTCCCAGTCGAGGTGGTCCGGCGGTTCGGCGGTGGCGAAGGGGCCGCCCGCCGGGCTGGCGCCGATGCCGCAGGTCGCCGTGACCGGCCCGCCCAGCCGCCCGCTGCGGACGAGGGCCACGGCGTTCAGGAAGCGGTCGCGGTCGCTCCGCTGCTGGGTGCCCACCTGGACGACGGCGCCCGTCTCGCGGACGACGCGGCAGAGGATCTTCCCCTCTTCGATGGTCAGGGTGAGGGGCTTCTCGCAGAAGAGGTCCTTGCCGGCGCGCATGGCGTCGACGGCAATCCGCGTGTGCCAGTGGTCGGGGGTGCCGACGGTGACCACGTCGACGTCGTCGCGGTCGAGGAGGCGGCGGTAGTCCTGGTAGGGCTCGCAACCTTCGTAGTGGCCGGCGAAGGCGTGGGCGCGGTGGAGGTCGACGTCGGCGCAGGCGACCATCGTGCCCAGCCGGGCGGCGCCGTGGGTGATGGTGCCGCCCTGCCCTCCCATGCCGATGCCCCCCACCCCGATGCGGTCGTTGGCCGCGGCGGCGCGTGCCGCCACGTTGGTGAAGACGTGAGGGACCAGGCCGCCGGCAGCGGCAGCCGCCGCCGAGCGCTTGAGGAATACGCGACGCGTGGAACGCTCGATCATGGTAGGCAACCTCCAATCGGCCGAACAATGATTCAACTTGCCCCCGACAAAAAAACGCTCGACGGCACTGCCGGCGAGTCTACCTCAAGGCGGCGGCGGCGACTACCGTTTTCTCCGCGGTGGCGCAAGGCGCCTCGGGACGAGGGGGCCTGCGCCACGGGATGCCGATGGGGAGTCGTCCGGCAGCGACGGGGGCCGCGAGACGTACAGGCGCACGTGCCGCCGCGGCCCTTGCGGTCGATCTGGCGATTGCGTAGCCGGCGCCTCTGGTCGCCTCGGGTCTCCTGGAAGTAGATCGTCCGGTCGTTGGTGTAGGCGCCGGAGGACGATGGCAGGCTAATCCCCCGCCTCGCTGCGCCGCACCGACCAGATGGCGCGATGATCGTAGGTGCGGTCCAATCCGTCGAAGCGGCCGTGGATGTAGCCGCGCCCTCCCACGTGGGCCGGCACCTGCTCCGGGGCGCCGCGGAGCGTGGCCTCCAGGGCGAGGATGGCCAGCGGCTCGATGCGGTCGAAGTTGGCGTTCAGGTAGCCGGGCCCCGGGAAGAAGAAGCCGTCGTGCAGGCGCCGTTCGATGATGCGGTCGGCCACCCGCCGCGCCCGTTCCAGGTAGGCGGGGTCGGGCGCGGCGCGATACAGCTCGAGCATGGCGAAGACCTCCTCGGGGCTGTCGCCGGGGGCGTCCAGCTCGAGCGCCACCGCCTCGCCGGGCCGGCGGCCGATCTCGCCCAGCCCCAGCCCCGCCGCGATGCGCCGCGCCGTCTCCCACAGGGCGTCGCGCTCCGCGAGGCGGAAGGCCCGCGCGTAGACGAGGAGGAAATCGGCGTCGCCCCGCAAGGGCCGCAGCTCCCTCCCCTGCTCGCCGTAGTAGCCGGTCCGCTGGATGCGGTAGCCGGTCAGGTCGGTGCCGTCGGCCCACATGGGCCGGAAGTGATTCTCCTCGGGCACGTAGGCATGTCGGGCGTAGGCCTCGAGGCCGTCGGCGGTCCATTGCAGGAAGTCGGCGCCTGCCTCGCCCATCGCCTCGGCCATGCCGAGCTGCACGAAGCCGTCGCGGGCGTAGATCGTCCTCGCCTGCCCCCAGAGTGCCCAGCCCTCGCGGGCCACGTCGCCGAACTCGGCGCCGAACTGGTTCTCGGCGCGGTCGCCGTAGGTCGACCAGGTGTACCGCCCCGTCAAGGGCCCGTCGGGCGGGTCCTGCCGCCGCCGCGGCTTGCTGAACTGGTAGACGCCCAGCCCCGTCTCCGGGTGACGGGCGCGGACGTACATGCTCGCCAGCCGCTGCGACCAGGTGAGCGCCCCCTCCTCGCCCGCCAGGCGGTAGAGCATGCCGCCGGCGTAGATCAGGTCCGAACCGCAGTTGATGAACGACAATCCGTCGCCTTCGTAGAAGGGCTCCGGATCGTGGAAGACGTGCTCCCAAAGGGGCCCGAGCTCCCCGCCGTAGGAGCCGTGGCGGTTCATGTCCAGCAGGCCCCAGTCGCGGACGTGGGCGTTCCAGAAGGCGCGGATGTAGCGCGCCGTCGCTTCCGGGCATACCTCCCAGAGCAGCTCGTAGAAGGGATAGTTGCACTTCAGCTCGTGGCAGTCGGCGTCGAAGTGGCCCACCGGCTCGAGCGTCCGCAGGTCGACGAACTGGTGGCCGCCCCAGCGGAGCAGTCCGCACTCGGCGGCGAGGTGCTCGAAGTGGTAGCGGACGGCGTCTTCCGCAGCCTGGCGGTAGCGGGGCTCGCCGGTGAGATTACTGAGCCCCACGAGCGCGCGGAAGAGGTTCTGCTGGCTGGCGAGGTTGGAGATGATGTATTCCTCGCCGTCGAACCGCCAGACGACCGGCTCGCCGGTCTCGACGTTCAGGCCGTCGGCCAGCAGCGGCGTATCCCGGCCGCTCCAGCGGTCGCGGCCGCGCTCGAGGGCCCGGTCGGCAAAGGCGCGGACCGCCTGCAGCCGCGCCTCGTCGCCGGGGGTCCTCTCGGGGAGGCGGTCCGCGCCCGGAACGGCCGGCGGCGTCCATGCCAGGAGGGCCACGGCGATCGCTGCCCCCGTGGCGGCGATCCTGCTGCACTGCCTCGATGTGGCGGTCATGTCGTCCCCTTTCTCGTAGGGCTCTCGGCAAGAAAGCTGCGATGCGGGAAGCGGCCGGGGGGACCGCTCGTGGCGGCGGCAGCCGCCGCGGGAAACGCCTCCGCGTCCCCGGCCGCGGCTAACGGGAGCCGACGCGGCGGGTGTTGTATTCGCGCCGGTACCGGCGGAACTCGTCGGTATCGGGATAGTGCTCGTCGGGGCCGTAGGGGTAGCCGCTCATGCCATGGAAGGGGAGCGGCTCCACGGTATCGGGATAGGCGGTGGCCAGGTCCATGTCCTTGCAGAAGCTCACGGTCTTCAGCAGGAACGAGCGGCGGAACCCCTCGGGCACGGGGCCGAAGGCCTCGGCGCCGAAGCGGAGGGTCAGGCCGTCGCCCCGACCCATGATGACGAAACGGTTGTCGGCCTCCTCGAGCAACTCGGCGACCTCGCCGAAGCGGGTGTAGTCGCCCGCCATGAGCTTCCAGTCCGCGGAGCGGTCGATGTTGCTGAAGTCGAAGAGGTTCGGCTGCCGGCCGTCCGGCGAGTATTCCCGCGGGAAACCGAGGTAGTCGAGGTAGGCACTGGCGGCGGATCGCTCGGTGAGGCGCAGCTCGGCATCGGCGCGGTGGGGGGCGAGGAAGATCGAGTCCCAGTAGATCTCCATGTTGCTGGAGACGCGGAGCCGGCGGTCGGTGGGGAGGACGTGGCCGGTGAGGTCCAGGGTCATCGTGTGCTGGATGCCCGCCGGATAGCCGACCTCGCGGAAGATCTCCACCCACTCGCCGTCGCGGAAGACCTCGAACGTCGGGGCGGAGAGCCGCAGTCCGGCCTGGCTGGCGGCGAAGTTCGTAGACGAAAAGCTGTACTCGACCCAGCCTGACAGGAAGAGGATCAGGCGGTCGTCCGCGTCGAGATGGCTCAAGCGGTCGCCGAAGTCGAGCTCGACGTAGTGCTCCTCGGCGTACCCCAGGAAACGGGGGTCGGGATCGGTGGCGCCGGCGTACCGCCGGTCGACGCGGGAGAGGACCTCGGTCACGTCGTCGCCGAGGTGGTTGGTGGCCCGCGCCGGGTAGATCGCCTCGTCGAAGCAGAAGACCTCGAACGGCGGCGGCGGCACGCTCACGGCCGCCATTTCGTGCGGATGAACGCGGGTATCGGCGGGATGGTCTACGGCGATGAGCTGGAAGGCGTCGGCGTAGATCACCTCTTCCAGGGCATTGACGACGTTGAGCACGTACTGGCCTTCCTTGGCCTCGAGCGGCGGCAGGGGGATGTATTCGGTCGGGTCGGGCGTGGCGTAGACGCCGGGGGAGACCAGGTAGCCGAGGCCGCCCACGCCGCCGAAGTCGCTGACGAACTCGTGGTGCTCGCCCGTCCAGGCGAAGAGGTGGGGGCAGGAGGAGGGCTTGCGGTTGAGCTGCTCGACCGTCACCACCTGGCCGGTGGGGAGCTCCGCTTCGCCCTGGAGGACGCCGTCGGGCCAGAAGATGCGGAGCCAATCGACCTGGGGATGCTCTCCCAGGCCGGCCTGGAGGCGGAGCGGCGGTGCGGCCACCGCCCCGGCGGCGCTGCCCACGGTGAACTGCTGGTAGACCGTGCCCGCCTTGACCTCGACGCGGGCGCCCACCGCGGAGCGGTTCGACCGCGTCTTATGGTCCTGCCCGCGCGTACCCACCAGCCGCAGCCCGATCCACTCGCCTCCGGGAGTCACGTTTTCGATGAGCACCGGTTCCTGGCCGATGGGCGCCAGGAGGAGGTCGCAGAGGCCGTTGCCGGTGAAGTCGGCCGCCAGGCCGCTGGCATCGCCTTCCGTTTGGATGGCGTTGAGCACGAGGCCGGAGTCGACGGCCCCGGCATCGACGAAGCCCTTCTCCGGCCAGAGGTTGGTCAAGAGCACCGGTCCGCGGGTTCCGTCGCGGCGGTGGGCGTCGAAGATCACCAGGTCGAGGCTGCCGTTGTTGTCCACGTCGACGAGCTGGCCGCCGCTGCCGCGGAAGTGGCCGAACTGGCTGCGGAAGGTCTCGTCGAGGCGAAAGCGGAACTCCCCCTCGTTGAGATAGAGATCGACGCCCTCGGCAGTGAAGACGAGGATGTCGGGATGGCCGCTCTTGTTGACGTCGCCCGAGAGGGCGCTGACGACGTGCGTCGCCGTCAGTCCGGCCTCTTCCGCGGGGAGGAGGCGGTACTCCCAGATGCGCTGGTTGACCCAGACGGTCGGCAGCGCGTCGTCGGCGGCGAAGAGGATCAGGTCGATGTCGCGGTCGTTGTCGAAGTCGTCGAGCACGGCCACCGAGGCGACCTTGGGCGCGGCCAGGCCGAGCTGCTCGGTCAGGTCGCTGAAGGTGCCGTCGAGGTTGTTGTTGAGCACCAGCGGCACGGCCGGGTCGGAGGCGGGGCCGGGGGGCAATGACCCCGCGGCCACGCGGCAGGCCACCAGGTCGAGGTCGCCGTCGCTGTCGAGGTCCACCAGGCGGGTGGAGACGGTGAGCAGGTCGGCGTCGGCCTCGGGCAGCTCGACGGCGTGGAAGTTGCCCGCGCCGTCGTTCTCGAAGAGCCGATCGGGTCCCGCCCGCCCCAGCCAGAGGTCGATGTGGCCGTTGTTGTTGACATCGCCGAGGAAAGGGGCGACGCCGCGGTCGGCGATCGTCGGGCCGGGAGTGAAGTGGCCCGAGCCGTCGTTGAACCAGACGGCGGTGCGGCCCTCCTCGTCGAGGGCCGTAACGACGAGATCGAGGTGGCCGTTGCCGTTGAGGTCCTCGGCGGCCAGTCCGGGAAGGAGGATCGACGCGGCGGCATCCTCGCCCGAACCGCCCTCACCCGCCCAGTTCCAGGCGACGGTCGAGGCGCCCAGCGGCCGCGCCTCGGGAGAGAAGACCACCTGCGGCGTGGCGGGCGTCTCGGGGCGGGGCAAAGGCAGCCCGTCGGGACCGATGACCAGCGAATAGCGGCCCGCCTCGCCGTAGACGTTGCCCACGGTGAAGACCCCGCCGGCCAGTTCGGCCTGCTTGAGCTCGTGGAACCGCTCGAAGAGGGGCAGGGCCTTCTCGCGGGCGCCGGCCCGCTGGTACTGCATCGCCAGACGGTAGACGGCCGACGGGTATCCGGGGTTCGCGGCGACGATCTCCTCGAGGACCGCCGTCCCCTCCTCGGCCCGATCCAGGGCGAGCAGGGTCTCGGCGTACTTGTAGGCGGCGTGGATGTTGTCGGGATTGAGTTCGAACGCGGAAGCGAAGTACTCGAGCGCCTCCTGGGCGTTGCCGAGGTGCTGGTGGTACATCCCCAGCGAGAAAATGGCGTGAACGTGCTCGGGGTCGTCGGCAAGGACCTCCTCGAAGGTCCGCCGGGCCACGTCCAGCGCCTCCTCGGCCCCCCGCGCCCCCTGGAGATTGAGGTAGGCCAGGCCGAGATTGAAGCGTGCCGCGGTCCAGTCGGGAGCCAGCTCGAGGACGGCCTCGAAGGCCTCGGCGGCCCGCGAGTACTGGTACTGATCCATCATGGCGGCGCCGTGATTGAAGAGCGCCAGCGCCTCGGCGATCGATTCCGGCAACCCGGCCGCGGTCCGGTCGGCAGTCGGCGGTCCGTTGGGGGCCTCCGGCTCCGATGGCGGCTGGCAGGCGGCGAAGAAGACCATCGCCAGGCTCAACGCCGCGGCGGTCCGCTGAAAGGGAGAGGTCATGTGGTGGCTGGTGGCTGGTGGCTGGTGGCTTGTAGGACGGATCGCCCGATGTAGGACGGATCGCCTGATCCGTCCCCGCTCATTATCCGTAGGACGGATCGCCCGATCCGTCCGGGGGGGCCGATGTTGAGGCTTTCTGAATTCTTGCGAATTCAGCTACGGGGATGAATTCAGCTACGGGGATTACGAGGGAGCCGGTGCGCCGGCACCGGCCCCCTCTATAAGCATTAGAAACGGCCCGCTAAGGCGCTTCAAGCTCCAGGGCGAGCTCTTCGATCCGGCCCTCGGCATCGATCTCGAACACCGCCCGCGCGTGCGGATCGGCGACGAGGAGGCGGTCGCCCCAGAGCCTCATGCCGACGGGCCTGTTCAGCGGCGGTCCGCTCGCCCAGGGTTCGGGGGCTTCACCGGGGGCGATCCTCCAGATCGTACCGGCGTAGCCGTCGCACACGAAGGCCACGCCGTCCTCCCGAACGGCCACCGTATGGGGGAACTCAAAAGCGCCCTCCTCGACCACCGTCTCCGGCTCCCCCTCCGGGGAAAAGCGGAGCAGGGAGCGGCCGGAGATCACCCAGAGCCGCCCTTGGGCATCGAAGGTGAGGCCGCGGGGGACGTGGACCTCGGCGAAGAGCTCCACGGCCCCGCCGTCCTTGGGAACCCGCATCACGCGGTGGTCTCCCATGTCGGAGACGAAGAGGTCGCCCGCGGCGTCGACGGCGATGTCGGTGGGGACGGTGATCTCGCCCAGGGGCCGGTCGCGGCCGGTGAGCGATTCGGGCTGGCCCGCGGCATCGAACCGGTAGACGTCGCCGGTGGCGCTGTCGCCGGCCAGCAGTCGCCCCTCGTCGTCGATGGCCAGACAGCGCACGGCGTTCAGCGGGGTGCGATACCGCGGGTCGGCCTCGAAGAAGAGGCTCAGGCGGCCCTCCTCGATCCGCCAGACGCCGGGGCGGTGGAGATCGGCCACGTAGATCGCGCCCCCGGGCGCCACTGCGACCGAGAGGGGGTATTCGAGACCTTCCACGGCCACCGGCTCCGGATCGGCCGGCTCGACCGGTGCCGGCGGCCCCTCCTCCGCCGGCGCAGCCGGCTCATCGGGCTCCACCGCTTCGACGGGTTCTACCGGCTCGACCGGTTCCACCTCTTCGACCGGTGCCGGATCGGCCGGCGCCGGCTCGGCGGCGTCGGGATCCGGCGGGGTGACAACAGGATCTTCCGTGGGCTCGGGAGCCGGCGGCTGTTCGCAGCCGAGCGGCGCCATCGCCACCAGCAATCCCAGTACGATGACGAAACCGAACCAACCCAGACGAGTACGCTTCATGGCCCAAGTTCCTCCCGCATAGATAAGTAAGAAGAGAAGCGTTCTTCACCGCCAGGCGGCTGCGGCCCGCGAGGACCGTACCGCCTGCGCGTCGAGTCCCGCCCGACGCCATATAGCTTGAGCGGTGGAACGCCTCTCGTCAACCGATAGACGCTCGAGAAATCACCGCTTTTTCTATTTCTGGCTTGTCGCCGAACCTCCCCGGCAGGGCTCCCTGCCGGCGGGATGCAGCCGCCGGAGAGTCCCGCGCCCCGGGGCATTCTCTTCCCGCTAGGGGCGCGGCGTTCCCGTCCCTTCCGTGAGCAGCACATGCTGGTTCGTAGCGCGCCCCGAGAAGCGTTCGCTGCCGCCGCCAGGCCAGCGGACCTCGATGCGATCGACGCGTTCGCGGTTCCCCAGGCCGAAGTAAAGCCGGGACCCGAAGTGGCTCTGGTAGCCGCGGCCGCTGTGGACCTCGGCCACCTGGGTGAGGTCGCCGGCGACTACGGTGACGCGCGCCCCTACGGCGTCGCGGTTGCTGGTTACCCCGCGGAGGCTCAGTTGCAGCCAGCGGTTGCCGGAATCCGTCTCGTTGCGGAGGATCGTGGGGCGGCTGTTGGTGTTGAGGATCACCACGTCCACGTAGCCGTTGTTGGAGAGGTCGTCGAAGCCGGCGCCGCGGCTGCTCTCCACGACGGCCATCCCGTCGCCGCAGCGGTCGGAGACGTCCACGAAGCGGCCGTCGCCGGTGTTCATCATGAGGATATTGGGGACGTGGACGGTGGTGCGGTCGTCGATGGCGTAGATATTGTCCATGAAGTGGCCGCAGGCGATGAAGATGTCGCGGCGGCCGTCGTTGGCGAAGTCGACGAACCCCGTACCCCAGGTGACGTGCGGGAAGGCGCTGCTGCCCGCCTTGGACCGGCGGGTGACGTCCTCGAAGGCCCCGCCGATGTTGCGGTAGAGGACGGGCATTTCGGAGGAGTAGTTCGTCATGAAGAGGTCGAGGAGGCCGTCGTTGTCGAAGTCGCCGCAGTCGGCGCCCATGCTGCCGTTCTCGTTGCCGTGGAAATCGTAGGCCACTCCGGCCACGAGCCCCACCTCTTCGAACCGCCCCGTGCCGTCGTTGCGGAAGAGGAAGTTCGGGAAGTGGTCGTTGCAGACGAAGACGTCGGGGAAACCGTTGCCGGTATAGTCGAACGAGACCATCCCCATCCCGGTGCCCGCCACGGCGGCGATGCCCGAGGAGGCGCTGATGTCCGTGAAGGTGCCGTCGCCGTTGTTCCGCAAGAGGATGTCGGGCATGGGGGGGTAGTCCCGGGGACCGGGATGGAAGCGGTAGCGGCCGATGGTCCGTTCGATATGTTTTTCGTAGGTGAAATCGACGTAGTTGGAGACGTAGAGGTCCAGAAGGCCGTTGCCGTCGATATCGAGGAAAGATGCACCCGCACCGACCAGGTCGCCGCAGGCGACGCCCGCCTCGTGCGTTGCGTCGGTGAACGTCCCATCGCCGTTGTTGCGGTAGAGGACGTTGGGGCCGAAATTGTTGAGGTACAGGTCCTGATGGCCGTTGTTGTTGAAGTCGCCCACGGTGACGCCCAGCCCGTAGCCGAGGTCGCCCACACCGGCCTCTTCGGTGACGTCGGTGAAGGTGCCGTCGCCGTTGTTGCGGTAGAGGGCGTTCCGCGGGGGCGTATCCACCACGGTTCCCTTCAAGGGTGCGCCGTTGAGGAAGTAGACGTCGATGAGGCCGTCCCCGTCGTAGTCGAAGAGCGCCAGGCCCGCGACCACGCTCTCGACGATGTAGTACTCCCCGCCACCGCCGTCGGTATGGACGAACCCGATCCCCGAGTCCGCGGTGGCGTCGCTCAGGCGGATGGGGCACGTGAGGGACGGCTCGGCCGCCGCCGGGGCGGCCGGCAGCGCCGCGACGACGGCGGCGCAAAGGAGGCGGCAGCGGAGGGTCATGGTGCGTTCCCCGCAGGAGCCGGCGGCTCCACCTCCAGCCGCTGCGCCTCGGCGCGGGCCGCCAGGGCGGCGGCGCGGTCGCCGGACCGCTCGTGGATCTCGCCGAGAAGCAGGTGGCCTTCGGCAGTCGGTTCCCAGCGGAGCGACTCTTCCGCCAGCCAGCGGGCTTCCGGCAGCCTGCCCTCTTCCAGGCAGATCCTGGCAAGCCCGGCATAGGCGAAGGCGGCGTCGGGCCGCGCGGCGAGCACGGTGCGGTAGCCGGTCTCTGCCGTCTCCGAGTCGCCCAGCTCGGCGGAGGTGGTAGCCAGGTGGACGTAGTGCGCCAGATGATCGGGTTCCACCTCAACGAGGCGGCGATAGACGAGCTGGGCGTCGGCGGTCCTTCCCAGCTCGCGGTAGAGGGTGCCCAGGGGCCGGTAGCCCACGGGCAGTTCCGGGAAGAGGGCTACGGTCCGAAGGAGGAGGGCCTCGGCTGCCGCGGTGTCCCCGATCCCCGAGTAGACTGCGGCCGCCTCCTCGTAACGGCTCAACGCGATCCGCCGCAGGGAGTTCAGGTGGGCCGTCTCGAAGTCGTCGCCGGGGGGTGGGCCGCCGCCGCGCAAGCGGCGGAAGCGGCGCCGATGGGCCTCCGCCTCATCGTCCTTGCCCTGCCGGGCGCAGGCGGCGGCCAGCGAGTAATGGGCATCGGCCAACGCCGGGGCCAGCGCCACCGCCTGCCGGAGGCTCGCTTCCGCCTCCGCGTACCGCTCCAGTTGGATCTGCGTCTGGCCGAGGACGAGCCAGATCTCCGGGGCCGTGGGGTAGACTTCCACCCCTTCGCCCAGCACGCCGCGAGCTTCTTCGAGGCGGCCCAACTGGGTCAGGGCCACGGCGAGGCGGTGGTAGACCGAAGGGGGGGCGCTCTCCAGGGCAAGGGCGCTGCGGAGGCGTTCGACGGCAGCCTCGTCCTCGCCCCGCTCCGTGGCCAGCACGCCCAGCCCGAGAAGGGCCCCCAGGTGGTTGGGGGCCGCCTGCAGGCAGGCGCGCCAGGCCGCTTCCGCCTCGGTAGGCTGGAGTAGATCGAAGTGGATCACCGCTGCCACGTGCAGGGCCTGCGGCGCGTCTGCGAAGCGGGTGCGGAGGTCCTCGGCCAGTTGCTCCAGCTCTCCCTGGAGCGCCTCGGCGGTCACTGCCGCGGGCGTGGAAGGGAGTTCCACGGTGGGGGCGGCCGGGGCGCGCTGCGGAGTTGGGGCGGCGCCGCCCGGGGCGAACACGGCCCAGAGGAAGAAGGGGATGCCGAGGGCGGCCGCGAGTGCGGTCCAGATCGCAAAGCGCCTCCCGCGCGCAGAGGCCATTTCCTCCGCAAACGGGCCCCGGGGGGCGCGGCGGACGTCGCTCTCGGCGGGCTGGTGGTTCACGATGGTCGGCTAAGCGATGAAGGTTTCGCGTGCGTCGTGCCCGGCAACCGCTGGCGGCGCCGAGGCTATCCCGTCAATTCTCGGAGGCGGCCCTTCCCTCGGTCAAGACCACACGCCGGTCGGCGGCCAGGTCGGTGAAGACCTCGGTCTCGCCGCCGGGCCAGCGGATCTCGACGCGGTCGACGTGGTCGCGGTCTCGAAGGCCGATGTAGAGCCGTGTGCCGTGGTGGCTCTGGTAGCCGCGGCCGCTGTGGACTTCGGCCACCTGGACGAGGTCCCCGGCGGTCACGGTGACGCGGGCACCCACGCCGTCTCGATTGCTCGTTACCCCGCGGAGGCGGATCTGCAGCCAATGGTGGCCGCCCCCGGATGCGTTGCGGAGGATCGTGGGGCGGCTGTTGGCGTTGAGGATCACCACGTCGACGAGGCCGTTGTTCGTCAGATCGTCGAATCCGGTCCCGCGGCTGCTCTCCACGACCGCCAGGCCGCCGCCGCAGCGGTCGGAGACGTCGAGGTACCTCCCCCCGCCGGCGTTCCAGAGGAGGATGTTGGGCACGTGGTAGGCGGTGCGGTCGTCGATCTCGTGGATGTTCCGGAGGAAGTGGCCGCAGGCGATGAATACGTCCTGGCGGCCGTCGTTGGCGAAGTCCACGAAGCCGACGCCCCATTTCGTCGGTGGCACCACGCTGCCGGCGATTCCCGCCCGGTTGGCGACGTCGGCGAAGAGCCCCCCGCCCAGGTTGCGGTACAAGACGGGGGTCTCGCCGGTGTAGTTCGTCATGAAGAGGTCGAGCAGCCCGTCGTTGTCGAAGTCGGCGCAGTCGGCGCCCATGCTGCCGTTGTCGCTGCCGAAGGCATTGTGGGCCAGACCGGTGGGGAGCCCCACTTCCCGGAAGGTCCCGTCCCCTTCGTTGCGGAAGAGGAAATTGGGCATGGCGTCGTTGCAGACGAAGATGTCGCTGCGGCCGTCGCCGTTGTGGTCGAAGCAGATCACACCCATGCTCGTTCCGGCCGCGGCGGCGATGCCCGAGGAGGCACTGACGTCCGTGAACGTGCCGTCGCCGTTGTTGCGGTACAGCGTGTCGGGCACGGGGGGGTAGTCCTGGGGGCCGGGAGGATAGGGGTAGGAGAACGGCATCCGCTCCGCGTGCCGCTGGTAGGTGAAGTCGAGGTAGTTGGCCACGAAGAGGTCGAGGTTGCCGTCGCCCGCGGCGTCGAGGAAGCAGGCGCCTGCGCCGAATTGCCCGCCGCCGTCGACCCCCGCCCGGTGCGTCACGTCGGTGAAGGTGCCGTCGCCGTTGTTGCGGTACAGGACGTTGGGGCCGAAGTTGTTGATGAACAGGTCCTGGTGGCCGTTGTTGTTGAAGTCGCCCACGGTCACCCCCAGGCCGAAGCCGCGATCGCCCACGCCGGCCGCTTCGGTGACGTCGGTGAAGGTGCCGTCGCCGTTGTTGCGGTAGAGGGCGTTCTGCGGGGGGGTGTCCGCAACCGTCCCCTCGAGCGGCGCGCCGTTGAGGAGGTAGACGTCGACGAGCCCGTCGCCGTCGTAGTCGAAGAGCGCCAGCCCGCCGGTCATGAACTCGGCGATGTACTGCGCGCCGCTGCCGCCGTCGGTATGGCGGAAGCCGACGCCCGACCGATCGGTGGCGTCGACCAGGTGCACCGCGAGGGGCTCGGCCGAGGCCATCCCGGCGAGGGCGAGCAGGGCGGTCGTGCCGATCCAGGCGAAGGCGCTGTGGGGCATGGGTCTCGGGAGGGGGCCGCAGGGCGTTCAGGGGGCGGCGGGCGCGCCGGTCCCCTGCGTAAGAACCAGCTTCTGATTTACGGGAAGGTCGTAGAAGACTTCGGTGCCGCCGCCGATCCAGCGGACCGCCACCTGGTCCACCCGCTCGCGCCGGCCGAGACCGAAGTGGAGCCGCGTGCCGTAATGGCTCTGGTAGCCGCGGCCGCTGTGGACCTCGGCCACCTGGGTGAGGTCGCCGGCGGCGACGGTGACCTTGGCCCCCACGCCGTCGCGGCTGGCGGTGACGCCGCGGAGGCGGAGCTGCAGCCAACGGTTGCCGGTATCCGATTCGTTGCGGAGGATGGTGGGGCGGCTGTTGGCGTTGAGGATCACCGCGTCGATCCGGCCGTCGTTCGTCAAGTCGTCGAAGCCCGCGCCCTTGCTGCACTCGACCACCTTAAGGCCGCTGCCGGAGCGGTCGGAGACGTCGGCGAAGCGGCCGTCGCCGGTGTTCAGCAACAGCGTATTGGGCACGCGGTAGGAGGCGCGGGGATCGATTTCCTCGATGTTCTCCAGCAGGTGGCCGTGGGCGATGAAGATGTCGCGCCGGCCGTCGTTGGCGAAGTCCACGAAGCCGACCCCCCAGTTGACGTGCGGGAAGGCGCTGCGCCCGGCCCCCGCGCGGCGGGTGACGTCTTCGAAGAAGCCGCCGCCGAGGTTGCGATAGAGGACCGGCATCTCCGCCTGGAAATCGGTCATGAACAGGTCCAGCAGGCCGTCGTTGTCGAAATCGCCGCAGTCGGCGCCCATGCTCCCGTTGGCGGCGCCGGTGACGTCGTAGGCGAGGCCGGCGATCAGCCCCACTTCCTGAAAGCGGCCCGTGCCGTCGTTGCGGAAGAGGAAGTTGGCCCCTTTGTCGTTGCAGACGAAGATGTCGGTGTGCCCGTTGTCGTTATGGTCGAATGAGACCATTCCCATCCCCGCCCCGGCCACGGCGGCGATGCCCGAGGAGACGCTGATATCGGTGAAGGTGCCGTCGCCGTTGTTGCGGTAGAGGATGTCGGGTACGGGGCGGTAGTCCTGGGGACCGGCATAGAAGCGGTAGCGGCTGAGCATGCCGGAGACGTTGTTTTCATAGGTGAAATCGACGTAGTTGGCCACGTAGAGGTCCAGCAGGCCGTTGCCGTCGATGTCCAGGAAGGCGGCGCCCGCACCCACCAGATCGCCGCCGCCGGTCCCCGCCTGGTGGGTTATATCGGTGAAGGTGCCGTCGCCGTTGTTGCGGTACAGCACGTTGGGGCCGAAGTTGTTGACGAACAGGTCCTGGTGGCCGTTGTTGTTGAAGTCGGCGGCGGTGACGCCCAGGCCGTAGCCGAGATCGCCCACCCCGGCCTGCTCCGTCACGTCGGTGAAGGTGCCGTCGCCGTTGTTCCGGTAGAGGGCGTTCCGCGGGGGCGTATCGACAACGGTCCCCTTGAGTGGGGCGCCGTTGAGGAGGTAGATGTCGATGAGGCCGTCGCCGTCGTAGTCGAAGAGCGCCAATCCGGCGACGACGAACTCGACGATATACTCCTGGCCGCTGCCGCCGTCGGTGTGGACGAAGCGAACCCCCGAGCGGTCGGTGGCGTCGACCAGCCGCACCGCAGCCGGTTCCGCCGCCTCTGCCGCCGTAGCGGCCCAGAAAGAGAAGAACAGCACGGAGCAGCCCTGCGCGACTCGACGAGCGACGTTCATGCGGACGGTCCCCAGGAGTCTATCTTCGAGGTGGGGCAGAGGGCGAGTCGATCCGGTCCAGAGGCATTTGGCGGGCAGCGAGCGTGCGGGCGGCCTCGCGCGCGGCGTCGGCCGCGTCGGCGTCGCCGAGCTGTTGGCAGGCCGCGGCCAGCGCGGCATAAGCGTGAAGGCTCGGCTCGCGGCGGACCGCCCCCTCGGCAAACCACCGTGCCCGCTCGAACCGCCCCTTCCGCAAGTGAAGCTGGGCCAGGCCCAGGTAGGGAAGGGCGACGTCGGGACGGAGGTCCATTGCCTGCTGGAAGGCCGATTCGACCGTCTCCAGGTCGCCGAGATCCTCGGCCACCTTCGCCAGGTTGATGCAGTCGATGAAGTTGGGCGGATCGAGCTCGACGAGCCGGCGATGGACGGCCCAGGCGTCGGCCGGGCGGTCCAGCCCCAGGTACATCCTCGCCAGCTCCCTCAAGATGGGAGCATTCTCGGGATCGAGGTCCGCAGCGCGCAGCAGGAGCCGCTCCGCCTCGGCGACGTCTCCCTGCCGGGCAAAGACCGCCCCCGCCTTGCTCAGGCTGTCTACGACGTTCCGCCGCATGGCGGCCTCGTAGGCCTCCTGGTAGGGCCGGTCCGCTTCCTCGGGAAGAACGGCCCGCAGCTCACGGAACCGCTCGCGGTAGTAGGCCGCCTCGTCGTCTTTGCCCAGACGCGCGGAGACGGTAGCCAGGGCGAAGAAGAGCTCCCACGACTCTCTCCCCAAGTCCAAGGCCCGCAGCAGGCTCTCCTCCGCCTCGGCGAAGCGGTCGAGCTGGAGCTGCGTCTGCCCCAGGAGCCGCCAGTTGTCGGCGATGGTCTCGTACTCCGCGAGCCCCTTGCGGAGCACCTCTTCGGCCTCCTCGGCACGCCCCCGCTTGGTAAGGGCCGCTGCCAGGTAATAGTAGAGCTCGGGAGACGACTGCCCCTCGGCCAGGGCGGATTCGAGGATCTCCATGGCAGCCTCGTCGTCGCCGCGCTCCAGGAGCGTGATCGCCAGGCCCACACGCGGCGCCAAGCGAGTCGGGGCCAGGGCCAGGCACCGCCTCCAGATCTCCTCGGCCCTGCCGGTCTGGCGGAGATCGGCATAGACGCCGGCCGCCACGTGGAGGGCCTCGGGAAGATCGGGGAAGTGCGCCTGCAGGGCTTCGGCGGTTGCGATCACCTCCTGCTCCATCTCCTCGGCCGTGGCTGCGGCCGGCGTTGCGGAGAAGCTGACCGCCGGCTGCGGTGCCGCGGCGGGTAAGCCGGGGTGGGGAGATGACCGCGAGACGGCGTCCTCCGGCGGAGTCAGCCAGACCGCGACGGCGACCACCGCCGCCGCAACGATCGCGCTCGCGGCCGCCACCCGCAGATAACGGACGCGGCGTCCGCCCCCCTCGCGGACGGTCTCCCCCTCCGCGACCACCCGGCGGGCGAGGTTCCCGTTGCGTTTGCGGCTGGACATGATCGATCCTGTGGCATAGGAAGCAGCGTTGGCCCCAACGTCAATCTTCCGCCTCGCCCGTTCCTTGCGTCAAGACCAGGCGACGATTTGTCGCCAGGCCGGTATAGACGTCCGCGCCGCCGCCGATCCAGCCGACCTCGACGCGGTCCACCCGATCGCGGTCGCCGAGGCCGAAGTGGAGCCGCGAGCCGTAGTGGCTCTGGTAGCCGCGGCCGCTGTGGACCTCGGCCACCTGGGTGAGATCGCCGGCGACCACGGTGACGCGCGCGCCGACGCCGTCGCGGCTGGCCGTCACCCCCCGGAGGTTGATCTGCAGCCAGTGGTTGCCGGAGTCGGTCTCGTTGCGGATGACCGTCGGCGGGGCGTTCGAGTTGAGCACGACGGCGTCCACGCGCCCGTCGTTCGTCAGGTCGTCCAGGCCCACGCCGCGGCTGCTCTCCACCACCGCCAGGCCGCTGCCGGCCCGGGCGGAGACGTCCGCGAAGGTGCCGTCGCCGGCGTTCCGCAAGAGGAAGTTGGCGACGCGGAAGGCCGTGCGGCTGTCGACGTGCTCGATGGGGTCGAAGTGCCCGCAGGCGACGAACAGGTCGCGGTGGCCGTCGTTGTCGAAGTCGGCGAAGCCGGTCCCCCAGGTGACGTGCGGAAAGAGGCCTTGGTCGACGCGGGCCGCGTTCGTGGAATCCATGAAGAAGCCCTCGCCCAGGTTGCGGTAGAGGACCGGCATCTCCGAGGCGAAGTTGGTCATGAACAGGTCCAGGCGGCCGTCGTTGTCGTAGTCGGCGCAGTCGGCGCCCATGCTGGAATTGCTCCTGCCCAGGAAGTCGTAGGCCAACCCCGCATACATGGCCACCTCCCGGAAGTGGCCCTGGCCGTCGTTCTCGAAGAGGAAATTCGCCGCGCCGTCGTTGCAGACGAAGATGTCGGTATGGCCGTTGCCGTTGTAGTCGAAGGCCACCACGCCCATCCCCGGGCCGGCCACGGCGCCGATCCCTGAGGGTTCGCTCACGTCGGTGAAGGTGCCGTCGCCGTTGTTGCGGAAGAGGGTGTCGGGCAGGGGGCGGTAGTACTGGGGGCTGGCCTGGAAGAAGAACGGCCCCATGGGCAGGGGGACGTGGTTCTCGTAGGTGAAATCGATGTAGTTCGAGGCGAAGAGGTCCAGCGTGCCGTCGCCGTCGGCGTCCAGGAAGGCCGCGCCGGCGCCCACCAGGTCCCCGTTCCCCACGCCCGCCGCCTGCGTCACGTCGGTGAACGTCCCGTCGCCGTTGTTGCGGTAGAGGACGTTGGGGCCGAAGTTGCTGACGTAGATGTCCTGGAAGCCGTTGTTGTTGTAGTCGCCCACGGTGACGCCCAGTCCGTGCCCGGCATCGCCCACGCCGGCCTGTTCGGTGACGTCGGCGAAGGTGCCGTCGCCGTTGTTGCGGTAGAGGGCGTTGCGGGGAACGGATTCGGCCACGGTCCCCTCGAGCGGGGCGCCGTTGAGGAAATAGACGTCGATCAGGCCGTCGCCGTCGAAATCGAAGAGGGCCATCCCGCCGACAACCCCTTCTACGATGTACCCCTGGCCGTCGCCGCCGTGATGGTGGTGGAAGGCGATCCCCGACTCCGCCGTGACGTCGGTCATGCGGATCGCCGTCTCACCGCGCAGCTCGGCGCCGCAGAGCAGCGCCGCGAGGACGACGGCCGGGGCGAGCCGTGCAGGGGGCCGGCGTGCGGTCGTTACCAAGCCTGCGCTCACGCGTCCAACGCCTCCCGCGTCATTACGGTGTCGCCTCGCCCGCGGCGCGATCGCGCGCGGCCGCCTCGGCCGCCCGGGCGGCG
>SKOZ01000018.1 GCA_007119795.1 Planctomycetales bacterium | reverse complement strand
GGGGAGTGGTGAGGGGTAAGCGGGGAATGGCGAGTGGTTTGGAGGTCTGCTTGACTCCCCTTCTCAGGGGCATGCACCCCTGTTGCCGCCAACGGGTGAGCGCCTTGCGCGCCACCAGTCACCAGCCACCGGCCACCAGTCACGCGAGTACTCATTGCTCCCCCTCGCGGCTGCGCGCCAAGGCGCGGTAGTACCGCTCGATGAGCGTTTCATACTTGGGCAGAAACTGCTCGACGGGCGCCTGCAAGAGCCGTTCCCGCTCCCGCTCGGGCAGTTCGCCCCAGAGCCGCTCCATGAGGCCGCGCAGGGGGGCGACCTGGGCCGGGCGACCGGCGGGGTCTTCGGCGTCGGGGTCGCTCTCACCGCTGGGTTCCGGGGCATCGGCGCCCCCGGGCTCGATGCCGGCGCCCTCCGCCGCGTCGGGGTCATCGGCATCGGGCTGCTCGTCGGTGTCCCGGGGGTGCTGCGCGCCGGCGTTTCCCGGCGGCGGCTCCGCGCGGCGGACGAGTTGGTCCAGTGCGGCGAGCACTTGTTCCTGGATGGTCTGGGTCGGCTCGCCGGCGTCGTTGTCAGCCAGGCGCTGTTCGGCAAGCCGCATCCACCGCGAGACCTCCAGGAGCGGGTTGTCGCCCGCAGAGACGCCCGCGGCGCCCAACTCCCGCTCGAGCTGCGCTTCGAGCGATTCCCGAGCGGTCTCGTCCGCCGGCTCGCCCGGCCGCTCCTGGGGCTGCGGCGCGAAGAGCTCCCTCTCGATCGGGTCGATCGGATCGGCCTGGGGGTCGCGGAGGAGCTCTTCATCGAGCGCGCCCGGCAGCGGCTGGGCAGCGACGGGCGAGGGGGGAAAGGGACCGCGCGCCGAGAGGGCCAGGAGGGCGGCGAGGAGGGCAGCGGCTGTTGTGCCGGGTGCGGCGTACCCGGCTGCCACCTGTCTGAGGACGGCAAACGAACGGACCAGACCGCAGGATCCGGGCAGTTCGCGGTATCGATCTCGGTTTGCTGCAAACATGGTCATGGGTCGATCGGTTCTAGGGCGCAGCCTCGTCCACGGCGCGGAGAAGGTCGACGAGGATGTCGGCCAGGCGGCCCTGCTCGGCGCTGAGTTCGGTGTAGCGGCGGCGGAGCTCGTCGTCGAGTCCGCCGGCCGCGGCCGCGGCCTCGAGCGCCCGTGTCTGTTGGTGAACGTCTTCCTGGAGGAGGCGGACGAGGCGCAGCTCGGTGAGCAGCAGCTCGGCCAATTCGGGGGGCAAGGGGGGCTCGTCCTCGCCCTCCTCCGGGGTGTCGCCGTCCGGCGCGTCGCCGGGATCGCGGAAGCGCGATTCGTCGAGGGCCGCCAGGAGCACCTCCAAGCGGGAGAGGGCCGCCTCCAAGGCGGCTTGGGTGGGGGAGTCGGTCCGCCCGCGGTCCATCAGCCCCGCGCCACGGGCCATCTCCGCGGCGGCCGCAGCGAGCGTCATGCGCATCGCCGCGGCGGTGGTGAGCCGTTCGGCGAGCTGCGTCGTCTCGGCGTGCAGGTGCCGCTGGCCGGCGGCCAACTCGCGGAGCGAGGCCGACTGGGCGGCGGGGAGGCTGCCGTCGGACCCGCGGAGCCCCTCGATGCGGACGGCATCCTCCAGGTAGCGCTCCTGCTGGGAGTGAAGCGCCTCGACGGAGTCCTTGATCCGCGCGAGCTGTTCGGCGGCCAGTTCGGCCTCGGCGCGCTCTTGGCGGCTGCGGACCTCCTCGCGGGCCCGTTCCAGGTGGTGAAGGGCCTCGGCGGCCAGCTCGGCGGCCTCGTCCATGCCACCGTCGCGTCCCTCGTCTGCCGCAGCGGTCATCCGGCGGGCGGCGTCGTGGGCGGCACGGGCAGCGCGATCGGCCAGCAGCCGCCTGAGCCGCCGCGCCGCCCGATCGGTCTCGGCGGCCAGGGCTTCCTGCTCGCGGGCCAGGCGGTCGGCCTCGTCGGGTGAAAGGGGACTCTCGGCGGCTTCGGCGAACTGCCGCCGCAGGTCCTCCTGCCGCTGCGCCAGCCGATCGAGGTCCTCGGCCGCCTCGCCGAGCGTCTGCTCCAGGCGGGCGAGCTCGTGCTCGCGGCGGTTGGCAAGGATGTCGGCGAGCTCGGCGAGCTCGGCCTCGATCCGCTCTTGGCCGGCGGTGGCCTGGCCCATCTGGTTCTGCTCGATCCGCCCGGCCGTTTGCCGCATGCCCCCGGCCACCTGCCGCTCGGCTGCCCGCGCCGCGGCGTCGGCCACGGTTTGGGCGGCGAGCGGCTCGCTCTCGCGGAGCCGCTCCTCGGTGCGGTCCATCTCGACGAGGAGCCGCTCGAGGCGGCGGCCCAGCTCGGCCTGCCGGGCGGCAGCCACCCGCAACTCGGCCACCTCCTCGGACGAAAGGTCGCGGAGCTCGCGGGTGAGCGTGGCCCGCGCCAAGTCTGCCGTTTCCGAGGAGAGGGCCTCCTGGTCGCGGACGAGCTGTGCCACCTCGCGATGGAAGCGGCGGTAGTTGTCCCATTCGGTGAGTTCGTCGAGCAGCCGTTGCAGCGTCTCGACGATCTCGTCCTGGTGGGTCGAAGCGGTGCTGAGCGCCCCCTCGGCCAGGGCGTATTGTTCGGCAACGGCGGGGGAGAGGTCTTCGCCGGCGCCGGCCGGCGATGTTTCCGCGGCACCTGCCTCTTCGATAGCGACCTGGACCGCTTTGGCGGCGGCGGTCAGCTCGCCGACGGCGCCGGGCAGCGGCTCCCGGCCCAACCGCTCCAACTCGTCGAGGAGGCCGGCCATCCGCCGCTGGACCTCCGGGCTGTCGATGCGGTTGTTCGCCAGGGTTTCGAGCAAGGTGCGGACGTGCCCGGCGACGCCGTCGCCGGGGCCCACGAGTCCCTGCTCGACCACGCGCTGGTGATGCTCCGCGCCGCGGAGGGCGTCGAGCCCGGCGCGCTCCAGCCGCCCGGTCTCGTCGAGGCGGATCCGCGCCTGGCGGACGTCCTCGGCGGCCTGCTGCTGGGTCTTCAGCAGCCGCGCCAGATCGGCAAGGATGGCTGACTGGCGGGCGGTGAGGCGGTGGAGCAACTCGTCGGGGGTGACCACGATGAGGCGGCCCGGGGCGCTCGTGCCCGTCTGGGGCTTGTAGTCGCGGGCGGTGGCCACGAACTCGATCTGGCTGCCCGGCTCGAGTTCCAGCTCGGCCAGTTCCCAGCGATGTTCGACGACGCGGCTTTCGCCCCCGCCGCCCCCCGCCAGACCTTCGTCCCGAGGGGGAGCCCGGGGCGGCCCCTCGTAGAGCGGCAACTCCACATCTGCCTGTTCCTGGCGGCGGACGGAGAGGGCGACGGCTGCCAGCCGCAGGTCGTCCTTGGCGGCAATCCGCAAGGGCACCGAGCCGGAGGGGGTGACATGTACGGTCGACGCCGGCCGCTCGATGACGACACCGGGCGGCTGATCCTCGACGGCGCGGACCTCCCATTCGGCGGACGCCACCCCGGCGAGGCCCTCGCGGTCGACGAGTTCGAAGCGATAGCTCCCCGACCGCTCGACAACCAGCGGCTGCCCCTCCGCTGCGGCGACGGTGATCTGCCGTCGGCTCTCGTCGAGCGATACCGGGATGCGTTCGCCGTCGAAGTGCAGCACCGCCTCTCGGAGCGGCTTGTTCGCCTCGGCGGCCATCTCGACGCGGGTACCGACCAGGGCGCGGATGGGTCCCTCGCTCTCCTCGATCGGCCAGCCGGTGTAGTCGGGGGGGATGAGCCGCACGTTGAGCCGTTCGATCCGCGGCGGTTCGACGACGTCGACCGGCATCCAGGGCATCGTGTCGTCGTCGCCGGCGGTGACGCGGTAGGAGAAGGGGCGGGCCACCGCCTCGCGCCGGGCGACGAAGACGTCGCCCCGGTGATCGAGCGGCTGCCGTTCGAGGCGCGGTCCGTCGGCTTCCACGAAGCGGTAGTAGATCGTCCCCTGGGTGGGAAGCCGAGCGCCGAGGGCGTCGACGACTTCGACCTCGAAGGTTTCGCCGCGGGCCACGCGGTCGACCGGTTCGCGGATCGCAAGCTGGGTGCGGCGGGGCCAGGTCGTCTCGCTGAAGGGGTTCGCCAGCCGGGCCAGGGCAATGCTCGCGGACGCCGGATCGATGAGCGCCAGCGCCGCCGCCGCCAGGGCAACGGCGGTTGCCGCCAGGGCCGCCCGCCGCGCCGGCCGGGGGTGGAGAACGGCGCCGAAATCGAGCGATTCGGTCTGCGCCGTCGCTCGCGCGATCACCGCCCGCCGCAAGGCCGGCGAGCCCGCCGTCGGATCGTCCTCCGCCTGGCGGAGGAACTCCACGGCGGTGGGAAGCACCTCGCCCACTTGGGGGAACCTCCGCTGCACGCGGTGGGCCAGGGCCACGTCGGAAAAGGTTGTCGAGAAGGGCTGAAAGGCGAACCGCCAGACCGCCCAGGCGACGGAACCCAACACGGCCAGCGTGGCCATGATCCGCAGCCCCACGTCGGTAGTGCGGACCAGGTAATCGAGCGCACCGAGGCCGATGATCATCCCCAACCCCACGGCCACTACCCACCCCAGGCCGTAGACGGCCAAGAGCCGCCGCAGGCGGTGCCGGAGCACCGCAAGGCGGGTTTCGAGCGGATGGGACATCGATCGCTTCGTCCATTCCTGCCGAGTTGCAACCGGTAGCCGAATTCGCAAAAAAACTCAGCCCGGCCAACCTGCCAACCCACTGAACTCTTACGAGTTCAGCTACCAACACGCCCCAGCCCCTTCATCCTTCCCCTACCATCCCGGCTGATTCCCGGCCCGAGACGGAAAACCGAAAACTCCTCTCCCTCGCCCCTACCATTCATCTTACCGGAGATCCTTCCGCGGCCTACACCATGCCGCCGGCCTTGCGGAGAAGCCACTCCGTGGTCAGCAGGGCAAGGACGAGCAGCAGCGCCGGCCAGCGGTTCCACAAAGGCGTCGGGGGGAGCGTTTCCACGGGGACCTGCCGTCCCGGAGGGAGAGCGGCAGGGAGCTGGTCGGCGTCGGCCATGGTGAAGAACCGGCCCCCCGTAACTTCGGCCGCCTGGCGGAGCGCGGGGGCATCCATGGCCACGCGGGCGAATTCGCCCGGCGGGGGCGCCACGGAAAAGCGGGCGGACGGCGCGGGGCCGGGGAGGGCCGGCGACGCCAGGTAGGCCCGGTATTCGCCGATGGCCGGCTCGCGGAGCGTCCTCTCGAAGACGTGGTGGGCCGCGGCGCTCCGCGAGAGGGCGATCCGCTCCGTGGCGTGCCCCTCGCGCTCGAGCACGACGACCACGGCATCGTCCGTCGTGGGGGTCAGGGCGGGATCGGCGAAGCGGAGGCGGAGCTGCACCGGCTCGCCGCGGCGGTACTCCCGCCGGTCGGCCACGAGCGTGGCCCCTTCGCCCTCGCCGAGCTTGGCGCGGCTCAGGTAGCGGATCAACTGCACCCAGTAGCGGGCGAAGTAGGTCTCGCCCGCGCGAAAACGCCACCGCCACGTCTCGTCGGTCGCTTGAAAGACCACCTGCCCGCCGCCCACAAAATGCATCACCAGCACCGGCAACGTCCGGCCGCGGTCGTCGAGCAGTTCAGGCGCTTCGAGGAGCACGCGCCCGCCGGGTCGGACGTCGGGTGCCTCGACCAGCCAGTGGAGCCGGGGCAGCTCCCGCCAGACGGCCAGGCTCTCGGCGAAATCCTCGCCGAGCTGGGCGAGCGGGCTGGCCAGCCCCAACTCGGTCGGCGATACGGCGACCCCGCGTTCCAGGGCGGCGTCGGCGGGGCGGTGCTGCACCCCGTCGGCCTCGACCGGTAACAGCCGTGCCAGCTCCGTGTCGCGGTAGGCCAGGGGCATGTAGCGGGGGCCGGCCTGCAGAATCAGGGATCCGCCGCCCCCCGGCCGTTCGACGAACTCGGCCAGGTTCGCCAGGCTGGCCGTACCCAGGGCGCGGGGGTCTACGTCGCCGAGGATCACCACGTCGTAATCGAAGAGGTCGTCGCGGCGGACGGGAAAGACCCGCAGTGCGGCGGCGTCCTGGTCGGCATACTCCGGATCGGCCTCCTGGAGGAAGGTGCGGAGCTGGATGGTGTCGTCGCGGACGAGCAGATTCCGCAGGTAGCGGAACTCGTAGGTCGGCTGCCCGGCCACCAGCAGCACGCGAATCTGTTCGCGGCGGACGCGGACCAGCCGTTCCTGGCGGTTGTTGTCCTCGGTCAGCTCCCCTTCGAGGGGCTCTACCTCGACGACGAAGGTGAATTCCCCCTCTTCCTGCGGCCGGTAGGAGAGGCGGACCGGCCGCGGCTGGCCGTCCGGCCCAAGGTTGAGCTCCCGCCGCGCCAGCACCTCGCTTCGCCCCTCCTCGCGGAGCACCGCGGTAGCCGATTCGCCTTCGTACCCCGAGGCGGTCACCTGGAAGTCGAAGTAGACGACGTCGTCGACGAAGACCACATCGTCGACCAACAGGTCGGTCAGGCGCACGTCGCGGACCGGGCGGGTATCGCCCAGGCCGACGGGGAATAGGGGTACACCACGGCGGCGGGCCACGTCGGCCGCCTCGGCCAGCGAGGGTCCCTCGGTGTTGATCCCGTCGGTCAGGAGGACGATCGCCGCGGGCGCGGTGCCCCGCAGATCGTCGAGGATCGTCTGCACCGCTGCTCCCAGGGGCGTGCGATCGCCGTGCGGGGCCTCCTCCGCCAACTCCGCAACGAGGGACCCGACCCCTTCGGCTTCGCTCAAGCGCGGACCGGTCAGGTAGTAGAGCCGCAGGCGGTGGCCGTCGCTCACCTGGCGGAGTAGCCGGGCGTCGCGTTCGGTGAGGAGCGTGCGGGCCAGGTCCCACCGGCTGGGAGCCTCGTAGCCGGCCGCCGCCACGCGCTTGGCGAAGGCCTCCCGGAGGGACTCGTCGTAGCGGTCGGCGACCGTCATGCTCAGCGAGTCGTCGAGCAGCACGGCGACATAAGGCAGTCCCGTGCGCGAGAGGGCGAGCATGAACTGGGCGATGAGCAGCAGTACCAGCACCACCAGGCCGATGCGGATCCCCGCCAGCAGCATGCGGAAGCCGGTGCGGGCTTGCCGGTTCTCCCGCCAGTAGACGGCCACCACGAGAGCCGCCGCCGCGGCGAGGAAGAGGAGCGTCATCCAGGGCGCCCAGGTCCAGGCATGGTCGAGGCTCCACGCGGTCCCCTCGCCCGGCCCGGGCTCGACACCCAGCCATCGCTCCAGCCAGTTTGGCAAGACACCGTTCATGCGGAAATCACGTTCCATAATGGCCGAATCGCCACGCCAGCAGGGTCTCGGCGAGCAGCAGGGCCAGGACACCGTAGAGGAGGCCCTTGGCGAGGCTGCCGCGGCGGGGGCGTGTGCCCTCCTCGGCGACGGACGGCTGTTCCCAGTGCGTCAGGTAGGTGACCGGCGCGCCGCCAAAGACTTCACCGCGAAGCGCCTCGGGCGTGATCCGCGCCAGGTCGCTCTCTGCGGGGTCGAGCTGAGCGGCGAAGCGGTCTACGCGGTCGAGCGGCGGACCGGCCTCCACCGTGTACACGCCCGCGAAGTAGGTCTCCCCGTAGCTGAAGGCGGCCCGCCCGTCCTCATCGCGGGGGCGGAGCGGTTCGGTGGCCCCCAGGGGGGGGCGGAGCAGCACGTTGGCGTCGATGCCCTGCAAAGGGAGGCTTCCCTCGAGCGGCTCGCCCACGCGGACGTTCTGCCGCTCCGCCTGCCCGGCCACGACGTAGGCCAGCAACTCCTGGACGACGGGGACGTAGCTCGGCCAGAGGGGCATCGCCGTCCAGGAGGGGTCGGCCGAGGTGGCCACGAGGGCCACCCGGCCGCGCCCTACCGATTCGGTGACCAGCAGCGGTTCGCCCGCCGCCGTCGCCAGGGCCACCTGGGCAGCCGAGTCGGGGGGGACCTCCAGCCGCAAGTGGCGCCGCACGGGCGTGGTGAGGAGCCCCGCTTCCTCGCGGCCGCGGAAGACCGCCACCACCGGGTGCTCGTATTCCATCGGGTCGAGCCAGGCGGCGGGGCCGGGCTGGACGTCGTCGCGCCGGACCACGCCGCCGATCCGAGCCGGGAGCAGCCGCACGCCGTTGGGCCTCTCGCCTCCCAACTCGCGGTTGTAGCGCTCGGCGAGGACTCGCTCGCCCAGGAAGAAGACCAGTCCGCCGCCGTTGTGGACAAAAGCGGCCAGTCGCTGCGCCTCGCCGGACGTGAACTGGGCCACCTCGGCCAGGAAGAGGGCGTCGTACCCGGCAAGGTCGATCTCCGCCAGGGCACTCTCGGGGACCAGATCGACCTCGACCACGCCGCCGGGCCGACCGTCCTCAGGGGCCAGAGCCACCGCCAGGTAGTCCGCGGCCCCGGCGAAGGACTCGCCGGAGGGGCGCCCGTCGATGCATAGCACGCGGACGGCGGGCTTGACGGCCACGACCATTCGCCGGACGTCGTCCAGCGGCAGACGGTCGCCCTCGAGGCGGACTTCGACGATGCGGTCGCCCGGGGCGTCGAAGCGGTGATCGAAGGTGACGGCCACCGCTACGCCCGGCGGCAGGTCGAGCTGGCGGCCGGCCACGCGGCGGCCATCGACACGGAGTTCGACGGTCTGGTCGCGCCGCGTCTGGCGCCCGAAGAGCTTCAACTGGGCCTCGATGGAGACCGAGGCGCCCACGGTCACGTAGGGGTCGGTCACGGCGAGATCGATCACGCTCGCGTTTTCGGCACCCTCTTCACCGAGGTCGACCACCACCAGTTCGCTTCGCGAGGCGAGGCGGGCGACGCGGTCGCTGAAGTCGCTCTCCCGGAGAGCCGCGGCCTCCTCGGGGAGCCAAGTGCTGCGGCCCAGGTCGGTAAGGACGTAAACGACCTCCCGCGTGAGGGCCGGCTGCTGGCGGCGTGCTTCCTGGAGGAGATCCTCGACGCGGGCGAACGTCCCCGCCGGATCGGCAGGCGCGTGGGGCATCACGATCTCGTCGATCGCGGCGAGGAATTCCGCGGGCTGGAGGGCGGGCGTACCCACCACCACCCGCGGCGGGGTGCTCATTAGGACGAGGGTGAAGCCGTCGCCCTGCGGGCTGGCGGCCACGATCTGGCGGGCCAACTCCCGCGCCTCGCCGAAGCGGCTCGTCTCCGCAGCGCGATAGTCCATCGACACGGAGCCGTCGAGCACCAGCACGCGGTGCGTCCGCGCCCCGCGCGGCGCCGCCGCCACGAGGCGGTCGCGCTCCAGGAAGGGTTCGGCCATGGCCAGCACGAGGAGGACCACGATCAGCGTGCGGACCACCAGCAGGAGGAGCTGCTCGATTTGCAGCCGCCTCCGGCTCCGCCGCATCGCCGCCAGCAGGTACTCCATCGCCGCCCAGGGGAGGTCCCGGTAGCGTCGGCGGCTGAGCAGATGGATCGCGATGGGCACCGCCGCCGCCGCCAGCCACCAGAGCATGGCCGGCGTCGAGAGCCCGAAGGCGAGCGGAATCCAGATCGGAAATGGCATGGCGAGGGCGTCGGCGGTTGGGATCGACCGGTTGATTGGTGCGTGGGGAGTGGGGAGTGGTGCGTGGTGCTGCTCACCTCCGCGCCGTAAGGAATCCGGTGAGGGCGACGTCCAGCGGCTTGTCGGTGCGGAGGAGGACGTAGTCGATACCGCGGCCGCGGCAGCCCTCCCGGAGGCGGCGGCGAAAGCGGCCGAACTCGGTGAGGTAGGCCTGCCGCAGCCCCCGGGGCTCGACCACCATCGCCGCGGCCCCCTCCAGGCCGCGGAAACGCGTCGTCCCCTCGAAGGGGAACTCGAGCTCGGCCGGATCGAGGACGTGGAAGAGGACCACGTCGTGCCGGCGGTGGCGGAAATGCTTCAGGCCGGCGAGGGCGTGTTCCGCCGAGTCGAACAGGTCGCTGAAGATGGCCACGATGGCCCGCTTCTTCATCCGCTCGGCCAGCTCGTGGAAGACGGTGCCGGTAGCCGTCTTGCGGTTGGTGGCCGCCTGGATCATGGCACCGCAGACCTGCTCCAGGTGGGAGGGGTTGCTGCTGGGCCGCACCAGGGCCCGCACGCTGTCGTCGAAGACGGCCAGGCCCACGCTGTCCTGCTGCCGGAGGACGAGGTAGGCCAGGGCGGCGGCGGCGCTGCGGGCGTAGTCCAGCTTGGACATCGCCGCCCGGTCGCTGCGATAGGTCATGCTCTCGCTGCTGTCGAGGACCAGGTGGCAGATGAGGTTCGTCTCTTCCTCGAACTGCTTGAGGTAGTACTTGTCGGTCCGGCCGAAGACCTTCCAGTCGAGATACCGGAGGTCGTCGCCGGGGGTGTATTCGCGATGCTCGGCGAACTCGATGGAGAAGCCGCGGAAGGGGCTGCGGTGGAGGCCGGAGACGTACCCCTCGACGATCCGCCGCGCCCGCAGCGGCAGTCCCTCAAGCCGGGCGAGGACCTGCGGGTCCAAATACTTGCGGTAGTCTTCCACGCTGGGGCCCTTCGAAGGCGTCGGCCTCGACTGCTGCCAAGAGGCGGCGGGTGATCTCGTCGGGCTTGATCCCCTCCGCCTCGGCGTTGAAATTGGTAATGATGCGGTGCCGCAGGACGGGGTAAGCCACGGCGGCCACGTCCTCGCAAGCGGCGAACTGCCGCCCGGCGAGCGCCGCCCGGGCCTTGGCGCCGAGCACGAGGTACTGGCTGGCCCGCGGACCGGCCCCCCAGCTGACATAGCTGCGGACGAACTCCGGAGCCTGGGGGTCGGCGGGCCGCGTCCGCCGCACCAGGGTCATGGCGTAGCGGGCCACGTGTTCGGCCACCGGCACCCGCCGCACGAGCCGCTGGATGGTCAGGATGTCCTCGGCCGAAAGGGCCGGGGCCGTCACGGCCTCATCGTCGCAGGTCGTCCGCTTGACGATTTCCAGCTCCTCCTCCTCGGACGGGTAGTCGATGAGGGTGTTGAACATGAAGCGGTCGAGCTGCGCCTCCGGGAGCGGGTAGGTCCCCTCTTGCTCGATGGGGTTCTGCGTGGCGAGCACGAAGAACGGCTCCGGAAGAGGATGCCGCGTGCCCCCGGCGGTTACCTGGTGCTCCTGCATCGCCTCGAGCAGCGCGGCCTGCGTCTTCGGGGGCGTGCGGTTGATCTCGTCGGCGAGCACCACGTTGGCGAAAACGGGGCCCTGGAGGAAGGCCAGCGACCGCGTGCCGCTGTGCTTGTCCTCCTGGATGACCTCGGTGCCGGTGATGTCCGCGGGCATGAGGTCGGGAGTGAACTGGATGCGGCTGAACTTCAGCGACAGGGAGGAGGCCAGCGTACGGACGAGCATGGTCTTCGCCAGCCCGGGAACCCCCACCAGCAGGCAGTGCCCGCGGGCGAACATGGCCGCGAACAGCTCCTCGATCACCGCTTGCTGACCGACGATCACCCGGGCCAACTGCGCGGTGATCGCGCTGGAGGCCTCGGAAAGCTTATCGAGGGCCGCCAGGTCGTCGTCGTGCATCGGGGTCTCCTTGGGGGGTTCGTCCTCTTCTTCGCGGCCGCCCGGGCGCGGCGACGCGAGTGCCCCGGACGCGGTCGGCGTCCCGGCCACTAACCGGTTGTTTCCGCTACGGCCGCGGCCCGGCAGCCGCCAGCGGCTCGCGGGAGTCGACGGGGGGCAAGCCCACGGAACCCAGCGCCGCCAACTCGCGTCTTCCGGCCACCAGCAGCAATCCGCCGGCTACCGCGAGATTGCCCCCTTCCAGCTCGAGCGGCTGCAAGGGGATGGCCCGCCGCAGGCGGGCTTCGGCGGCATCGAAGACGTAGATTGTCTCCCGCGTGGGCCAGAAGACGTCGCCTCCGGCGATCACGCCGCGGCCGAAGCCGCGCGGCTCCGGGCCGTCGGGCCAGACATGCTCGACCCGCCCGCGGCGCTCGCCGCGGAGAGCGATCCAGTAGACCCGATCCCCCGCGGCAATCAAGTGCCCGTCGACCACACCGAGTAGATCGGCAGCCCCCTGGACCTCGGGGCCGCTGTGCCAGAGGACCTGCCCCGAGGCGGCATCGAGGGCGAAGATGCGGCGGCTGTCGGCGGGGGCGACGAAGAGGGCGCCGTGGTGGAAAAGGCAGGGCGTCAGATCGCGGGGGGGTAGACCTCCCGACCGGTTCCGCAGGCCGCGGCGTTCGCGGGGGTAGAGGGTGACCCACCGCAAACGGCCGTCTACGGTGGAGAGGGCGGCCAGGGCCCCCATGTTGGTGTTGAAGTAGAGCGTATCGCCGACGAGCGTCAGCAGGTTGTGCGTATGCTCGAAGGTTGTCTCGCCCGCCGTGGTGGCCGCGGCGGCAACGAATCGCCGCCAGAGGAGCTGCCCCGACTCGGCGTCGAAGCAGGCCACGTGAGCCTGCGACCGCACGTCGCTCCGCCGCATCGCCACGTAGAGCCGCTCGCTGTCGGCGAGGGGAGTGCCGTCGAAGCTCCAGCCGGGCTCGTCCGGCTCCACCGTCCAGAGGAGCCGCCCCTCGGCCCCCAGGTCGAAGGCCGCCACCGCATCGGTCACGCGGTCCGACTGCCGGGCCGGCGGAGCCCCGAGGCGCGCGAACAGACGGTCTCCCTCCACGGTGAGCGTGTACCGCGGAACGCCCACGGTCTCGCGGGAGCTAGCTTGCCAGACCAACCCCGTGGGGCCCAAGCGGGAGTGGAAGCTCGGCGTCCGCAGCCCCCAAGGCGGCTCCCCGGAGAGGCGGTCCAGCGCGAAGAGCTCCGTGGACCCGGCATAGAGAACCAGGTCTTGCGAGACCACGGGAAAGTGGGACAGACCGCCTCGGGGGCGTTCGCCGGCCGCGGCCGCCCATGTTCTCTCTTCCGGGCGGGATTCTCGTGAAAAGCGATCCGCATCGAGCCGCACCCGCCAGGCGACACGCCCCGGATCGAGCGACTGCCCGGCAAGATGGTTCCGGGCGGGCGAACCGGCGAAGGTGGGCCAATCGCGGCCCTCCGTCGGCGCAGCCGGCCAGGTGAGGCGCTCGGCGAGCAGCGCGGCGAGGGCATCGGCATAGACCACGTCCCGCCCGCCCAGTCGCCCCCGCGCGTCGCCGTGCAGCGCCGTGAAGGCGGTCAGCTCCTCGCGGGCCCGCTCGGCCGACCCTTCCAGAATCGACACCAGCACCAGACGAGCCCGCACGGCCGCCAGGTCGAGGTCCGTGTCGGGATAGACCAGGTAGGAAACCGGCTGATCCGCAGGCGGCTCGGCGGGAATAATCCTCTCCCAGTGATCGCGCGCGGTGGCCAACCTGCCGTCGAGCAGGGCCCGCTCGCCGAGCGCCAGCAGCGCCCGATCTCCCACGCTGCTGGCAAACATCTCGTCGACGATCGTTTGGAGCAAGGGCCAGTCCCGCTGCGCGCTCGCTTCGTCGTAGCGGCTGCGAGCGAGACGGTCGATCCGCTCACGGTAAACCGCCAGCCCCTCCGGGGGCATCGTGGCGAGCAGCAACTGGGCATAGTGGCTGACGGGGACAAACCGCCACTCGGAGACCGGCAGAAGCCTCTCGCCTGCGGTCTCCATCAAAGCGGACAGGGCATCGACGGCCTCGCCCCACTCCCCGCTGGCCAGGTACTCCCGGGCCCGCTCGACGGCGGCACGGACCGTGCCATCGGCGCGATCGACGCGCGCCGGAGCCGCCGCCGGATCGAAGGGCTCCTGCGCGGCCGCAACGCCGGCCGCCAGGAGGAATGTCCCCGCGGCGAGCAGGGTCGGCAGGGTGCGTGGCGGGTAAAACCGCATCGAGGCGCCTGAAACGGGCAGGGAAGATGGCGGAGATGGATCGATCGAATGGGGCTCTGGAGCGGCCTGCCCAGGGCCGGCCGCCGGAAAGCCCACTCCCTAAGGATAAGATACGCCGAAGGTTGGGGAAAGGGTTCGCCCGCTGGGCAACCTCGTAAAGACGCCCACGCCGCAGAGTGTTATAGTGAGAGGAGGAACGGCCGATCGGCCGCCTCCCCGACGTTTCCCTAAAGCACCCGGCACCTTCCATGCGTCGCCCCAGTTACCACCGTGACTACCGCGGCCGGCTGGAGGTGAAGATGACGCCGATGATCGACGTCATCTTTCTCCTCTTGGTGTTTTTCGTTTGCACGGCGAGCTTCCGAACCGTCGAGGAGAGTCTCCCCGCTACGCTATCGTGGGCGGGCGCCACGGCCGAGCAGCCCGTGGAACCGGAACTCCTCGATCTGGACCAGGTCATTGTCCGTATTCATTGGCGGGATGGAACTTTGGAGTGGAGAGTCAACGACCGGCCCTTGGAAAGCCTCGCTGAAGTCCGGGAGGTCCTCGCGGGCGTGGCGGCGGTGCAGGCCGACCTCCCGGTGATCCTCGATCCCGACGGAGAGGTGCCCATCGAGGCCGTCATCGACGTCTACGACCTCTGCCGCCGGGTGGGGCTCGTCCGTGTGCAGTTCTCGGCGGCGGCAACCGGGTGAATCCGGCAAGTGGCCGGCGGGGTGAACCCGATACCCGTGCGGCAGGATCGACATTCGGGGGGATGAGCGAGGCGCTGCGGGTCTGGCTGGAGGCGACCCTCTTGGTGAAGTGGCTGAACCCGACGATAGAAGGGCTCCTCCGCGAAGTGGAGGGCGGCCGGAGTGCTTTTCGGCCGCGCGGGGCGGTATCGGCATCGAGCAGCACCAACAGACCGCACGCGGGCCGCCGACCGCGGGCGACCGGCCACTCCCCCGCCCGAGGACCGCGCTACGGGACGATTCTCAGCAAGATCGGGGCGTTCCTCGCGCCGTGGCTTACGCTGGCGGGGGGGATGGTCGCCGCGGCAGGGGGCGCGGAATCGAGCGACGCGCGGTTCCTTGCCGGCCTGCGGGAGCGGCAGCTCTACGAATTGGCGGCCGGCTATTGCCGTCGGCAACTCGAAGGCGAGGGGCTCGAGGAATCGGCCGAGGTCGCTCTGGTCGTCGAGCTGGCCCGCACGCTGGCCGAGCAGGCCGCCGCCTCGCCGCCGGCCGCCCGGCCGGCCCTCTGGGACGAGGCCGGCGGGGTGCTCGAGGGATTCCTCGCGCGGAGGCCCCACCACCCGCGGGCAGTGCTCGTCCGCTACCAGGGGGCGCTGGTGCGATTGGCGCGCGGCGAGCTGGCCCGTGCCGAAGGGGAACTGCTCGCCGCGGATCGCGAGCGGCACTTCGCCGAGGCTCGCGAGGAGCTCCGCGAGGCGGCGGCAACGCTGCGATCGCTCCGCGCAGCGGCCCGCGAATCCCTTCCCGGAGGGCTCTCCGACCAGGAGCGGATCTCGCTCGATTGGGACATCCAGTATCAGCTCGCCCGCGCACTCCGCAATCAGGCCCGGGCCTTCCCCGCGGACAGCCCCGACCGGGCGCACGCCCTGACCCAGGCGGTCGAGCTCCTCGGGCCGCTGAGCCGGCTCGACGACGACCACCCCCTCGCCTGGCCCAGCCGCCTGGAGGCCGTCGAGTGCTACCGGCTGCTGGCCGACCTCGACTCCGCGGAGCGCTACCTCGAAGCCATCGAGCAGACGGAAGGCGTCCCGGCCGAAGTCGTCCTCCGCGCGCGCGCGGAGCGCATCCACCTGGCCCTCGATCGGGGCGACGTGGCGGGGGCCGTCGAACGGATCGGCACCGGCGAGCGCGAGGGGGCGATCTCCGCAGAGCTCGACCTGGCCCGCCTGTCGGCGTGCCTGGCGGCATGGCAGGCGGCGGACGAGAACGGCGAGCCGGACGAGGCCGACCGCTGGCGGCAGCACGCCGGGGAGTTGGTGCAACGCATCGAGGGCGCCCACGGTCCGCTCTGGTCGCGGCGGGCGGGGTTACTGCTGGCGGGCACCGCCCGCCGGTCCTCGGCCAGCAGCGACGTGACCATGCTCGCCCACGCGGCTGAGGGGGCCTATCGCAGCGGCGAGATCGACGAGGCCTTGGCCGCCTACGATCGCGCCGCCGAACTGGCCGCGGCGGAAGGAAAAGCGGAGCGCGCCTTCGAGCTCCGCTATGCGGCCGCCGCCATCGAACACCGCCGCGAAGGCCACGCCGCGGCCCGCCGCCGCTTCCGCGAGCTGGCCGAAGAGGCATGGAATCGTCCCGAGGCCCCCCCGGCCCACCTGCTGGCCGTATACCACGCCGCGCAGCTTGCCCGGAGCGATCCTGCGCGGATCGACGACTATGCCGCACTACTCCAGGAACACCTTCGCATTTGGCCCCAATCGCCCACCGCCGATTCGGCCCGCTGGCAACTCGGCCGCCTCCGTCAGCTCCAGGGCGATTGGCAGAACGCCATCGCCGCCTATCGCGGCATCGGTCCCGGCGCCGCCGAGTTCCCGGCCGCCGTGTCCGCAGTTACAGCGTGCTACCGCCGCTGGCTGGCGGACGTCGATGTCTCGGAGCAGTCGCCCGCGTCCCTCGCCGAGGACGCCGCCGGGTGGCTGGAGTCGCTGGCCGAAGGCCATTCCATCACGCCCGACCTGGCCCGCCAGGCCCTGCTCGACGCCGTCCGCATCCGGCTGGCCTATGCCGAGGCCACGTCCGGACCGCCGGCGGCTGCGCTGGCCGCGGCGCTCTCCGGGGCGCCCGACGCCTCCGCCGAGTGGCGGTCCGCCGCCGCGGCGACGTTGGCCGTCGTTCACGCCGTGGAAGGGGATTTTCAACGTGCTGCCGCGGTCCTCGACGAGGCCGCGGAGAATCCGGCGGTGCTCGTCGAGGTGATGGAGCAACTCGCCGGGCTGGCGCCCGCCGACGGCTCGGCCCCACGGCAGGAGTTGGCTGCCCTGCGGCTGCGGGTTGCGGAGCACCTGGCCGCCGCGCCGCTCGCCCCCCCCTTGGCCGATCGCTTCGCGCGCCTCCACGCCCGCACCCTGGCCGACGCCGGCCGCAGCGAAGAGGCCTTGAGCCACTACGAGCGGATCGTCCGCGCCGGAGCGGCCGGCGCCGCCGAGTGGCAGTCGTATGCCGAGCTGCTCGAGCGACGCGGGGATCGCGCCTCGCTCGAAGCGGCCCTCGATGCTTGGCGGAAGGTCGAACAGCAGGCCCCTCGCGGCAGCGATACCTACTACCGTGCCAGGTATGCCGTCGCCTCGCTGCACGCCCGGGCGGGCAACACGGCGCAGGCCCTGCGGATGATCTCGCTGCTCCGGGTCCTCGATCCCGACCTCGGCGGCCCCGAATGGCGGCCCCGCTTCGAGCAGCTCCTCGACCGCCTCCGCGCACCGGAGTAGCTCGCGGAAGGGGGGCCTCAAGTGAGCAGCGAACCGATCTGGTAGGTGGCGAGGGCACCCAAGTAGGCCAGCGCAGTCATGTAGGCGAAGGTGAAGGCGGGCCAGCGCCAGCTATTCGTCTCGCGGCGGATCACCGCCAAGGTCGCCGCGCACTGCGCGCAGAGGGCGAAGAAGACCAGGATCGATAGCGCCGTGGGCAGGGTGAAGAGCGGCCGGCTGTCCCCTTCCCACGTGGCGGCCTTCAATTGGGCGCTCAGTTGCGTGGCCCCCTCTTCATCCTCGACGTCCTCGCCGACGGCGAAGATCACGCCCAGTGTCGCCACCACGACCTCCCGCGCCGGGAAGGAGGCGATCGCGGCGCAACCGATCCGCCAGTCCCATCCCAGCGGCTCGACGGCGGGCTCGATGAGCCGCCCCATGCGTCCGAGGATGCTCTGCCGCTGGTGGGCCGCCTGCCACTGCCGATTCACCTCGGTAAGCTGCTCGGCGAGTTCGGCGTGCCGCGGGTCCTCGGCGGCGTGGTCGGCCAGTGCCGCTTCCAGGGCCGCTGCTTGGGGCGCGTATTCGGCTTCCACCGCTTCGCTGCGGGGGAAGTAGAGGGCCGCCCAGACGAGGATCGACACGGCGAGGATCAGCGTCCCCGCGCAGCGGATGAAGACCCATCCGCGCTCGGCGACCCGGAAGAAGACCGTGCGGGGCGAGGGCCACTTGTAGCTCGGCAGTTCCATGAGGAACGCCGGCGTCCGCCCCCGGAAGAGCGTCCGCTTGAAGACCAGCGCGGCGGCCACCGCCGCCGCGATTCCCAGTAGGTAGAGGCCCGCCAGCGTCAGCCCCTGGAGGCCCACCCAGCCGCCCAGGTAACCGTGAGCGGGGACGAAGGCGGCGATGAGCAGCGCATAGACCGGCAGCCGCGCCGAGCAGGTCAGCAGCGGTGCCACGAGGATGGTGGTCAAGCGATCGCGCTCGTTCTCGATGGTCCGTGCTGCCATGACCCCCGGAATGGCGCAGGCGAACGAGGAGAGCATAGGGATGAACGACTTGCCGCTCAGGCCCACGCGGACCATGAACCGGTCCATAAGGAAGGCGCCGCGGGCCATGTAGCCGCAGTCCTCGAGAAGGGCGATAAAGAAGAAGAGAATCAAGATCTGGGGGAGGAAGACCAGCACGCCGCCGACGCCCGCAATCACCCCGTCTACGAGCAGGCTGCGGAAGGGGCCCGCCGCCATGCTCCCCTCCAGCCAGGCGCCCAGCCCCCCGGCCGCCGCCTCGATGGCCTCCATCGCCGGGACGGCCCCCGCGAAGATCGACTGGAAGACAACGAACATCACCATGGCAAAGACGGTCAGCCCCTTCAGCGGATGGGTGAGCACGCGGTCGATGTGGTCGGTCAGGCTCGTCGGCCGCTCCCCGGCACGGGTGACGACGCCGTCGAGGACCCCCCGCGCCCAGGTGTAGCGGACGGTCGTCTCCACTTCGGGTAGGGGGCAACTGGCCTCGGCAAGCCGGGAACGGGCGGCCCGCAGTGCCTCGTGGAGGCGGCCGTTCTCGGCCGCGATCAGGTCGGCCTCCAGCAGACCGTCGGCATCGAGCAGCAACCGCCGCACGGCCCAGCCGGGCAGCGGAGCGCCGCCGCCATTGGCCGCCCGCACCGCCAGCCGTTTGGTCTCCGTCTCGAACGCGTTTGGAAAGACCGCTCGCGACGGCGCGCTACGGGACGGGCCGCCTATCCGACTCTCCGAGACCTCCAGGACCTCCGGAGGTGCGCTTGGCGTCGCTGAACTGGGGGACGGACCGCTGGGCCCCGTTATAGAGGGGCTTGTAGTTGTATTTGCCAGCGTGTCCTTGAGGACCCCGATCCCTATTTTGCGGTGGGCCTGCACCGGAACCACCGGCACGCCAAGGCGCTCCTCCAGGGCAAGGAAGTCGATGACCGCTCCCTCGCGCTCGGCGAGATCCACCATGTTCACTGCCACTACCGTGGGGATCTCCAGATCGAGAACCTGGCTGACGAGATAGAGGTTCCGCTCCAGGTTGGAAGCATCGACGACGCAGAGGACCGCGTCGACGGGTGCCGTATCGGCGAGGCGGCCGAGGAGCAGTTCGACGGCCACCAGCTCATCGCGGCTCCTGGGGGCCAGACTGTAGGTCCCCGGGAGGTCAATAACTTCGACGCTGCCGCTGCCGTGCGTGAGTCGGCCGGTCCTCTTCTCCACGGTCACGCCGGGGTAGTTCCCCACCCGCTGGTGAACGCCCACCAGGGCGTTGAAGAGGGTCGACTTCCCCGTATTCGGATTACCGATCAGGGCAACGGTTTGCACTCGGGAAGGGCTGGGGGGAGGCATCGAGAATCACGAGTCCGTCAGGAGACGGCGGGCTGCGGGGCGAGCTCTCGCGGGGCGACCGGATCGTATTCGGCGAGGGGCTGGACGAGGATCTCGACCTTGGTGTCGGCGCGGAGGCAGACCTTGCTGACCCCGCCGATCTTCAGGATGCAGGGATTGCCGGCACGAAACACCTCGATTTCCAGTCCCTCGCGGAGACCGAATTCCTTGAGGCGGTGCACCTGTTCCGGGGGCCCGAACAGCCCCCGAATGAAGGCTTGCTGGCCGCTGGGCAACTGAGTCAAGCAAACGAGGCTGTCCACGGGGCACTCCGCGAAGCATTGAGGGGTAGGGAGGCGGGACTGAGAATCATTCTCAAAGCGTCCTCCATTCTAAGTATCGCTCCCGTGGTCCGCAAGGCGGCGCCGGGGTGAAAACCCCCGAGAACATCCCCTCTTTCTGGGGGCGGATGCCCACCCATCCGCGACAGAAACCCGCGAGCCGCCGCCGTGGCGGCGGAATGGCCCGAACCTCCCCTGCCTCTAGTCGGTCCAATCAGCGATCGGAATAATGGAGCGTATTATGAAGCCTTCTTCGCGGTCCTTAGCGCTGCCGCACCTCGTGCGATGGTGGTGGCTGCGCCCCGCCGGGGGGCGACAGGTGCTGCTGATGGCGCTGCCGCTGATCGTCTCGACGGCCTCGTGGTCGGTGATGCACTTCGTCGACCGCATGTTCCTCCTCTGGCACTCGACGACGGCGATGGCCGCGGCCATGCCCGCCGGCATGCTCCTCTTCGCCCTGGCCTGCCTGCCGCTGGGCGTGGCCTCGTACGTGAACACCTTCGTCGCCCAGTACGAAGGGGCGGGGCGGTCCGAGCGCGTGGGCCGTTGCGTCTGGCAGGGAGTCTGGATCGGCCTGGGAGTGGCGCCGCTGTTTCTCCTCTCCGTTCCGGTGGCCCACTGGCTGTTTGCCGCGGTGGGGCACAGCGGCGAGTTGCTCGCTGCCGAGAGCGCCTATTATCGCGTCCTCGCCTTCGGGGCCGGGGCCATGGTAATCAGCACCGCCCTGGCGGCCTTCTTCACTGGCCGCGGCGAGATGCGGGTGGTGATGGTTGTCGATTCCTCGGCCTCGCTGCTCAACGGACTGCTCGACTACGCCTGGATCTTCGGCCACTGGGGCTTCCCCGCTTGGGGAATCGAGGGAGCCGCCTGGGCGACGGTGGTCGCCCAGTGGGGCAAGGTGGCCGTCTACGCGCTGCTGGTGCACCGTTCCGTCTACCGCGACAAGTACCAGATTGTCTCGGGCCGCGTCCTCGATCCAAACCTGCTGAAGCGGATTCTCCGCTACGGCGGCCCCAACGGGCTGCAGATGGTCGTCGAGGTCGCCGCCTTCGCCATCCTGCTGCTCCTCGTGGGCCGGCTCGGCGAAGAGGCCATGGCCGCCACCACCCTGGCGCTCAACGTCAACAGCCTGGCCTTCGTGCCCATGCTGGGGATCCTTGTGGATCCTGGTTGTCGGCGTGATCTTCCTCGTCCGCTTCCTGCAGGGGCGATGGCGATCGATGCGCGTCATCGAGCCGACGTTCTTCGAGCCCGGTGCCGAAGGCGAAGAGGCGGCTGCCCCGTTTGCTGCGCGCGGCGGTGAACGGGTCGCCGAAGACGCCGTGTCGGTCAGTGCGTGACCCTGTGCGTGGCACGCAAAGATCTCGTTCCCGACAAGAGCCGGCAGCCCGTGTCTATGCCAGCCCGGTCGGGCCACTCAGGCGATCTTTCGCCGCGGCTCGCCGATCTCGAAGGCCCGCCTGTGCCGCTCTTCGCCGCCTCGCCTATCTTCGCCAGACTTTTCGGCCTGCCGAACCCGCCATCGCCCTCGCCAACGTGCCTCGCGCCGGGCAAACCAGCGCCCGGCCGGGCCGACATGGAAGAGGGCCAACCCGAGGATGATCGCCAGGCCGGCGGAAACAAGCGTGTCGCTGAGATAATGCGACCCCGACTGGATCCGCTGCAGGGCCACCAGCACGGCCAGTACCGCGAAGAGGTAGCGCCCCCGCGGATAGAGCCAGGAGAGAGCGATAGCCAGGCCTACGGCAGTGGCCGTGTGCCCGGAGGGGAAACTCTGCCCGCCGCTCCCCGCCGAGGCGAGGGGAAACCAGGATCCGAAGGTCGTCCAGACGTCCCCCTCGAAGCCGAATGCCCGGGGCCTGGTCCGCACGATGAGCAGCTTGATCACGTTGGCCAGAATACCGGCTCCCAGCGATAGTGCCGCCACTCGTGGGAGTGCCCACCGCCGCGATGGATCGAGCACTCCCAGGGTCACCAGGATCAGGAAGACCCCCATCCCGTGCCCGAAGGATTCCGACACGGTCAAGAGTTCCCGGACCAGCCGCGGCCACCTGCCCTCCAAGGACCAGAGGGCCAACCGGCAATCCACAACAAAGGCCGCCCCTCCCAAGAGGATCAGGGCAATCGCCGCCAGCGACCACCACACCGTTCTCTGGAAGGGCGCCGGCGGCGCCCTATCGACGGCTGCGGTGCTCGGCGGCATCGGCGCCTGCCGCGACTTCCTGTCGTCCGGTGAACGGTGATGAATCACAACTAAACGTCCCAAAAAAGCTCACAAGAACGGCGCCCGGCCATTTCCGCACGGCCCCATCAAGGATGGCGTCGCTTCGAGCCTTATGTCATCGGCCATCAGGGGGGACTGCGCCGAGAAAATTGCTGTTGCGAAATCCTCGACGTCGTCCTAGACTCGCCGGCCGTTCGTTCGGGTGCCCGGCGTCGCCCGGCCTTGCCGCGTCGTTCCATGGCACCCCGCGCCGTTCTTCAAGGGCGTCTTATAGGAAACTCAGCCCGATGCGCCAACAGATCATCCACCAGATTTTGATCGCTCTAGTCGCCGCGGTCGTGTTCTTCACCAATCTGGGCGCCGCCGGATTGTGGGACATGGACGAGGCCCTCTACTCTGCCTGTGCCCGGGAGATGTTGGCCCGGGGCGATTGGGTCGTCCCCGTCTTCAACGGGGAGATGTTTCCCGACAAACCGCCGCTGATGTTCTGGCTCATGATGGCCGGAATGGCGCTCTTCGGCGAGACCGAATTCGCCGTCCGCTTCTTCTCCGCCGTCTTCGGGATCGCCACGGCACTGCTCACCTACCACATTGGGAGGCTTCTATTCCGCCCGGCGGTGGGCTTTTGGGCCGGCCTCATCATGGCCTCGAACATCATCTTCACGATCTCGGCGCGGGCAGCCACCGTCGACGCCGCCCTCGGCTTCGCCACGGCCCTGGCGATGTTCTTTCTCGTCGTCGGTGCCCTAAAGGCGCAGGCGGCGGCCGAGGGGGACGCGACGGCCGGCGGTGACCGTACCGCCGTCCCCTTCTGGCCGGCCTCGTGGATCTGGTTCACCCTCTGCTACGCGGCGGTGGGACTGGCCGTGCTGGCCAAGGGACCGATCGGTGTGATCCTCCCCGTGGTGGTCATGGGGCTCTTCCTGCTGATTTCGACTGGACCGGCGCTGAGCGCGCCGGTCGCCTCGCCACGCCGCTGGCTCGCATGGGCGATTTGGGCGCTGCGGCTCTTCTCCCCGGCGAACATCGGCCGCATCGTCTGGTGCATGCGTCCGGTTACGGCGGTGGCCGTCGTGGGTGCCGTGGCCCTGCCCTGGTACATCCTGGTGACGCTGCGGACCGGCGGTGCCTGGATCGTCGACTTCCTCACCAATTACAACCTGGGTCCGTTCGTCGAGCCCATCCTGGGCCATACCGGCCCGGTCTGGTACCACCTCGTCTCCGTGGCCGTCGGCTTCTTTCCCTGGTCGATCTTCATTTGGCCGGCGATCCTCGTGGCCTGCCGCCGCCTGCGCTACGACGATCCCCAGCGCCTGCCCGTCCTCTTCGCCGTTGCCTGGTTCGGGGGCTTCATGATCTTCTGGTCCGTCTGCGCCATGAAGCTCCCCCACTACATCCTCCCCGCCTATCCCGCCCTGGCAATGCTCACCGGCCTGTTCATCGACGAGTGGATGGCCGAGCCGGCCCGCTTCAGCCGCGTCTGGATGCGCTATGCCGCCGGCGTCTTCTTTTTCGCGGGGGCAGGGCTATTGGTGGTCATGCCGGTGGTGGCGTCGATCTTCGTCCCCGGCGAGTGGATGCTGGGGCTCGTCGGGCTGCTGCTCCTCGCCGGGGGCCTGGCGGGGCTGGTCTTCTCGGAGCGGCTGCAGCCGCGGGCCACGCTCTTCGTGTACGTAGTAACCTCGGCGGCCTTTGTCACGGCGGTGTTTGCCTTCGCGGCGCTCGGCGTCGACCGGCACCAGGACGGCCGCAAGCTCTTCGCCGCCTTCCACGCCCGGGGTGCAAACGTCGGCGATCTGGTCACCTACCGCTTCTTCCGCGAGAGTTACGTCTACTACGCGGGGCAACCCGTCTCCCACTGCGGGAGTTTCGCCGAGCTTTCGGCGAAGGCGGCGGCGGAGGGGCCGCTGAAGGTGCTCACCTTGAACAAGTACGAGGGCGAGATCCACGAGGCCTTCCCCGGCCAGTTCGAGATCCTGGCCCGCGAGCCGCGCTTCCTCCATCCCGATGAGACGGTGGTCATCCTCGCGCGCCGCCCGGCCGAGGCCGTCCAGACGGCGGAACGCCCCCGCAACACACTTCGCCCTTGAGGTGCCGGTCGGCGGCGGCATTTTTTCCCCCGCGTCCGATTGCGATTCGGCGGTTCTGCGGCGAGAATGTCGGCACCCCCGGCAGGCGGCACACCGGCATGGGGTCCGCCTGGGAACGACCGGGTGTGCGGACGACCCGCGCATTTCCTGTGCCTGCCGGAAAGGCCCCGAGCCGTTAGCCAACCCCCTTTGGGTGCCGCACCCTCTCGCAGGAGCACGACCATGTCTGCCGAGACTCTCCGCCGCCAGCTTTACGATGCCTACAAGAACCGGGCGATGATCTACTACTTGATCTACGACGAGCTCCGCAGCGAATTGGGGGCGGAACGGGCGGAGGCGGTTCTCGCCCGGGCCATCTACCGCCGCGGCCGCCAGTCGGGGGCCAAGTACGCCGACCTGGCCCCCGCCGATCTGGCAGGACTCCAGGAGCGCTTCCTCAGCGGCGTTCCCGACGAGGGGCGGATGTTCCAGCCCGAGGTCCTCCATGCCGACGACCGCTCCTTGGACATCCAGTTCCGCGGCTGCCCGCTCCGCGACGCCTGGCTCGAGGCCGGCCTGCCGGACGAGGAAGTGGCCACCCTCTGCCGTATCGCCGCCCGCGTCGACAATGGGCTCTTCGAAGGAGCGGGGTTTTCCTTTGAGAACGAAACCTGGCAGCCCGGCGGCGACGGCTGCTGCCGCCTCCACATCCGTCCCGGGTGATGCCTACCTGGCCGAGACGGAAAGCAACCGGTCGAGATGCCAGTCGAGCTCGTCGAGAGAGAAAGGTTTCGAGAGGATGGCGGCGGCGCCGGCGGCGCGGGCACGGTCGCCGTCCTCGACGCGAGGGAAATCGAGGAGCACCAGCGCCGGCGCAGGCCGCAGGCACTCGGTCAGCCGGCCCAGAACAGCCTCCTCGCTGCTGGAGAAGTCCGACGCATCGAAGAGTGCGGCGGCGGCCCCGTCGAACGCCAGGGACGCCGCGCAGCGGTCGGGGCGGATTCTTGCCGTGGCCAGCCCGCGATACCGGCAAGCGGCCGCCAGCAGCTCGTACATCTCCAGGCCGGCCGCGGCCACCACCACCAGGCCCCCGCCGTACCGCGGCGGCGCGGCGGCGCGGCACTCCGCCTGGCAGAGACCCCGCTCCTCTTCGCTGGCCGTCACCGGCAGGGCCCACGACGAGGCCACCCCCGCACGCAACCGCCGCATCTCGTTCTCCCAACGGGGCTCCCATTGGTGCCAGTAGAGACGGATGGCCGCCGGCCACGGAAAACCGGTCCGCATCTCCCCCTCGCACCAACTCCCCAAGAGTCCCACCACCCGGGCCAGCGGGGCCAAGGAGCGAAGCCGATCCACGCCGTCGGCCGCGAACTGCCCGGGGTAGGCCTGGGCGAGGACCAGGACCGCGGGGGTGAAGCCGCCCTCGGCGAGCAGGGTCTCCCCATCGGCGAGGGTAGCCGCGATGCGGAGGTCGGCGGTGCGGCCGATGGTTTCAGCCGCCTCGCGAAACTCCCGGCGTTGGGGGTTGCCCACCATGAGGACCGGCAGCGGCGAGCCCGCTCCGCGGGTTTCCATCACAGCGTCTGCTCCGTTTCGGCGATCAAGGCGCGCGCCGATGCGGCCGAGTCGACGTCGCGGAGGCGGTCGAGGAATCCGGAAACGCCGATCAGCCGGCTGAGCCGCGCCAGGACGCGCAGATGCCCGGCATCGTCCACCGAACAGATCAGGAAGTAGACATCCGTCAGCAACCCCCGGCTGCCCCCGAAGGGGATGCCCGTCGGTGTGCGTCCCAGGGCGAGGACGGCCCCACCGAGGATGCTCGCCATGGGGCGTCGGGGGTGGAGCAAGGCCACGCCGTTGTCCAACGCCGTGGGGTGGAGCTCCTCGCGGCAACGGACGGCCTCGGCCATTTTCTCCGGGTCCCAGAGGAGGCCGGTGGCCGTCACCAGGTCGACCATGTCGCGAATTACCGACGGCTTGGTGCGGGCGGCGAGGGGGATGGCGATCGCCTCCATGGGCAGGAGGGCTGCAATCGACACCTCCTCCTCGGCCGCCGAAGGAGCCGCACGCTGAAGCACCCCCTCCACCTCGAGCAGCTCCTCCTCGCAGGAGACGCCGATCCGGGTTTCCAGCCAGTGGTGGATGTCGGCGCGGTGGAACCGCCACTGGCCGGCCACCTTGCGGCCGGGGAGCTTGCCGCGGTCGGCCAACCGCATCACCTGCTGCGGAGCGATGTGCAGGTAGGCCGCCAGGCCGTCGATATCGAAATCGCCTTCCGCCATGAGTCCTTGCCGCCGCCGAATACATCGAAACGAATGCCAGAAGTGCCGCACGCCGGGCCGTAGACCCATCATCTTGGTTGCCGCCGGCTCCGTTGTCCAGGGGCCGCGGCGCCGAGCGGATCAGCGGCGGCGGCCGAGAGCGGCATCGGGGAGGGCCAGTTCGCGCCGCAAGGCCGCAACCCGCTGGGCGAGCCGGGCGAGCCCCTCCCGGAAGTCGGCGACCCGCCGGCACTCGGCCTCGACATGGGCGAAAAGATCCCGGGCCGGTGCCGGGACGAGCTGCTGCTCGGCCAGCTCGGCGATCTCGCGTCGGAGTCCCCGCCGCAATCGTCCCATGAAGGCCCAGAGCAGGAGGCCGCACCAGGCCAGGAGCCAGAAGACCGCGGCGACGTAGAACTCCACGCCGAAGACGGGCGCCGGTATCTCGGCCAGCCAGGAGTCGTAGAAGAAGTTCTTGCCCAGCCGGAAGAGCAGGAGGCCGACCATCGCCACGAGGAGCGTCTCGTAGAAGAAGCGTGTCACCGGGCCGCTCCGCCGCCGGGCGACGCGGGCGATGCGGCGGTCGACCTCGGCGGCCACTTCCGCTGCCAGGTTCTCGCCCGCACTGGCCGCCTCGGCCGTCAGCAGCGGGACGTCGTCCAGCTCGGTTTCGAGCTCGGCCTCGTCGGCGAAACCCTGGAGGACCACCGCTGCGGCCTCGAGTTCCGCCGGGCGGCACCAGGTGGCCGCGGCGCGGCC
>SKOZ01000040.1 GCA_007119795.1 Planctomycetales bacterium | reverse complement strand
TCGCTCTCACGCCTTGACCAACGCCCTCAACCGCATCGCCATGCCCATGGAGCGGGTCTTCGGCGTGGCGGGACTGGGTGCCTCGACGATCCGCAGCTTCCAGAACTTCGGGGTCCGCCGGAGGGACACGCGGGCCTTCTAGAGGGCGGAACGCGATAGCCGCCGACGGCAAACGACATTGCCCCTGGCAGCGGCGGCGAATAGAATTCAAGTGGTTAGGGGGAATGTGTAGAGGAACTCGGTTATTCTGTGACGAATTGGATCTCAGGGGGACAGGGCAGAAGCGAGGTTTGTGATGGCGAGGAAGATGATTCCTTCGATGGTTGTAGGCTTCATTGGCCTAGCGATGGTGGCTCTAGGCGCCTCCCTGGCGCTGGGGCAGGCGCCTCCGCCGACCCCCTTGGTTCCACCCCAGCCAGCCACTCCGGCGCCTCAGCTTCCGGAAGGGGGGGTGGGGGGCGTCAATACGGCGCTGCCGCCGGTCCTCTCTCCCGAAGGGATCGGTGCCCCGGGCGCCGCTTCGCAGTTGATGCCGCCAATCCCCACCAACCCGGCGCGGCCTTTCATCCCGGTCCCCAGTGAGGTGGAGCCGCGGCCGACGCAGCCGGTCTCGACCAGCCTCCCCAGATTCGGGCCTGCGGATTCGGGGAATATCGGGCAGGTCTGGCGAACGCCGACTTCGGGGGCGGTGGGCGACGATGCGCGGCCGCAGGCGGGTTTGGGGCGTTACCTGCCGCCAGGCCAGCGGGTGACCACGACCCCGACTCCCGGGCGTTCGCTCACGCAACCGTTCCAGCCCGCGGCCGCGACGCGGCCTTTTTCCAACTACCGGCCGCGATCGCCGGTAAGCCCCTACCAGAACCTCTTCCGCGAGGGTACGTCGGCCATCGAGAACTACTACACGCTTGTCCGCCCCCAGATCGAGGCGCAGCGGGAGCAGCAGCAGTTCCAGCAGAACCTCCAGAACCTGCTGATCGAGAGTCGTACGCAGCAGACGAACCTCCGGCAGCTCGACCAGCGGACCAACGAGATGCGGGGCGTTCCCTACCCGAGCTACTACATGAACTACAGCCCCTATTATCCTGGAATCAGCCGCTGATTCGAGCTGATTAAAGGGGACGAACGCCCGCCCACGCTTGGCGAGGGGGGAGTAGGGGTGAAGAGCGTTCTCTCGCGCTCGTTTATTGCGGTGGGGGCTTGCCCGCTTCGGTTCCCTCCTACGAGGAGCTGCCTGGTCGCGGGATCTCAGCGTCGTCGACGCGGAGGCGACGGATGGCCGACGCGCGGCCGGTCTCGGGGGAGACGTCGACAAGCGTACCGTGGATGCGGATGTCGCCGGTAGCCACCTCGAAATGGGTAGGGCGGAAGGTCCGCACGGTCTCGGTCACGCGATCCACGCGGCGGCCCAAGATGCTCTCGTGCGGGCCGGTCATTCCCACGTCGCACTGGAAGGCCGTGCCTCCGGGGAGCAACTGCTCATCGGCAGTGGGCACGTGAGTATGGGTGCCTAGGACGGCGGAAACCCGGCCGTCGAGGATGCGGCCCATGAGCTGCTTGTCGCTGGTGGCCTCGGCGTGGAAGTCGAGGAGGATCACTTTCACGCTGGAGTCGAGCGAGGCGAGGATGCGTTCGGCCGCCTGGAAAGGGCAGTCGACCGGCGGCATGAAGACGCGCCCCAACAGGCAGAAGACGGCTACAGGTGCGCCCCGGCGAGTCGGGAGCACGGTGAAGCCACGCCCCGGCGCCTCGGGGGGATAGTTTCCGGGACGGACGATGCGGCTGTCCGCGGCCAGCACGGAGAAGATTTCCCGCCGCCGAAAGGCATGATCGCCGAGTGTCACGCAGTCGATCCCCGCGGAGATCAGTTCGTAGAAGATCGGCGGGGTGATGCCCGAGCCCCCGGCGGCATTCTCGGCATTGGCCACTACGAAATCGATCTGCTCGCGGGCCCGCAGGTCGCTCAGGCTGCGGGTAAGAATCTGGCGTCCGGGCTTTCCGACCACGTCGCCGATCAAGAGGAGTCGCACGTTTTCCGATCTTTCTCTGGCTGGGGTTCGCAGCACCCGTCAGCGGGTGGCAGGAGGGGAGGAGGCGAATCCGGGCCCTTCGCCGCCTAATGCGCGATCTCGGTGTAGCGGGACTCGCGGAGAACGGTGACCTTGATTTCGCCGGGGTAGGAGAGGCGCTGTTCGAATGCCTGGGCGATGTCGCGGCAGACTTTGGCCGCCGATTCGTCCGTGCTGTCCTTGGCGCTGATGAGGACTCGCAGTTCCCGGCCGGCTTGAATGGCGTAGGCCTGCTCGACACTGGTGAACTCGCGGGCGATGCCCTCGAGTTCCTCCATGCGCTTGACGTACCGTTCCAGGGTCTCGCGCCGGGCCCCGGGGCGCGAGGCACTGCAGGCATCGGCAGCGGCGACGATCACCGTGTAGGGATACTCCAAGTGGAGATTCTCGTGGTGACCTTCAGCGGCATGAACCACTTCGGGGGGTTCGCCGTAGCGGCGGAGCAGATCGGCGCCGATCTTCGGGTGCCCCCCTTCGGCCTCGTGGTCGGCGGCCTTGCCGATGTCGTGGAGCAGGCCGCAGCGGCGAGCCAGGGCCCCCTCGAGACCCATCGCTTCGGCGATCATCCCCGCGATGAAGGCCACTTCGATCGAGTGCCGGAGCACGTTCTGGCTGTAGCTGGTGCGGAACTGGAGCCGGCCGAGAAGGTGGACGAGCCGCTCGTGCAGTTCGGGGACATCGACCTCCTGGCGGGCCGCCTCGCCGAGCTTCTGCACGTGGCGTTCCATCTCCTTCTGCGTCTCGGCGACGATCTCCTCGATGCGCGCCGGGTGGATGCGGCCATCGGTGATGAGCCGGTTCAGCGCCAGGCGGGCGACCTCGCGGCGGACCATGTCGAAGGCGGAAACGATGACCACCCCCGGGGTGTCGTCGATGATCACGTCCACGCCGGTGGCCTTTTCGAAGGCGCGGATGTTCCGTCCCTCCCGGCCGATGATCCGCCCCTTCATCTCATCATTGGGAATGTCGATGGTGCTCGTAGTGGTCTCCGCCGTATGGGGGGCGGCGTAGCGCTGCAGGACACCGAGCAGCATTTCCCGGGTCCGCTGCTCACAGGTCTCGGCAAGTTGCCGTTCATGCCTCAGGACCACCGCCCCCGCCTCCTGCTGCAGCTGGCTCTCCAGAAGGGCGAGCAGCCGCCGCTTGGCTTCGTCGGCACTCAGACCGCTCAATTCGTGGAGCTTCTGCCGCTGCTGCTCGACGATGCGGTTGAGCTCCTCCTTCCGCTTGGCAACCTCCTGAATTCGTTCGGAGAGCTTCCGCTGCGTGGCCTCGACCATCTTTTCCTGCTTGCCGAGCTGCTCGGCCTGCTTCTCCAGGGCATCCTGACGCTTGTCGAGAAGTCGCTCCCGTTCGTGGAGGTCCATCCGAACCTGACGGAGCTCCTTCTCGACCTCGCTCTTTTCCTGGAGGGAACGCTCTTTGATCTCGAGCTCCGCCTCGCGGCGGCGGCTATCCACCTCCTGGCGCGCCCGTTCGAGGACCCGTTGGGACTCGCTCTCGGCATCGCGGCGGCGGAGATGATCGAGCAGCCGCAGCAGGAGGAAAGTCAGTGCGACCGAGACGAGGCTGGTGACGATGATCGTGATCGGGTATTCCACATTCGGTGCCCTTTGCTCTTGCGGTCGGTCAGAGCCGGTGTCTCACGGGCAGCCGTGCGGTGTTGCGGCGACGCGGCTGCGGATGGCCGTCTCTGGGGGCGCACAATGCCCCCCCAAGCAGCCGGTAGAGCGCCGCCTGTGCAGCATAGATCAACCACGTAGAATACTAGGCTAGGCAGTTGATCTTACTGGCATGGGTTGAGCCGAGAGGGCGATGCCCCTGCACCGAGCGCGCAGGGAAGGAGCGAGAGGGTCTGACAGCAAGGGGCAATTCGCGTTGCTCGAGGTCCGTGAGCGATGGTTGATCGGCAGAGGGCATGGGATAATCCCCCCTCTCCGCAAAGGACCGATCCATTGCCCTGACGTCACACCCCAAGGTTCTGGTCCCGGGCGAATAAAGAACCGTCGCCCCCGGGGCAGCAAACGAGGCTCTCCCACCTGGAACCGCCGAACCACCGCCCGCGTCGCCGGTGAAGGCGAGACGCGGTGCAGCAGCCGGGCCCCATCGGAGGCGGAGGCACCCCCCAGGTACTGAATCAGCCACCAGATCCAGAACATGAAAATGCCGACCCTAGGAAACCTAGCGGTTTCTGCCAAACGGTCTCGAATCGTAACAGGACCAGTCGCGCTTCTCGTATAATCGCCTCTCGGCAGCCGCGATTTCTTCCGCAATACTACCGAGGACACTCGACGCTTGTTACACACGCGATGCAGGTTGCAGACGTAAGTCAAAGCGTTGCAACGCGTATCGCGTCGACGCTGGCAGGGTGCCCGTGCCACAGCGGCAGGGGGCCCCACATCTTACGCAATAATATCAGAGTTTTGGTGAACTGCCAACGGCAATCGCAATGCGACCGGATAGCCACGCAGCCATGAGCGCTAAGCCGCAATTCGTTGCCCAGCTGGCATCGGCATGGCCCCAGAACGAGTGGTGTGACGTTCGGGTCCTGGTAGCCGTCTCTGGAGGGGCCGATAGCGTGGCACTTCTCCGCGCCCTGGTGGAGCTTGGAGGGCCGAATGCGGGGCGGCTGTTTGTGGGCCACTTCGACCACCACCTCCGCGGGGAGGCCTCGCATGAGGATGCCGCTTTCGTTGCCGAGCTTTCCCAGCGGCTGGCGATCCCCTGTGAGATCGGCCGCCCAAACAAGCCGCTGCGGGGGGGTACGGGTCACGTGGCCGAAGCCGTCGCCCGGCGGGCCCGCTACGCGTTCCTCGAGGAACTGGCCGGCCGCTTGGGGGCCCGGTTCGTCGCCACGGCACACACCGCAGACGACCAGGCGGAAACGATTCTGCATCGCATCCTCCGCGGCACGGGCTTGGCGGGGCTGGCAGGAATCCCGCGGACGCGACCGCTGGGGCCGGCCACGCTCATCCGCCCCCTGCTCGCTGTCCGCCGCACCCAGATCCTGAACTACCTGGAAGCCATCGGCCAGGACTACCGGCGCGACGCCTCGAACGAGAATCTCGCCTATACCCGCAACCGCCTCCGCCATGAACTGCTCCCTTGGGCCGCCGAACACGTCAATCCCGATGCGGTCGAGGCCGTGGTGCGGCTCGGGCACCTGGCGGCGGAGTCGCGGGCGGCCGTGGCCGACGTCGTGAAGGCGCTCCTCGAACGCACCGTGGTCGAGCATTCGGATAAGGCCGCCGAGATCGACGCGGCCGCACTAGCCAGCCACCCACGTTATCTGGTCCGCGAGGTGCTCATGGCCCTGTGGCGCCAGATGGACTGGCCGCGGCGGGCCATGGGTTACCGAGAGTGGGATGCCTTGGCCACACTGCTTCGGTCGGCGGGAGCAGGAGAGCCGTCGTCGGGCCCGGCGCGGGTGTTTCCGGGGGGCGTCTCGGCCCGTTGCATGGGGGGGCGACTTCGGCTGGAGCGGAGACTCAGGCGTAATCCTGGTAGAGGGGGGTAATCACCAGCTCCCGGACCACGGCCTGCGGCGGCAGCTTGGCGATGTGCAGCACGCAGTCGGCGATCGTCTCCGGATCGAGCATTTCGGCGAGCCGTTCGGGCGGAGGCGGAGTAAGTCGCTGGCGGAGGATGGGCGTACGGACCTCCCCCGGACAGAGATTGGTCACCCGAATGCCGTACTGACGTTCTTCCAGGGCCAGCGTGGTCGAGAGCGCGGTGACGCCGAACTTGGCGGCGTTGTAGGCAATGCCGCCGAGGGGAATGGCGCGTTTGCCGGCAATCGAGCAGATGTTGACGATCAGGCCGCCCCGCTTCCGGCGCATGCCGGGAAGGGCGGCGTGGACGACGTTGTAGGTCCCGGTGAGGTTCACCGCCAACATGCGGTCCCAGTCCTCCGGTTCGAGCGCGGACATGGTGCGTTTGGGGACGTTGATCCCCGCGCTGTTGACGAGAATCTCGACGGGGCCGAGCTCGGCCTCGAACCAGTCGATCATGGTCCGCACGCGGCGGCGATCGGCGACGTCGCAGGGACATGGGACGATCGGCGGGCTGCCGGAGTGGGAGGCGGCGGCGGCCTGGAGCTTGGCTTCGTCCCGCCCGCAGATGACCACGCGGCACCCTTCGCCCGCCAGCGCCACGGCCACGGCCAGTCCGACTCCGCTGCCGCCGCCGGTGACCAGCGCGGCCTTGTCCTCGAGCGACATCACGACCTCGGGGAGAAAGGAAGAGAACCCGTCGAGCCCGTCGCAGGGCCTTCCAGTGTGCCCGCTTCCCCGACGCCGGTCAAGAGCTTCGCAGGCCGCCGGACCTTCATTCCGGAACCCCCGCGCGGGCGCGGAGGCACAAGGTGGTCAGCTCCTCAAAACAGACGCGGATTTCGTCCTCGGGAGCCGGCTGCCCTGCCGCCGATTCGAGTGCCGCGGCGACGGCGCTGATGGCGGGAAACCCGTAGCTTCCGGCCGCTCCCTTGATCTGGTGGGCGGCACGGCGAAGCCCCTGCCAGTCGCGGGATGCCAGAAGCTCCTCGAGGGTTCGGACACGCTCGGGCAACTCGCCCACGAATAGGGCAACCAGATCGACGAGATCGGGATCGCGGCTGAGATCGGAAAAGAGCAGTTGGGTTTCCAGCGAGAGAGATGGCATGGGCACGGCTCTCCGAAATCGGGTGCAATGGACCTTGAAGCGGCGGAGTCCACCACCTGCCTGCCGGGAACAGGGGATGGCTCCCAGGGAGTTCGGCGGCGTTGCCTGACAGCGAGCCGGGTTCGGCCCCATGGCAACTGATGGTGCCCCGGACGGCACGCTGTCATAGAAGCGTAAGTCGTCCGCCGCACCGCCGACGATTCCGCAAGCGCCCGCGGCGGAAAACGAAAGGTGCGTTGTCCAGATATGAGCGATGTGCCGGTCGCTCGCCCTCCCAGCCGGCGGCGCGTGGCGCCCTGCACCGCGAACCCTCTTCGCAGCGGCAGGACATGCCCCGTCCGAAGAGGATCGGCTTCGCGGACTCGAGAATCTCCGGGTGCCAAGGGGTCTATTTCTGCGGCAGCGGGTCAACGGTGCAGCGTATCCCCCGACTCGTGCGCGATGTCGTCAGGTTGGTTGCGGGGGACGATGACACCTGCTTGGCGGCGGACCAGAGCGAGAAGGCTCACGCCGCGGCGGTATCTCCTTGCCCGCGAGGAGGCCAGAGCGGCAGAGAGCCGGCGGCCCTCCCCGGCCGTGAACCGGATGAGCAGGCGGTTGACGACGGCCGGGGGCATGGCCAGATCGGTGTCCGCGGCACCCCAGGCGCGGCCACGCCATCGCGACACGGCGCGGGCGAGGCGGACGAGCGGATAGACGCGGGCGAAATAGTGGGAGACGAGCAGGGTTCGAAGCGGCAACCCCTCCCAGAGCCGCACCAGCCGCGCACGATCGTAGCGGCGGTAGTGGCCGTGGCTCTCGTCATGCATGCTCCAGAGCGCCATGTCGGCCGGAACGGTTATTAGGAAGACGGCCCCCGGTCCTGCGGCTGCCGCCAATTCGGAGAAGAAGCGGAAGTCGTCGGCGACGTGCTCGAGCACGTCGGTAAGCAGGAAGAGGTCCGCCCGGGACGCTACCTCGCCAAGGTCGGCAGGCGCGTGCCCGCAGAGGAAGCGGACCTGCGGGAACCGCTGCCGGGCCAGCGCTACCGCCTCGATGGCGGGATCGATGCCCACGCACTCGCACGTTGCGCTCAGGGCGGCAAGGTTCGCACCGGTCCCGCAGCCGACGTCGACGACCAAGGGCCGGCCGCCGCCCTCGGGCGGGCGGTCCAGGACAGCAGCCACCAACCGCTGCACGATTCGCCGCCGGGCCAGGAACCACCAATGGCGGTCTTCGAGATCGGCGTTCAAGCGAAAGTGTTCAGCTCGCATTACCGCGCTCCCCTGCCGCCGCCGGGGGCCTGGTGCCGCCGCCATCGATGACGGCCGGCGGAGGCAGGGCGGTGGGCCTCTCGCGCGGGGGGGGCGCGGTGCGGAGGGCCTCGACCTGATAGAAGCGGGCCACGTAGACGTTGCGCCAGTCGGTTGGGTCCTCGGTGATGTCGTTGGCCGAGAAGATGAACGGCTGCACTGCCAGCGGAGGGACGACGACCACACCTTCGGTCCCGCGGGCTTCTTCCAGAACGACGTCGCGCTCGGCCATGGCGCGCCGCCAGGCCTGGACCTTCCCCAGGGCGAGTTCGCGGATTGCCAGGCGGGCGTTTCCCGTCAGAGGCAGGGCCGCCGCCAGCCCCAGGGCCGCCACTGCCGCCCAGCGGCGGGCCAGGGGACCGTCGGGGCGGAACGAGTTCGGCAGCCGCGGCAGCCAGAGGCGGAGCGTGGCCAGGTAGCCGATCACGAACAGGGTGTGCGCCGCGGCGAGCGCCCGCGGCGGCATCGTCGTACCCGTAGCCCAGCTCGGCCCGAGGAACATCCCGGCAAGTGAAAGGAGCCCCACCCAGGGGACGATCCACGGCCACGGAGCGCTGCGGTGACCGTCGGACGGGGCGCCCGACTCATGGCCCCAGGGAGGGACGAGCACAAGCAGCGCGGTGGCGAGGAGCAGCCGGGCATCGAAGAGCCAACCGGGAATCTCGTAGCCCGCCTGCGTGACAGCGAGGGTCACCGTCCGTGCAGGATCGCCGGCCAGGGGAAAGTAGAGGCTGCGGTAGGCGTTGCCCGGGGCGAAGAAGACGACCAGGAAGCCGGCGAGGGCGGCGGCTGCCGCCGCTCCCCAGGCGACCCGTCCCGGGGACCGCCCGCGCCAGGTTACCGCCGCGCCCGCGGCCAGCACCAGGCAGAACAACAGGCCTATCAGCTCGTGTAGCCCTGCCACGACCGCCGCCGACGGAGCAAGCAAGAGAGCACGGGTCCAGGAGTCGGCCCCCCCTTTTTTGGCGGGGCCATCCCAGTGGGCGAGTCCGGCGACGACGAGCACGGCGAGGACGATGCTCAAGCGGTACTCGGTACCTCCGCAGACCCAATAAAGCGATTCTTCGGGCGCCGGGCGGGCAGTCCAGAGCAGCGCCAAAGTGGTGGCGGCGGGCAACGCGGCGGCGGTACGCCGGGTCCGTGGTATCAGGATCCGCCAGAGGGCGAAGACGGCGGCCGCCTCCGCAACGGCCAACGCACCTAGCCAGAGGGGGTAGCTCCGCCGTATGTCTGTAGCGGAAAAGAGGAACGCCTGGAGCCCGATGGCGGCCCAGCGGCCCGACCATTGGTGGTAATTGCCCGAGACCGTGGCCGCGGTCCCGAGGTCGCGCCCGTCGGCGGCGCGGAGGTAGTCGTCCACCATGGGCCATGCGAAGGCCATCGGCAGGCAGAGAATTACCACCGTAGCGGCAACGCCGCCGAGAAGCGTGCGGCGGGCGATTTTCTCGCCGTCGAGCGACACGTGGGTTCAGCCTGGAGGTACAGTGGAAGACGAGTGCCGAGCGCAGCGGCAACGGTCCGGGGGCACCCATCCCAGTGTACTCGACCGAGGCGCCGGTCCACCACCGCCCGGCGCCGGCGGCAACTCAACGGGCAGCGGTCACTGCGCGGTCTGGACGCCGGGCCGAGTCAATGGCGATTCCGAGCCACCCCTCGTCGAGCACGCACTGCGAGATGACCACGTCGGCGAAGTGGGGGTCTTCGAGGAGTCGCGGCGGGGTGACAGGGATCGTGCTGTTGCGGGGAAAGACCCGCGCCGCCACGGTTCGCAGGGCGATCTGCGAACCGGCCGTCAGCCGCTGCCCTTCCAGGCTGAGTACCTCATCCCGGACCAGTTCGGCGGTCAGTCCGTCGATGGCGGGCCGATAATGCGCGTGGATGCGGAAATCGCTCCAGCTCCGCGGCGCACGGGCGAGCCGGGCGATGGAGAGCGTCAGCGTCAGGGCTCCCTCGCGACACCGGACGTGTACCGCCTGGTCATCGGCGAAGCGGATCACGACGTCCTCGTCGGGACTGTCGCTGAACAGCCCCAAGTCGGCCAACTGCAGGCGGGCCGCGATGTGGCTGCGGAGCTCGGGGAGGGTGAAGGTCCGGCCGTTGAGATCCAGGCGTTCGACGAGGTTGTTCAGCGCTGATTGGTGGATCTGGAAGCTGGCCAGGCTGCCCGCCGGGGCCCGCGGCCGCGGTGTGTGACCCCCAAGCTGCTCGTCGCTCGCCAGGAGCATCCGCATGGCGAAACGATCTTCGGCAGTCCAGGCGTCCACCAGATGCGGGCCCAGTCCGAGGCCGGAGAGGGGAGTCCCCAACCGCTGGGAAAGGCGATCGGAGAGCTCACCGAGCCGGGCGCCGGCCTCGGTGTCGACCTGCTGGCGGGCCCGATGGGCGACCTTGGCCTCGACCTCGCGGCGGGCCTGGTCGCGCTTCTGGTCGTGCTGGGCACGGGCGACCCCTCGGATCACGGTGCCCAGGAAAGGGAGACCGTCGAATTCCGTCTCCACGGCACGCAGCGCCGTGCGATTATGGACTTCCACGGTGGAGGGCCAGAATTGCAGGCCGGTGGGCAAGAGCTCGATTCGCTTGCGCGCCACGTAGGTCGAGTGGCTGTCGTTGCGGAAGGTGGCCGGGCCGGTCGTCGAGCGCGTCAGGGCGGCGACCTGACCGCGGACCTCCAAGCCGAGGAGGACGCGGTGCGGATCGGGAATCGGGCGGAAGGTCACCACGCTTTCAGTGAGGCTGTGGCCGCGGACGGGGCGTCCGAGGATGGTATCGCGGACGGGGGCATAGGCGAGAGGGCGTTCGGGAACGAGGCGGTTGAGGAGCTCCGCGCTCATCGCCAGCCGCACGTTGGCATTGCGGTAATGAACGTCCAGATGCCGGCCTATGGCTACCAGGTCGGCCTCGCCCGATCGCTTCAACCACTGGCTTGCCTGAGCGATGCGGCGAGCGTAGCTCGCCGAAGTGGTGGCCTCGAACTCTTCGACGTCTTGCGCCAGCGCGATCGGGTCGCCAAGCCAGGTGGCCCAGGCATAGAGCTGTCGGCCCAGGGCGCCCACGGGTCCGGTGGTGAGGAACTCTCGCTGGCGGGCGGTAAGGGCCACGCCGCCCAGCCGGTCGAGGACGTCGCGGGCTGCAAACTGCCGGATACGGTCGCCGTATGCCTCGTCCGAAGCGGCGGTGAATTCGATCGTCTCGAGCATGAGATAATCCCGCCACTCTTGTCCGAGTGGGCTGTCGCCGGTCAGCTCGCGAACGCGCGATACGGCCAGGAGGAGGTCCTCCGGAGCAGGGGGGGAACACTCTCGCCCTATGGCGAACAGCATCCGCCAGAGGTCCACCCGCCGTTCCACGGCATATGCCACCCGCAGGAGCATGCTCGCGCGCTGGGAGTCTTCCAGGCGGTCGGCTGCCGATTGAGCCTCCCGGACCAGTTCGGCCAAACGATCGAGGGCGCCGCCGACGGCGTCGAGATCACGATCCGGGACGGTCGACCCAGCTTGCACGGCGTCCAGCGCCATGCGCACCTCGTGCGCCCACGCCGAGGTGGCCTCGCGGCTACCGAGCTCGTCGAGCCGGGCCAGCAGCGCGGTGGGCGAGGGCCATCCGTATGGCGGGGTAGGGGCGTCGGCCTCCTCAGCCGTTCCCGGCGCCGACGGCTCCTTGCTGTCGCACGAGTCGACCGCGAGAGACGGCTCCGGGTCCTGAACGAGGGCGCGATCGGAACCGGTAAGCTCCCCTTCGGCGGGGAACTCGCGGCGGGGCATCGCTTCCGCTGGAGGGGAGAAAGCTGTTGTCCGCGAGGCGCCCCGCGCTTCGTCGAGCCGCAGGGCGGGCACCGCCAGACTGACCGTGGGCCCGCCGGGCTCTCCAAGGTCTTCACCCAACCCGAAGAGGCTGGTTCCACCGAGGTCCGGCAGTTCGGCGGCAGCGAGACGGTTGTCGCTGCCTAGCATCACGGGACCGGCCAGCCGCGGGTAGACCGAAGCGATGCGAGGACCATCGGAGGGGATCGTCGTGTCGGCTGCCGCCAGATCGGCCAAGAGGCCGCTCAATTCGGCAAGGGCCTCGTGCGCAGCGACGTTTCGAGAGGGGGGCGACGGTAAAGCGACGGGCTGCGCAACCGGCCGAGGCCGGTTGCGGGCACTTTCGGCCATCGGCCATCGGCCGTCTTCGAGGGTGGCCTGGGCCCTGACGTCGCGTGCGGCCCGCTGCCAAGCCCGCGGCGCGGCAACGGCGAGAATGAACAGGCAGGCGAGAATAGAGAGGAATGGCCAGATCGTTTCGCGTTGCGGGCAGAGCATCAAGCCAACTCCGGTCGGGTCGTTTGCCTGCGAGGATTCGCAGGTCACGGCATCCATCGGCACACCCGTAACGGGGGGCGAGTCTGCGGCCGCGGAAATCGAAACCTCGCCGACCATAGCCGATCAGGGCCGGTGTCTTTGCACGGGTGGACGCGATGGCGGGCAGACATTGGTATGGATCGGCGATACCCCACGGTGGAATGTAGTGGGAAACCGCGTGCCATCCCAAAGCCCTAACCCCTTCCTCGGGGAGACTTTGCGGATCGTACCGCCGGCGGAGGATATGCGGCCTGCAAAGCCCGGTCGGCACCCCCCGCTGCGGGAGCGCCTCACAGGCGTCGTTCGATGGGCAGGACGAGGGCCTGGAGGTGCCGGTGGGCCGGCTTGGCGTCGCGGAAGCGAGCCAGCTCGGCGAAGAGGGCATCGAGTCGCTCTTCCGGCACCTGGGCATGGACGACGCTGCTGTTGCCGGGAAACACCTGGCTGCCGAAGTGTTTCCCCTCGATGTCCTTTCCCTCGATCATGGGGAAGCGGACGTAGTCGGCGAGCCCATGGCGATCGAGAATCCCCTCGATGGCCTGGGTGTACTCGAAATGGAAGGCGATGGCGACGAGCTTCATGCGCGGCTGGGCTCCAGGGCCAGGGGAGCGCGTTCGGGCGGGGCAGCTTGCCCGACCCGGCTGCCAACCAGGAAGGCCTGCAATTCTGCGACCAGGGTGTAGACCACGGGGACCACGATCAGCGTCAGTGCTGTGGACGCCAGCATTCCCCCCGCCACGGCGACGCCCAGTGGCATCCGCGCCTCACCCCCGGCCCCGAAACCCAGGGCAATGGGCGTCATACCCAAGACAGTGGAGAAGGCCGTCATCAGCACAGGGCGGAAGCGGATGGCGGCAGCCTCCTTCGCCGCAGCGAGCGGCTCCAGCCCCCGGGCCACCATGACGTTCGTGTAGTCGACCACCAGGATGGCGTTCTTGGTGACCAGTCCCAGGAGCATGATCACGCCGATGAAGGCGTAAACATTGAAGGAGAGCCCCAGCAGCCACAACCCCCCGAAGGCCCCGATGGTGGCCAGCGGCAGCGACATCATGATCGTGAAGGGATGGAGGAACGACTCGAACTGTGCCGCCAGAACCAGGAAGATGAAGACCACGGAGAAGATGACCGTGATCGAGAGGTAGTAGAACGATTCCTCGAAGATCTGCGAGAGGCCGGCCAGTTCGTAGTCGGCCCCAGGCGGGAGTTCCCCTTGCAGGAAACCCTCGAGACGGGCCATCGCTTGCCCCATCGCCACGCCGGGCGGAACCTGCGAGGAGATCGTCGCCGACCGCATACGGTTGTAGCGGTGGATCTGGCTGGGGCCGATCGTCTCTTCGAGGTCCACGAGGTTATCCAGCGAGACGAGCATCCCCTCGGGCCCACGAATGTACACGTCGCGAAGCGCTGCGGGATTCATGGTCCCGCGGCCGGCCGCCTCAGTGATGACGTCGTAGCGTTCGGCGTCGCGCTCGATCGTGGAGATCGTGGGGTTGCCGAAGAGGAACCGCATCGAGTTGGAGATGTCGGCCACGGAGATATCCATCTGCGAGGCCTTGTCGCGGTTGATCCTCACGTCGACCTGGGGATTGTTCAGCTCGAGGTTGGTCCGCACGCCGACGTACCATTCCGGCTGGGCATTCATCCAGTCCATGACCGCCTCCTGCTGGAGGGCGAGCGTCTCCAGATCGGAATGCTTGAGGACCACCTCGATCGGCGATCCCCCCACGCCGCCGGGGGTCATTTCGCGGACGAAGGCCCGTCCGGCGGGCAGCGCGTTGAGGCGAACGCGAAGGTCCTGCATCACCTCGGCCTGGTGCTTCTCGCGCTCGCGCCGCGGGATGAGACGGACGAAGGCCATGCCGGTATTCGGTGTTCCCGGCCCCCCCCGCGAGAGCCCTACCGCCAGGAACTGGTGGCGGACTTCAGGAGTCTCGGCGAGGACTGCCTCGATCCGCCGAGCGAAGACGTCCGTCTGGGAAAGGGTCGCTCCCTGGGGAGTCTCGAAGATGATCATGAAGGAGTTGGTGTCCTCCTCGGCGGCGAACTCGCGGTCGATGCCGGCCAGGGCCAGCATCCCCGCAGAAAAGGCCGCCACGCCGACGAGCACCGTGAGCCAGCGGGCGCGGAAGGCGGCGGCGAGCACCATCCGGTACACCCATTCCATACCGCGGAAGACCTGTTCCGAAAAGCGGAAGGCCCGCCCGTGCCGCTCGGGCACGCGGAGGAGGCGCGAGCAGAGCATGGGTGTGAGCGTGAGCGCCACGAAGGTGGAGGCGAAGACGGTGATCGCCACCGTGAGGCCGAACTCGAGGAAGAATCGGCCTATCAGTCCCCCTGTGAAGGCCACGGGAATGAAGACGGCACCGAGGGCCATGGTGTTGGCTAGGGCGGGGAAGGCCACCTCGGTGGTCCCCACGCGGGCGGCAGGCTCCGACTCCGCCCCTTCCTCCATGTGGAGGTAGCACCGCTCCAGGACGACGATGGCGTCGTCGATGACGATGCCGATCACCAGGATCAGCGCCAGCATGGTGAGCACGTTGATGCTGAATCCCATCAGATGGATGCCTGCCATTCCGATCAGCAGCGAGGTGGGGATGGCCAGCAGGGTGACGATCGTCCCCCGCCCGCTGCGGAGGAAGGCGAGCACCACAAACATCACCAGGGCGGTGGCGATGAAGATCGTTATCAACAGGTCGTTGATGCTCTCCCGGATATGCTCCGAGTTGTCGGTGGCGATCGTATATCGCAGGCCGGGAGGGAAACCCTCGGCGATCTCGGCCATCCGCTCGTGGAGGAGGGCCGCCACCTCGACCGTGTTGGCGTCGGCCTGCTTGACTATTCCCATTCCCACGGCGGGCTCGCCGGCGAAGCGGGCAAGCTGGCGGTCGTCCTCCACGCCATCGACGACCTCCCCCACGTCGCGGATGCGGACCGGGGCGCCGTTGCGGTAGGCGACCACCAGCTGGTTCATCGGCGCCGCCTCGGAGAACTGGCCCCGGGTCTGGATGAGAAACTCGCGCCGCGGCCCCTCAACGCGACCCGAGGGGATGTCGGCGTTGTTGATCTGCACTGTGCGAACGACATCCTGCACGGTGAGCTGGTGGGCGGCCAGCCGCGCCGGATCCAGGCGGACGCGGACGGCGTACTTCCGCCGCCCTCCCACCTGAATCCGCCCCACCCCGCGGAGCGTCTCCAGGCGCTGCTTGACCACGGTCTCGGCGTACTCCGTCATGCGAATCAGGTCCCAACGCTCATCGCCCCTGAGCGTGATCCACATGATCGCCTGGGCGCCCAGCTCCAGCTTCCGCACAATGGGCGACTCGATGTCGTCGGGCAGCAGCCGCCCGGCCCGCTCCACGGCGTCGCGGACGTCCTGGGCGGCCACGTCGATGTCCCGCCAGAGCTCGAACTCGGCAGTGATCTCGGCCACCTGCTCGCGGGCCGTAGAGCTGAGTGTCCGCAGCCCTTCGATGGTGTTGATCTCCGACTCCAGGGGATCGATGATCTCCGACTCGATGACCTCCGGGGCCGCGCCGGGAAGGACCACGTTGACGCTGACGATGGGGAACTCCACGTCCGGGTCCTGCTGGACCGGCATCTGCACGTAGCCGTAGCCGCCGAAAATGGCCAGCACCACGAAGACCACGATGGTCATCACCGGGCGGCGGATGCAAAAGTTCCAGATCACCGCTAAGCTTCCTCCTCCGTCTCGGTGTCGACCGTCTCGCCGCCGCTGAGCCGCAGGTGCCCCTCGCGGACCACCTGCTCGCCGACGTTCAACCCCTCGGTGATCTCCACCAGCCCCTCGTCGCGGAGACCGGTCGAGACTTCCCTGGCGACGGCAACACCCTCCTCGACGACAAAGACCATGTAGCCCCGCCGCGTAGCCACCAAGGACTCTTCGGGAATGACCGGCCGGTCTTCCCGCGTGCCCACCGTCACCGACGCCGTAGCGAAGACTCCCGGCTTGAGCAGATGATCCTCATTGGGAACCAGCGCCTTGACGAGGAACTGGCGGGTCGACTCGTCGACCGCGGGACTGACGAATTCGACATATCCCTCGAACGACCGCTGGGGGTAGGCAGCTATCGTGACGGCTACCGCCTGACCGGAACGTACACGCCCCAGGTACCGTTCGGGAAGCCAGAAGTTCAGCTCCAAGGGATCGATCTGGTAGAGCCGCGCCATGAGCCGTCCCACACCGACGTAGGCGCCGCGGTCGACGGCACGGTGGGAGACAGCGCCCGCAAACGGGGCGAGGATGCGCGTGTCTTCGATCTCCCGCTCGATGAGCGCGACCTCGGCCTCGAACCGCTCCCTGTCCGCGGCCGCCGTATCCAGATCGGCCTGAGCCTGCTCGAAGGCCTCCTCGGTGATCACCTCGCGCTCGCGGAGCCGCTGCTGCCGCTCGAAGACGCGGCGGGCGTTCTCCTGCCGGACCTCCGCCGCGCGGAGGGCCGCCTGCCGGGCGTCCAACTGGCGCCGCAACCGCTCGTCGTCGAGTTCGAAGAGGAGGTCGCCCTCCTCGACGAAACTCCCTTCCCGGAAATGGATCGTCCGCACTCGACCGGCAATCTCCGGCGAGATCTCGACCTCGGCGGCGGCTTGCAGCGTGCCTACGCCGAAGACCGTCTCCTGAAGAGTCGCGGACTCGACCGGCACGACAGCCACCGGCACCGCCGGCCGCCCGCCGGACGGTCCCCCTTCCGCGTCGGCATTGCTGCGTCCCCAGACCCAATAGGCCGCCACTCCGCCAAGCATTGCCACGCTGAGCAGGAAGACCATCGTTCCCCAGAGCCAGCGAATGAGTCGTTTCGCCCGCGGCATGCTAGTTCCTCTACATCCTCGGAAAAGGGCTCCAACCCGGCGGCCGGAAATGTGGCGTCTCAACCCCGCGCACCGGAGCCGATGCCACGAAGAAAAAACCTGCTGGCGGGGACAAGCCCAGCTGTGGCACTAGGGGAATCGACGGGTTTCACCGCTCGGATCCCTGAGCATCTCGCCGGTCCAGATGGTTGGTCCATCGTCGCGCCGGCAGCCACGCTACCGGCGAGACACCTCGGATTCTCCAGCCGCATTATCCTATGATAGGGATGTCCCCCGTGTCAAACAACTGTTTAAGTCGAAAAGAAACAGCGGGACCACCGGGGGCGTAGCCCTCACTATCCCTATGGGAAGCGTCGGCGAGACCGCAAAGGAGACTCGCAGGCGTCCTCAGAATGCCCATCAAAAAAAACGCCGCGGGATTTCGCCTCCGTCGGGGCCGCCCCGGCCGGGTCCTGGCCGGGAACCGGGGGGCCGAGGGCCAGGCGAGGGGGCGGGAGGTCCGGCTTCCGGATCGGCACCTTCGCGCCGGGGGCGCGGCGGGCCGCCATCGGGTCCGGTCCACGGGGCGTCGCGCGGGGGAGCGCGCCCGGGGTCGGGTCGCCGCTGGCTGGTTATGTACCGGAGGCGGAGTTCGTGATACATCCGCTCGCCGTCGAGCCTCATCAACCGATCCCGCTCCTCAGCCGAGAGCTCGTTCTCGAAGAATTCGGCCAGGTCTTCATCGCTGACGGGGATGCGGAAGCGGCGGTGCCAGGGAATCCGCTGCCAGGACCACTCGCGGACCCAGCTACTGACCTGTTCCCACTGCTCCTCGATCGACTTGTCCCTGAGCATGTTCTGTGTTGCCGGCGAGAGCATTCCCCGGAGGCGGGCCAACTCCTCCTCGGAGCGGATTCGCTTCACAAGTTCCCCATCCAGAAAGGGGGAACGTCCCGGCCCGCGCAGATGAAGAGTTGCCACGACGTAATCGATTGCCACCCCCCGCCGGAAATCTGGCGAGCGTTCGATTCGGTGGCGAATCCTTTCCGGTACTCGCTCGCAAACGGCCCCCTCCAGCTCCTCGGCCAGCGTCTCCAGCCAAAGCGAAAGCCCCTCGTGCCGTGCCCGCCGCTCGGCTTCGGCTCGCTGCATCTCTACCACCCGCTGGAGCCGCTCGTCGGCGGGCAGATCCAGCAGCTCGGCCCGCTGGTGCGGCGGCAACTGCCGCAACCAGTCGTAATACCGCCGCGCCACGTCGTGGAGATCCTCGGCGTCGGGCTGGGCCTCGATCATCGCGTGGAGGCGGCGAACCCGCTCCTGCTGCTCTTTGTCGAGGGCATCGAACCGCCGCAGACTGCGAGCCAATTCCTCGCGCTCTTGTGGTTCGAGCGCCTCGAGCCGGGCTTGTGCCTCGCCGGCCGCGACTTGCACCTGCCAGGCCGTCGCCGCCAGCGCCGCCGCGGCGATCGCCAGCGCTGCCGCCGCCAGCCAAGCTCCCCACCGCTGCCACTTCGAATCAGACCACCGCATGAATGGACTCCTACTGCCCAGAGGCCTGCGGGCCGCTGTCCTCCTCGCCGAAGACGTCCGCCTCGTGCAGCAGACGGAGCCATTCCAGATCTTCGATCTGGAGATAGGGCTCCAGGCGGTCCAGGACGGGCATTTCCTGGACGGCCCGGAGATTCGGATCGGGCCGCAGCGCCAGCACGAGGGTGAAGCCGGCCAGGGCAAGACAAACCAGGGCCGCCGCCCCCAGCAGCCACTGCACCCGCCTGCGGCGAGGTGCCTCCTCGCGCGCCTGGGCCACGTCGTCCTCCACCGCCACGGTCACCATTTCCAGGGTGCTCCGCGCGAAGGCAGCGTCGAGCTCGGGACGCTCGAGCTCGTCGAGCAAATCCCAGGATCGCTCCATTTTCTGGAGACGGGCACGAACCGAAGCGTCGGTAGCCAGCAGCTCTTCGATCCGCCGGCTGGTCTCGGCATCCAGTTCGCCGTCGAGGTAGGCCGTCAGCTCCTCGCCGAGGATCTCCGGATCAGGTTGTGCCGATCGCTGGGACATCGTTCCGCACCAGGGGCTGGGCTGCACACGGCGGTGCAGGCTGCCTCGAAATATCTTGGTCGATTGTGACGGGGGCGTCTCTTTCTATCCCGCAATTCGTTATTCTGGGCCTTCGCCGCCGGACATCCGCGGTGGGCGGTTCCCCTCCGCCAGGCCAGCCGAGCCCATCGGCGATTGTCCCGACTCGAGGTATGGCTCGATCACCGCCCGCAGGTTCTCCCGCGCTCGGGAGAGAAGCGACTTCACGGCCTGGGGCGAAAGCCCCATGACCCCGCCGATCTCCGCATAGCTCAGCTCCTCAAACTTGTTCAGCAGCACCGCCATGCGCTGCCGATCACTGAGCGATTCCAGGGCCAGCTGCACGATCTGGCGGACTTCGGCCTTGTCCAGTCGGCGGGCGGGCATCTGCCCGCTGCTGGCCAGCACAACCGCTGCCATGCCCGCCGCCATGGGCCCGCTGCCCGTCGCCGTCAGATGCACTTCGCGGCGGCGGGCCAGGGTCCGGCGGGCGTTGGAAGCTACGTTGTTGGCAATCGTGTATAGCCAGGTGGAGAACTTGGCGCCCGGCTGGTAACTCTTTCGCGCCCGGTAGACCCGAAGGAATACTTCCTGGGCAAGGTCTTCCGCCTGATCCCGGGAGCCGACAAGGTGGGTGAGAATCCCCACCAGGCGGTCCTGATATCGCAGTACCAATTCCTCGAAAGCGGCAGCGCTGCCCTCCCGAACCTGGAGCATCAGACGGACGTCGGGGTCCGTCAGGGCGATGCGGCGAGCGGACGATTCGCTGATTACCACGGCAAGGCTGCTTTGGGAGCCAAGTTGAGGGGAGAGCGCCACTTGCATCACCCGGCACCATCGGCCGCCCGCGGCGCGGCCGCGAGCCCTCTACTCAGCTTACGCTCCGCCGCGATGTCCTGCCAGGGACCCTCGCGGACCGGTCAACTTCCCCCTGATTCCCGAGCCCTCCATACGTGAGTCACCCACCCGCGCTGCCACCACATTCTTACAACCCCGCAGCGGGAGAAAGGTTCCTTTCCGCACTCCGCCGCAATTGGCCGCAGGCGGCGTCGATCCGTTCCCCTTTTCGGCGGCGGATGCGAACGTTCAATCCTTCGCGAAGGAGAATCTCGACGAAGCGGCCGACCGCGGACTCGGACGGCGCGGCGAAGGGGAGGCCTTCGACCGGGTTGTAAGGGATGAGATTTACCACGGTGGTACGGCCGGCGAGAAGCCCCGCGAGGCGGCGGGCCGCCGCCTGGCCGTCGTTGACTCCCGCGAGCAGGACGTACTCAAAGGTCACCCGCCGCCCGGTCACCTGGAAGTACTCGTCGGTGGCCGCAAGGATCGCCTTGATGCCGATGCGGCGGTTTGCCGGTACGAGGCGGCTCCGCAGGGCATCGTCCGGAGCGTGCAGCGAGACGGCCAGGTGGTACTGCCGTCCGCTGCGGGCGAGGCGGCGGATCCCTTCCGGCAGCCCCACCGTGGAGACCGTAATCCGCCGCGCACTGACGCCCAGCCCGCTTCGGCCGCTCATTTCATTCAGGGCGGGCAGCAGGCGCGGCAGATTGGCGAGCGGCTCCCCCATCCCCATGACCACCACGTGGCTGATCCGCTCCGCGGGGTCGAGGAGCCGCTGGAGGTGCAGGACCTGTTCGAGAATCTCGCCGGTCGTGAGGTTCCGCACCACGCCGCCGAGCCCGCTGGCGCAGAAGGCGCAGCCCATCGCGCAGCCGACCTGGGTGCTCACGCACGCTGTGCAGTGCCGTTTCTCGTCGCGCAGCAGCACGCACTCGAGGCTCTGGCCGTCGCCGAGGCTGAGGAGAAGCTTCTCCGTGCCGTCTGCGCTCGCTCTCCGCTGCGCGACCCGCGAGGTGAACAGGTGAAAGGTCTCCGCCAGGCCGGCGCGGAGGGCTGCGGGAAGGTCGGACATCCCCGCAAAGCCTCCCGCCCGCCGGCGGTAGACCCAGCGCTCCACCTGAGCGGAGCGGTAGGCAGGCTCGCCACGCTCCGCCAGCCACTGACGAAGCTGTTGCGGAGAGTCGAGCAGTGCGAACATGGGTCGCTCAATCGTTGACGTACGTCTCCAGGAACCTCGCCAGGCGATGGAAATCCGATCCCGGCTGGATGAACCGGACCACGGTAACCAGCGTCTTCGGATCGACGAGTTTCTCGAAGGGGACGTAGTTCAGTTCCAGTTGCCCGAGGATGGAGACCATCACCCCGTCGAGCCGTTTCTCGACCAGGGCCCGGTAGGCGCCCACGCCGAGCTGGCTGCCGAGCATTACGTCGAAGGCCTGGGGACGGGCGCAGCGGGCCTCGTAGCCGACCTGGACGCCGGTGATCTTCTTCTTCCTGCCGGTCTGCTTCCCATATTCTACGGCCACCAGATCGGAGAAGAAGCGGGCCAGATTGAGCTTGGCGATGGCGATGTGGCCGTGCTCGTCGCGGGGCACGCCCTCGATCTCCTCGAAGGGGAGAAACTCGGCGAGGCCCTCGGCCAGCACGACGACGCCGAAGGGCTTCCCCTCGGCCTCTTCGCGGGTCCGCATCGTGGCCACGACCCGCTTGACCACTTCGTCGAGGTTCATTACCGTGCGCCGCTTCTTCTCACCGCTCTTCGGGTCGGGGCGTTCCTCTTCGGCGGCGTACTTGCCGGTGATGTCCTCGACGCTGATCACCAGGCTGGCCTCGCCGGCGATGGCGGCACCGTAGGCCAGCCAGCCGGCCGAACGGCCCATCGCCTCGGCAACGAAGTAACTCCGGGCGGCCTCGGCGTCGGCCAGCAGGTTGCGGACCTCCGTGGCGATGAACTCCACCGCCGTGAAGTAGCCGAAGGTGAAATCGATCCCCATGTAGTCGTTGTCGATGGTCTTCGGCAGATGGACAACGGGGATTCGCGGGTTTCCCTGGGGGAGCTGGTCCTGGTACAGCTTGAACTTGTTGGCCGTCTTCAGGGTGTCGTCGCCGCCGATGGAGATCAAGGCGTCCACCCCCAAGGAGATCAGACCGTCGTAGACGGCCTTCAGCGGCGCGCTCCGCTCGGGATCGGCGAAGTGGGCGGGATCGGAGACGTTTTTCCCCGGGTTCGTCCGCGCCGTGCCGATCATCACCCCCTGGCTGTTGCGGGTCCGCCTGAGAACCTGGTGGGTCAGGCGGATATAGTGCTTTCCCTCCTCGAGCGGCTTGTCGGGAGCGTACTCGGCGAGATTCGAGTAGCCGTGAAGGATCCCCAGCACGTCAATGTTGTTGCGGAGGAAGGAAACGGCGGCCGTGGAGATCACCGCGTTGGCCGCCGGGGCCGGCCCCCCGGCAAAGAGGATTGCCGCACGGCGAATGTTCGATTCCAGCTGAGGGGGTCTTGAGAGGGTCGTACTCATCGCTTGCTCCGAATCCCTTGAAAACACTACAGAATGGACCACGTTGTAACCCAAGGCTCCCCCGCGAAAAGGCGACTCACTTCGGCGGGGGCCGCTTGCCGGCGCTCTCTCCGGCACCACATCGAATACTCCCCGTCCGGATAGGGAGACGCCCCCTCACGGCCTGGTGCCTGGTGCAGGCAACCTGCCCTTTCGGCCGGTATGGCCCGGCAGGTGGCCCTGCACCGGCATCGAAAAAAGAAGGTGAACCAATCACCGTTGTTCAGTCAGGCCCTTGCCGCGGCAGCCTCGCCGGCGGTGAGACCTCCCCCTGCAGCCCGGCGCCAGAGACTCCTGCCGAGTGCACCGGACCTGCACGCATTACGGTCGGCATCAACCCTTGCGATGACGGATCTTGGACCGCATACGCCGCTTCTTGCGGCCGATCTTCCGTCGTCCCTTTCCCGTTTTCTTCGTTCCCACTGAGTTCTCCGCGCCCCATGGAATCGCTTCGTTACACCGCGCCCTCCCCGAGCGGCGGCCCGATCCGCCGCGGCGCCAAACTTGGACTATACAAGCCGCCGGTCCCAATCGCAAGAGGGGCACTCATCCGGGGGGGTGGCAGTCATGGCTGAGGACGGGCGTGCAAGCCACGCCGGCGGGCTGGGGTAATCGCCGTAGAACCGCTTGATGAAGTGGCGGTGCCAGGGGGAGGGGCAGTGGGGCTCCCAACCCCGGCGGGCCATGATCCGCAGCGTGAGGCGCTCGTTGGCGGCGTCGCAAAGGATGGCGTCACTCCCCTTCAGGCGAGCCACGTGGTCGATGACGTCTAAGGTGCGGTAGAACGTCGCCAGTGAGGTGCCCGCCGCGGAGACCACGTAGCTGACCACGAGGTAGCGCGGGTGCCCCCAAGGCTGATGGTAATAGAGCCGGCAACGGTCCCCGGCACGGCGGCGGCGGACGGCGCCCGTCAGCAGCACCGCGGGCCGCGAGACCCACTTCGGCCACGGTCGCAGAACCAGGCGAACGAACCGCCCGTCGGCGGCCTCCACCACCCCGCAGCGCCGCCGGGCCACCCGGTCGGCATGGCGGTTCAGGTCGACCGCCGTCTCCCAGGGCAGCCACATCATCGAGAATGTTGCTCCTGGAAGAAAGAGACGCTCCTGGAAGAAAACGTAACCCGCCGTCGCCGCCCACCTTGCGGACCGAGTGCAGCGCCGGTCGGCCAGCCCCTCCGCCGTAACGCCCCCTCCGCCGCACCTCACCGTGCGACTGCCCCCGAGGCGCCCCGCACAAGTATATCTCGTCTCGGCGGGAAGGTCCCTATTGCATGCGTCCCTTTCCTAGCGCGGACTCTCTTCAGAGTCCTCCCGCCGCGGTCCGGTGCAACCGGCCGCCGGGCGATCCGTACGGCAGGCACCCGACATGCAAGTCGGGACGCCCAACCCCGGCAGGAGCCAGCGCATCAGCACGTACCAGGCCGCCACCACCAGGAGCAGTGTCCACCAACCATCGAAACCCATTATCACGCCTCACTTTCTTTGTTCCCAAGCGTCTTCTCCGCCCTCAGGCTGTCGCGCTACGACTCGGCAGCGGGGAACTTGTTCCGCCATCGCTGGCGCAGAGCGTTGTGGAGCCGCTGATGCAGCTCGGGCGGTAACTCGACCGCCTTGCCGGCGTTGAACAGGGTGATGGTCTGCCGGATGTTGTCGATCACGATCTGGCAGGGATTGCAGTCGCGGAGATGCGACTCGAACGCCTCGCAGATGCCAGGGTCGATCTCCCCGTCTACGTACTCGTTCAGCGCCGCTAGCAGTTCTTCACATTTCATGGCCGTCGGCCTTCTCGCGTTACCCCCTGCATCGACATTCTGGGGGGATTCGAGGAACCGCCCCAACCGGCTACCGATGGGGCTTGACACCCCTAATTGTTTTTGATGCGCAACGGCACCCTGCGTTACACCGTGGCTCCGAGAAACGCGCCCCCTGAAATGCCCCTCGCCGTGGGTAGTCTCTGTTGCCAGTTTACCACGGGCGATGCCAGCGAGCATCTCGGCGATGGTCTCCTCGGAAGGCCCCCTTCGGGAGTGGGGGTTCAACGTCGGAGGAGTAGGCGGTGTTAAGTTCTTGCCTACGAAGGGATTCTCTGGCGGCAGCAGCTTCTCGTTCCGGGCAGGCTCCCGGATCGGCACAGCGGTTGCTCCTGCGATGCTGGCGGGCAAGTCCGAGCAGGGCTGCCGAACTGTCCGCCACACTTCCCCGAATCGCTTCCGGAGAGCCGCCTTCGGGCCGCGCCAATCCCAGACTTCCCGCGAGATGCACCATGTTGGAAGCCGCCAGTACGGTCACCGGAAGCCGGAAGACCGCCGACTGCCCGACGCTGTCGGTCGCCGAGGGACGCGTCGAGGAATCTCCGCTCGCCCGGGACACCGCTGCAGATGAGGCGGCCGGGCAGACCGTCCGCGTGCTCCAAGTGATCAACGGAGAGCACTACGCGGGGGCGGAGCGAGTGCAGGACCTGCTGGCCGCGGAATTGCCGGCCCTTGGGTTCGCCGTAGGGATGGCGTGCGTGAAGCCGGGTGCCTTCCCCGCGATGCGCGCGTGCCGGCAGGCACCGCTGCACCGGGTGCCGATGCGCGGCCGTTTGGATCTCCGGCCCGCGGCGGCACTGGCACGGATCATTCGTGGCGTGCAGTACCGCATCGTTCACGCCCACACGCCGCGGACGCTGCTGCTCGGCGCCCTGGCGGCTCGGTGGGCCGGTGTTCCGCTGGTGTACCACGTCCACAGCCCCACGGCGAACGACTCGACGCGGCCCTGGCAGAACCGCCTCAACGCCCTCTGCGAGCGCGTGGCCCTAAGAGAGGCAAGCGCGGTGATGACCGTTTCCGCAAGCCTCTACCGGCGGCTCCGCGGCCTGAGGGGGATGGAAGAGAAGCTTTCCGTAGTTCCCAACGGCGTCCCTGCCCGCCGCCCGCGGCCGATGCGGGATCCCGCCAATCCACACTGGACGCTGGGAACGGTGGCCCTCTTCCGGCCCCGCAAGGGACTGGAAATCCTCCTGCGGGCCGTCGCGGCGTTGAAGACCGGCGGAGACCGGGTACGGCTCCGCGCCGTGGGGACGTTCGAGACGGAATCGTACCGTCAAGAGATCTTCGGCCTGATCGCCGAGTTGGGCATCGGGGACCTGGTCGATTGGGTGGGTTTCACTACCGACGTGGACCGTGAGCTCAGGGTGATGGACCTCTTCGTGCTGCCGAGCCTCTTCGGCGAGGGGATGCCCATGGTCGTCCTGGAGGCGATGGCCGCCGGCGTCCCCGTGGTGGCCAGCCGCGTTGAGGGCATTCCCGAGGCCATCCGCGACGGCCGCGACGGCCTCCTCTTCAAGCCCGGCGACCACGAAGATCTCGTCCGCGCCCTGACCCTCGTGACCGGCGGCGCCGTCGGGTGGGCATGGCTGCGGGAAAGCGCCCTCCAGCATCACGCAAAGCACTTCTCGGTTTCTGCCATGGCCGCCCAGGTTGCCGCCGTCTACGGCCGCCTGCTGGAGCGGTAGCGCCGCCGGTACGCTCCGCGCCGGCTTCCCATCACCCGGCTCCCCCGATGACCGCAGCGCGCCTCGGGGCTTGCCCCCGCCGGGGGAAGGTAGAAGAATGGCGTAGCCGTTTCCCACCGGGGTAGGTCGTCCGGGCCCTCGGGCAAGCTCCACCGGCGAACACATGGGCTGCCGAGGTGGAATTCTCCAAGGCACCGTCCTGCCCGCGACCGCCCCCCTTTCGCTGCGCTTCGGGGGACGTGCCTTCCCAGTCCGCCACCGGGATCCCGCAACTGATGCCGCATTCGCTCGCTCCCTGGTTTCGTGCCCTCCGGGCCTACTCCTTCACCGCCTCGGTGACGCCGATCCTGCTGGGCACCGTCTTGGCCTTGGAGACGGCGGCAACAATCGATCTGACGCTGGCTGCCGTAGCACTGCTCGGCGGCGTCTGCCTCCATGCGGGCACCAACCTGGTCAACGATTATGTCGACTTCCGCCGCGGCGTCGATCGCTTGGGGCGGCTCGGTGGCAGCGGGGTTCTCACCGGCGGGCTGCTCCGACCGCAGGATGTCGCCCGGGAGGCAGCTCTCGCCTTCGCTGTGGCGGTACTTGCGGGAATATTCCTTTACTGGCACCTCGGTTGGCCGATTCTCGTCTACGGAGCCCTGGGGCTGGCAGGCGGCTTCTTCTACACCGCTGGTCCCATCGGCTACAAGTACCGCGCCCTCGGCGAGCCGCTGGTCTTCCTGCTGATGGGTCCCCTTGCGGTGAGCGGAGCCCATTTCGTCCAGGTGGCCGCCTTCGAGTGGTCGGCAGTGCTCGTGTCGCTGCCGGTGGGGTTTCTCGTGGCCGCGATCTTGTTCGCCAACAACCTCCGCGACCTCGAAGACGACACCGACTCCGGCTACCACACCGAGGCCAGCCTCATGGGGCTGGCCGCCGGCCGCTGGGCCTTCGCTGCCATGCTGGCTTCGGCCTACGCGATCCTCGTGGGACTTGTGTGGGCGGGCGCCGTCCCCGTGGCGGCGCTGGCGGCCCTGGTCTCGCTCCCCTTGGCCTGGCACGTGGGGCGCACGATCTACCATGCTCCCGGAAAAGGGCAGGCACATTGGGTGGGCGTCGTCGAGAAGACTGCCGCGGTGCACCTGGCCTTCGGCATCCTCTTTACCGGCGGCATTCTCGCCGGGTATTGTTGGGGCTGAGCGACGGCTGTCTCACCGCTTCTCCGCCGCCGGCATCACCAACCGGTCCAGCGAACTGAGGATGGGGTTCTTCGGCCGGCGGCGGGCCGGTCCTACTGGCCGAGCACGTAGGCGAAGACCAAGGGGGCCACGAGGGTGGCGTCGGACTCGATGACGAACTTGGGGGTGCCGATATCGAGCTTTCCCCAGGTGATTTTCTCGTTGGGTATGGCTCCGCTGTAGGAGCCGTAGCTGGTCGTCGAGTCGCTGATCTGGCAGAAGTAGGCCCAATACGGGCAGGCGAGGCGGAGGTCCTGGTGGATCATCGGCACCACACAGATGGGGAAGTCGCCGGCGATTCCGCCGCCGATCTGGAAGAAGCCGATGGTCCGCTGGGCCTTGTCGGGGGGGATGGCACGGACCTCGACCACGCTTCCGTCGGGTGAACCGGCTTCGTCGGGCGCCAGGGCGCCGATGTCCCGGCCCATGGTCTCGCGGATGTACCAGCCGGCCAGCTCGAGCATGTACTCCAGGCCGGAGCGGACGACGTGGCAGCCACTGAGCTCGCCCGTAAGGACGTGGGAAACGAAGATGTTCCCCAGGGTGGAATCCTCCCAGCCGGGGACGAACAGGGGCAGATCCTTCTCGGCCGCCGCCATGAGCCAGGAATCCCGGGGATCGATCCGGTAGCTTTCGGCAACGCGTCCCTCGCGGAGGAGTTGGTAGAGGTATTCATGCGGGAAGTGCCGGCATCCTCCCTTGTCGGCCTGCTCCCAGAGCCGGAAGACCTCCTTCTCGATGGCGCGGAACGCCTGTTCCTCGGGAATGCAGGTGTCGGTGACACGGTTGAGGCCGCGCCCCTCGAGGTCTTTCTCGTCGTGCGGCGTCAGATCGCGCCAGTGGGGGATCCGCCGGTAGTGGTCGTGGGCCACGAGATTGAAGACGTCCTCCTCGAGGTTGGCCCCCGTGCAGCTGACGGCATGGACCTTGTCGCGGCGGATCATCTCGGCCAGCGAGAGCCCCAATTCCGCGGTGCTCATGGCTCCGGCGAGTGTGACCAGCATCTTCCCGCCCCCTTCCAAATGGGTCACGTAACCCTGGGCGGCCTCGCGGAGCGTGGCCGCGTTGAAATGGCGGAAGTGGTGATCGACAAACGCCTTGACAGTCATGGCGGCTCCTTGACCGAAGTGACGGGCGAATGCGGAAAGAGGAGTGCCGCGGGTCCCACCCGGCGGGCGCGGTGATACTATCACACCACCGATCCTCGCCGGCATCAAGCCCACCGGGTCCGCCTCGCGGGCGAAGCGGATGCACCGGCCGCGGACCTTTGCCCCGCCGCCGCCGTTCCCGGGCTCACCGGGGCCGGCGCGGGCCGCCGCCGGCCGTGGGCGAAGTGGCCTCGTAGATGTGGCCGTTCCAGGCCATGCGCGACCCCCGCCGCTGGAGCTTGCCGAGCATGTGGGGCGGCAGGCATCCGCAACAGAGGCGGTACTCCTCCTCGGAAAGGGGAAACCAGACATCCACCACCTGCTTCACCTGAGCGAAGCACGACTCGGCCGCCGCCAGGACACGGTCGCCGTCGGACAGGCCGACAGCCAGCGGAAAATAGAGTCGTCCACCGTCCTTCAGGTAGGGGGGGGCCCGGCGGATCAATTCGCTGACCACCTCGGTACCGTCGCTGCCGCCGGTGGGAACGTCATCGGAGTACCAGCCCAGGGCTTTGCCCGGCGCGTCGGCGATGCCCGAGACATCGCCGATGATCACGTCGGCCCCCAGGCCCTTCGGCAACGGGTCGAAGAGGCTTCCGTGATACACCTGCACCTTCCCCTCCAGGGCGTGGGCGGCTACGTTCCGCTCGGCAAGTTCGCAGTGCTGCTCCACGGGATCGACCGCATGGATCTCGGCGGCCGACTGCAAACCGGCCCAGACCGCCAGAACGCCGACCCCCGTACCGATATCGAACACCGTATCGCCCGCCTCGATCCGCACGCACTTCGAGAAGAGGCGGCTGACGGCATTGGGTACGAAGAGCACGTTGGGTACAACGCACAGGGAGAGGGTAGCACCCTTCAAAGAGAAGTTCTGGAATACCAGCCCGTCCGCCAGACTCCTCTCATCGCCGGGAACCATATTCTATTCCTTTGCGTCAGGGGCAGGGACGCGGCCGGGCGCGAGCTTCAGTGCCGCGCGGCCGCGGTCGTTCCTTGGCGCACCCCGGTGCCGGCGCGCGCCTGCGAATCCACCGGCAGTATCGTCGGCCCGCCGCTGTCGATGCCGCCGTCGCACCCGAAAACGCGGCAGCAGACGCCACGCCCGCTAGCCAGCCCGAGGGGCCGTGGATCACCGTACCACATCCGCCGCGGAGCGTAAAGCGAGCGGCTCCCGCCTCGCCTCCTTGTTGGCCGCGCCGTGAGCGCCGACCCCGATACGGACCGGATTTTGCGCACGGCCGCCGCAGATTACCTCCATCTCCCAGCCGGCATCCTTGCGGGCCTAAGACCTTCCCAAGACCTTCCCAAGGGTGCCAGATAGACGGCGAATTCCTCCTCGCCGGAGACCCTTACCAGTGCGTCCATCCTCGGCTGGTCATAAGCTGCTGTCTTCCCCTCTGTCCTCTGTCCCCTCTCGCCGAGCCTTTGCTACCGCGGCGGACAGCAGTCGGCCGCGCAGACGTCGGGCGGGACAGCCAGCGGACCGATGGCCAGACGCGGAGTCGCCGGGTCGAGCCGCTCCTCGACCAGTTCGCGGATCATGGTCACGAAGCGCCGGTGACAGCCGACGGTGGCCGCGCGGACCAGGTCGACCCCCAGCGCCTCGCACCGGGCGCGGAGCTCCACGTCGAGATCGAAGACAACCTCCATGTGCTCGCAGAGGAAGCCGATGGGGACGACGACCACGGCGTCCACGCCCGCCGTAGCGTGCAGCGATTCCACGAGATCGCCCACGTCGGGCTCCAGCCAGGGTTGCGAAGGAGGCCCGCTGCGGCTCTGGTAGGCGAGGTGCCAGGTGCCTTTCGCCACCCCTTCCGCCACCAGACGACAAGCGGCGGCGAGCTGCTCCTCGTAGCGGCAGGCGGCGGCCATGCTCGCCGGCAGGCTGTGGGCGGTGAAGATGAGGGGGACGGAGGGGCGCCGTTCCGCGGACACCTCCGCCAGGGCGGCAGCCGCCCGCTCGATCAACGGCTCGATAAAGCCGGGGTGGTTGAAGAACAGCCGCAGCTTGCTCACCTGGGGAGCCGCGGCCCCGACCTCGCAGCGGGCTCGTTCGATGTCCTCGAGGTATTGGCGACACCCGGAATAGGACGCGAAGGCCGAGGTGACCAGCGCCAGGGCGTGCCGAACTCCGTCGTCGGCCATCTGGCGGAGCGTATCGGCCAGGAGGGGATGCCAGTTGCGGTTGCCCCAGTAGACCGGCAGGCGTATCCCGTGCGCGGCGAACTCGTCCACCGCGGCCGCCAGGAGCGCGCGGTTCTGGGCGTTGAGCGGGCTGACACCGTCGAAAAGATAATAGTGTTCCGCGACCTCGAGGAGCCGCTGGCGCGGAACGTCCCTCCCCCGGCAGACGTTCTCCAGGAAGGGGATCACGTCCTCCGGCCGCTCGGGACCACCAAAGGAGATCAGCAGGAAGGCGTCGAAGCGCGGCTCCACGGGCGCAACCTCTCCGGCGCGTAGCGCCTCAACCCCGTGCCCGCACAAACCTGCATCCTGCACGTGGCGGCGCCCGCGGTGTCTCGGCAAATTAGGCGAAATGACCCCAACGGGACTCGAACCCGTGTTGCCGGCGTGAAAGGCCGGTGTCCTAGACCGCTAGACGATGGGGCCGGAATGCGCGGCGGCTGGAGCGGCCTTTCTTCCCGAGGCCCACCGCCACGTTACGTGCTATCCTATCGGACCGATCGCGGGCGTCAAGGCGGGCGGCGTCGTGACCCCGCATTGCGGGGCCGGAGCCGCGGCACGCGTAATCGGAAGCAAGAGCAAGAACTGCGCCTGTTGAATTCGTTCCCGGGGGACTCAGAACGGAGAAGGAACGCGAGCAAATAGGACCGAGAGGCGAGGGGAGGTCCGAGCGGAATACTACTCCGGGGTCGTGCCCGCGGCATCCGTCTTCGTCGCCGTCTTCTTCTCAGCGTCGTTCCGGTGGATCGCGTCGAAGACCTCACGACGGTGAACGGGCACCTCCTTGGGAGCCTCCACCCCGAGGCGGACCTTATCGCCTCGAATCTCGACCACGACGATCGTAATGTCATCGTTGATGACAATACTCTCGTTCTTCTTGCGTGATAGCACCAACATCGTACGTTCCTTCGCCTTATCGCCTGGGCACAGGCTCTGCGGAATGCACAAGAGCATTCGGCGCGCGCAAACTGCGCTCATTTGAGAATACGCTCCCCGATATGCGAAGTCAAGCAAGCTCCGGGAAATGGGGAACGCCACTTGCTGGGCGCCGACGCATTTCAACAAAACCTCGCAGAGCCTGCAGAACGCTATGTTGCCGCATATTCGCCATCATTCCAGATGGCGAGTACGACCCCAACTCATTGGCAAAAAGCAACTTGCGAATCACTGTTCGGCCCGGCCCTCTTTCGCTACCCTCCTGTAGGATACAAATCCTACACCAAGATGACTACACCGTACTGGGAACAGCCGGTATGAGGCCTGGCTCTGCTGTTGGGCTGGAATTCGTCCTCGAATCACCCAAAGGCATTCTACCGCAACCAACCCCTTTGGTGCAACGGCTTCCACCCACATAGAGCATTCTTCATAGGGAGCTGGACCCGACCAAGTAACCTCCGTTTCCTCCCGGATACGCCGAATACGGACGCCTGGAGCCCAGTGGAAGTGGTGCCGGAGACCTGTCTCCGGGAAACGCCCTTGGGAAGCCGTCAGCTCGGGCGGGACTCCACGGCAGGTCGGAGGCGGAGCGTCCGCGGATCGAGAAGGGGGACGAGCCGATAGCAGTCGACATGGGCGGCGGCAAGGATGTCGTCGTCCAAGCCGAGGGGAACGAGGCCGCGCCCCCCCCGACTGGTCCGCAGTTCCGCTGCCAGTCGCGCGGGGGGGAGCGGTTCGCTCCCCAGTGTGATCGGGAGTGCAAAGGCTGCCAGCCACGTCTCCCGAGCCGTCAACGCCTGGGCATTGAGCCGGTGGGTCATTCCCCCCTGGCGATGGAGGCGTTCCACCATGAGGCCGGCGAGGAGTACGTCGTCTTCGCTGATTTCCCCATTCGTGCCCGCACAGACGATGGCGATCCGTTCCCGGCCCGTCAGCCGCCGGCAGACGGCGGAGACGTTGACGAACCCCGCCACGAGCACCTCAGCTGCCGCCTGGCACCGCAGCAGAGCCCTCGTGCCGTTCGTGGTGGTGTAGACCACCGTCCGGCCGCCGACTGCGGCGGACGTGTATTCATGGGGGGAGTTCCCCAGATCGAATCCGTCCACGGCGCGGCCGTTTCGCTCGCCGCCCAGAATCGCTTCGCCCGCGGGGAGATCGGCGGCCAGACGGCGGGCCTCGTCGATCTCCCCGCAGGGCGCGATTTCCTTGGCCCCGGCCTCCAGCGCCGCGATGAGCGTCGTCGAGGCGCGGAGCACGTCGATCACCACTGCCGCAGTCTCCGCCAGTTCGGCGGAGTCGACGAGGGAAGGCAGGGCGTAGACGTTCAACTCGGGGCGCATAGGCGGCGTTCAGATATTGCCCTCGGGTGTCACCTCGGCGAAATTGGGCACCGGGTCGAATTCCACGTGGCCCATCGCCCAACTGAAACCGCCGATGAGCATGTTCTGGAAGAGGGGATTGGTCCACACGTCTTCCCGATGGCCGAGGGAGTTGTAGTAGACGCGGCCGTCGCCGTGGCGGCGCGCCCAGGCTGACGGGAAGGGGGGACGCTGGTAATCGCCGCCCTCCATACCTTCCGTCTCCAGGACGAGGATCACGTGCATGTCTTCGGCGAGCTTGCGGAAGGCATACCACTCCTCGAGGAGCTCGAACGATTCGCCTACTTCCTCCATGCCGGGGAACTGCGGGGAGACGTTGTAATTCGTGGCCACCTGCTGGGGGCCGTGCCCGCTGAACTCACCGCCGATCATGGCGACGTAGGGATCGACGCCGGCGCTGCGGAAGGTGTCGGTGGCCGCGTGGATGCCGACGAAGCCGCCTCCCGCGGACACCCAGTCGAGCAGACGCTGCTTACCCCGCTCGGTCATCGGCTCGCCGCCGTCCTGCGAGGGACCGAGAAGGTTCCCGGAGGTGTAGAAGGCAATCGCGGAGTACTGGTCGAGGTCGCCGTCGAAGACGGTGCCGTCCTTGGTGCAGACCACGTCGACGCCATGCTGATCGCCCAGTTCGACGAGGATCTTCTCCGAGTGGCTGAGCTGGCCTTCCGGCCGCGCCACCACGGAGTGCTCGAAGCCGGCACTGCGGGTGAAGTAGAGGACCTTCTCACGCTGCCGCCCCGCAGCGGCGGCCCAGCGCATCGGCAAAGCGGCGCCGGCAATGGCCAAGCCGGTCGCCTTGAGCATCTCACGACGCTTCATGGTTCTCGTCTCCAGTCTGTCGAGGGGTGATGTCCTAAGTCGCGTAACCGGAAAGGTTCCTTTAAGCATACCCCATGCCTTAGGACAAGCCAAGCATCGGAGAGGGCCGCCGGGAGACGCCCGCACTAGGCGTAGAAACTGCGGACATGCATGAGGGCCTCGAAGCCGTCGGCGGCCAGCACCTGTTCCAGACACTGCACGGCGGGATGGTCGTCGGCGAGGATCTCGTACTTCCGCTTCACCGAACCGATGACCGTGTCGAGCCCCAGGGGCATGGCGCGGGTGAGGAAGGCGCTCTCCAGGGGGCCCTTCACGCGTGAACCGTCGGCACGCTTGGCCGGGAGCATCATCGTGAAGTTGCTCAGGCCCACCGAAAAATGGCAGCCGGCGAAGTCGCCGTCGTTGTGGAGCATCTCCATGGCCGTCAGCAGCCGCTTGAGGTTCCCCTCGGTATCGCTCCCGATCGGAGCGAGGCCCGGATCGAGGATCAGGTCGGCGTTGGCGATGCCCGCCTGCCGGGCCAGACCCACAAGGTCGCGAGCCGCCTGAACCGTCTCCTCGGCGGTGTGGCAGGGCCGCGAGTGGCCGTCCTCAACCCGCTCGGAGATCAGCAGAATGGGACGGAACGGCTGCACGGCATGGAGCGCGAACATTCCCGGCCGCAAGGGGGAAATGGAGTTGAGGATCGGCTTTTTGCCGCCCGCCCGCTGCGGATCGTAGGCCGACAGGCCAGCGCGGGCCAACTCGGCGTCGGGGGTGTCGATCGAAAGGGGTCTGGCGGTCACCCCCTGGATGCGGCGGACCAGATCGGCCATGAATTCAGGCGGGCGGGAGCCGACGTTGACGTCGATGTAGGCCGCCCCCCCCTCGTCTTGGCTGCGTGCCAGATCGAGGATGCCTTCGACGTCGCCCGCGTCGAAGAGCTGTTTCGTCGAGGGAACCGAGTCGTTGATCGATTCGCCGATGATGCAGAGACCTTCAATCGCCATCCGCGGCGTTTCCTTTCTGCGGGAGATAATGATAGTTAAGGAGGACTGCTGGAAACCGGAGGGCCGATAATCCCGGGCCGCAATGCGTCGTTCCCACCGGTGGTGGGCGGTTGTCCGTCGGCCTTCGCCTTGCCCCCCGCCGGCAGATCGAGGCCGGCCTGCGGTGGGACTGCGGTGTCCGCCGAGGGGGGCCCGTTCGGAGGCGGTTCGGCGGGAGGGACGGGAGCCGTGCCGGGCGGTGCGTGGTGGTCGCGGTCGAGGTAGGTGTTGGCCCACGAAGAAGTGTGCAGCAGCTCGGCACGGTAGAGGACCGGGGGCCCCGCGAGCATCGTCTCCGACTCGCCGTAGTGCTTGAGCCGCTCGTAGGCCCGCGCCCAAAGGCACTCCTTGTCGCCCAGTTCGCAGCGCCCCTCGCGCGAGCCTCCGCAGGGACCGTTTCGCGAGTGCTTCGAGCAGGCACGCATGGGGCAGAGGTAGGCGCAGTCGGGCAGGCTGCAATCGCCGCAATCCTGGCAGCCGTAGAGGGCGGCCTTGGAGAACCTCTCCATCGAATAGGCGAGCCGGCTCAGCGTCCCGGGCCGTTCCTCCCAGCGGCGGTACAGTCTCCGCGCCAGGCCGTACAGGCCGCGGCCGCGGGTGAAGAGCCAGTCGTGGACCCGTCGAGACAGACGGTAGCTGAGACCGACTTCCGCGCTCTTCGCGGGGTGCTCCAGCGCGCGGAGGTACGCGGCATTGAGCCGTTGGGGGTCGGCCAAACCGGTGGCGGGGTCCTCCTCGAAGAGGTAGAACTCGCCCGGCTGGCCGAAGCGGATCTCGCGCGCGAAAGCCCGCCAGTCGTGCGGGGCGAAGCCTTCCGCCAGGTCGATGATCTCGAAAAAGGTCTCCGGCTTGGCGATCCCCGCCAGATACCCCCCGGCGCAACCCAGGCCCTTGAAGACGGCAAGCTGTTTGGCGGCCAGCTCGCGAAAAAAGGCCCGTCCCTTGTCCGGACCGGCAGCGTAGCGGCGGACCATCTCGATCAGGGCGTCGCTGACCACGCATCCGGGAAGCCTGCCTTGATGGAAGAGCTCGGCCACGGTGCGGTTGAGGACGTAGACGTTGCCGATCACCGGGACGTCGCTCCCCCGCCACCGCAGGAAAGACATCATTTCGTGGAACTTCCGCATGTCGTAGCCGAGCTGGGGGATTACCCATTGGGCACCGGCAGCCAGCTTGCGGAGGAGCTTGAAGTATTGCGGCAGCAATTCCCGCTCGTGCCTCTTGAAGGGGGATACGACGCAACCCGTGAAGAAATGCGTCCCGGGCAGTCGCTCGGGGTCACCGCGACGGCCGCGGACCGCAAGGCCGTCGTTCATGGCGCGGGCCAGGGCGATCAGCCCCACGGAGTCGAGGTCGAAGACACCCGGAGCCCTTCCCCCGAACCCTTCCCCGGAGAGGTCCCCGGTGAGCGCCAGAATGTTGTCGAAGCCCTCCGCGGCGTACCGCCAGAGGGTCGTCTCCAAGCCGTTGCGGTTCATGTCCTTGCAGGTGACGTGCAGGACGACGCGGCGGCGGTGATCCATCAGCAGTCGGGCGAGATAGTCGGGCGGGAGCATGGGGGTGCCGCCCGGGCTGTCGGTGATGGAGAGCCAACCGATCCGCCGGTCGCCGGCCAGCTCGCCTGCCGCGCCGAGACAGCTGCCCGGGGCGTCGGGATTGGGGAGACCGCGGGTGGATACCAGCTCGGCCCCATAGGCAAAGCCGCCGGAACCGAGCAGCTCGCGGAACGCCACGCCAGCACTGTGCGCACTCATCTGCGTCGCTCCCCTCGGGGACGCCCGTCGTTCTTGCGAGTTCCACCCTCGGCAGACTGGCTGCTGCTTCGCCCGCCGGGGTTTTCGTACCGGGAAACGCAGCCCGCTGCGGGTCGATCGATGCCGGAAGGACAGCCTCTCATCACCGACGGGAACGGCCCGCCTAGGAGACTACCACGAGTTTGCGCGCCAGGGCGACGGCGCCGCTGGCGTTGTCGCTGTAGCCGTCGGCGCCGATCTGGTCGGCAAACTGCTGGGTGATGGGGGCGCCGCCCACGATGACCCGGTGTTGGGATCTGCGGCCGGCCGCCTCGAGGGCATCGATGACTTTCTTCATCATGGTCATCGTGGTGGTCAGCAGCGCCGAGAGGGCGATGATGGCTCCCTCGTTCTCCCCGGCGGCCTCGACGAACTGATCCGGCGCCACGTCGACGCCCAGGTCGATGACCTCGAAGCCGCCCCCCTCCAGCATCGAGGCGACGAGGTTCTTGCCGATGTCGTGCAGGTCTCCCTGGACGGTGCCGATCACCACGCGACCGGCCGACTTGGCCCCCGCCGCGGCCAGCCGCGGCGTGAGCAGCTCCAGCGACGATTTCATCGCCCGGGCGGCGATGAGCAGTTCGGGCACGAAAAACTCGTTGCACTCGAAGCGGTTCCCTACATCATCCATCGCCGGGATCATGTACTTGCTCAGCAGCAGCGAGGGATCGACACCGGCGTCCAGGGCGGCCGTGGTTACTTCCGTGGCTTTCTTGGCGTTGCCGGTGAGGATCGCTTCGTACAGTTCGGCAGGATCGGACATGGGTCGCTCCTGAAAGGTTCCGTTGTCTCCAGGCCCGGCGAGGGTCCCCGGGGCGCGACCGCCCCTTACGCGGCAGCGAATGCCGACGGCCTCCAAGCAGCCGGTCCCGGGGCGGTGTCGCCATTTGAATGCCCCTATGGTACTCGCCTCTCCTCCGTCCCGCCAGCCCCGCTCTCTCTTCCCTCTACCGGAGGCGGCGGCGCAGGAGGTCGAGGAACTGGGTTGTCAGGTGGAAGCGCGCCGTCTCGCCGGTGCCCCGCAGGGCGAGCCGGTGGGTGGCGGTGTGGCCATCGGCGAAGTAGGCGACCTCAACGGAGCGGCCCCCCCCGTCGTCCAGGGTCGCGGGACCGACGGCCAGGGCCAGGTCGGCACCGGTCCGCTCCGCCAGCCGCCGGGCCAGGTCCGGAGCGGCAGCGGCCGGAGGCAGGGAGTCGGCGAGCATCCGAGACAACCGCTCCTTGTCGGGAGCTATGTAGGCGCCGGCAAGGATACCGGCAATGGCATCCGCCGAGCCGAGGGCCGCGGCCAGACTGCCGCCGCTGCCGACCTCGGCCAGGGCGACGGTCTTGTCCCTTTGAACCAGGAGATCGACCACGTGCTCTTCGAGCGTCGTGGAGTCGGTGGCATAGACGTACTCGCCCAGGTGGCGGAGGACCTCTTCGCGAATCCGGTCCAGTTCGGCGAGGCCGTCCGCCGTGGCGCCGGTAAGGGTGAAGTAGAAGTCGACGCGCATCCCTTCGAAGAGCGAAGCCTGGGCAACGCCGTCGGGGATCGGGATGTGCTCGCTGATGGTGTGGTCGACGAGCGACTCGCCGATGCCGACGAAACGGATCGTCAACACGTCACCGGGGGGGCTCGTGCCGAAACGCTCCGTAAGCAGGGGCACGAGGTGATCGTGGACCATCGGCTGCAGCTCGCGCGGCGGTCCGGGGAGGGCCGCGATCAACCCTGCGTCGTGCTCGAAAAGGAGGCCCGCGGCGGTGCCGTGGTCGTTGGCGAGGAAACCGCCGTCGACGGGCACCTCCGTCTGGCGGCGGAGGTTGGCGCGGAGCTCGTCGCGCGGTGTGCCAAAGCGTTCCTCCAGCTTGGCGAGCAGATCGGGGTGCTCGCGGAGGGGAACGCCCGTCAGCGCGGAGAGGGCCTCGCGGGTCACGTCGTCGGGGGTGGGCCCCAGGCCACCGGTGACGATCACCAACGGAACCCGCTCCAGGGCGGCACCGACAGCCTCTTGGATTTCTTCCACCGCGTCCTCCACGATGACTGCCGCAAGGCAACGAAAGCCCAGGGGATGGAGGCTGCGCGTCAGGAAGGGAATGTGGGCGTCCGCGTAGGCCCCGGCGAGCAACTCGCCGCCAGTGACGACGATCAGATAGTCGACGCCCTCCGCCCCCACCTCCTCGGGCCCGGCGGCTGCCGGCCGCCCGGCGCCGAGCACCACGGCCAGAACGATCGTGAGGAGCTTGCTGGGGGAAAGTCGGCCTCTCGTTCTCATCGGATTGAGTCCTTCGTTCTTCACGGCGGCTTCTCCCGGTTTACCGAGCACGGCAACGGAGCGATGCGGCGCCGCCGCCGGCACACGATCCTGCCATTGTACCCTCCGACCGCCTGCAAATGGCAGTTCACCCGGGATGCCCTCGGCCATCTACCTGGGATACACTGGAGGCTGCCGGCCGATCCCGCCGCTGGGCAGGCACGGCGGTGCGCCGATCGTCCGCGGGGGGCGCCCTTATCTTGCCGCGCCGCGGGACCGGCCAGGGACCGAAATCGACTGCAAGGAGAAGTTGGAGAAAGTGATGAACGATGCGAGCGTGAGTGACCGCTTGTCCCTGGCCGTCGAGGCCGCACGTGAGGCGGGGCGTCTGACGCTCGAGTACTTCCGCCGCGACGATCTGGCGGTGGAGCGCAAAGAGGACGACTCTCCCGTGACCGTTGCCGACCGCAAGGCCGAGGAGCTGCTCCGGCAGACGATTGCCGCCGCCTTTCCCGACGACGCCATCCTGGGCGAGGAATTGTCCCCCAAGGAGGGCAGTAGCGGCTTCCGGTGGATACTCGACCCCATCGACGGGACGAAGTCGTTCGTCCACGGCGTGCCCCTCTACGCCACGCTTGTGGGCCTGGAACGCGGTGCGGAGAGCGTCGCGGGCGTGATCTGTATTCCCCCATTGGGCGAGTGCTTGTATGCCGCAATAGGGGGTGGTGCGTGGTACGCGGTGGGAAACAGGGCTCCCCGCGCGGCCCGCGTCTCTGCCTGCTCCCGCTTGGCTGAGGGGCTCTTCGTCACCAGCGAGGTCGCTGGCTTTGCGGCCCACGGCCGCCGTGAAGCCTTCGACCGCCTCCAGACGGCGTCTCGCCTAACCCGCACTTGGGGGGACGCCTACGGCTACCTCCTCGTGGCTACAGGGCGGGCCGAGGTGATGGTCGATCCCGTGATGGCCGTCTGGGACGCCGCTGCGCTGCTGCCGATCCTCGTCGAGGCCGGCGGTACGTTCACCGACTGGCAGGGGCGTGCCACGATTCACGCCGGCGAGGGCGTGGGTACGAACGGTCAGGTCCTCGACGAGGTCCTCGCCACGATCAGGCCCGGTTAGGGGATGATGTGGACCGCCCCCAATACCGCCCCCGCCTGGATCAGCCCCGCTCGCACGCTCAGCGGCAGCGGATCGATCATATACGGGGCGCAGCTCCCGGGGCGATAGTAGCCCAGCGGGTACATGCACTCTTGGGGAGAGTGGAGACCCATCTTGTATGGGAGGATGGGAAGCGTTACGAAGAAGTGCCCGCCGGAGAGGATAGGCTGCAAGTACGGTCCCCACGTGTGACCGTAGCGCTCCACGTGGACTTGCTCGAAATAGGTCGGCTTGTGGCAGAGGGCCGAGGCCTTCCAGGTATAGGTCATCGGCGACCAGGGATGGGGGCGGTAATCGCGGTCGCTGAGCGGGCAGACCTGGGGAAAATCGCCCGGGTCGATCTCGATCCTGTGGGTGATCTCGTGGATCGGCGTGAGATCGGTCGGCTGCGGGCAGACGAAATCGACCGGCGGCGCCAGGACAAACTCATCGATCTCTTCGGGAAGCCTGGGCCCGTTTTCCGGGAATAGTCCAGGCGGGAGCTCGGGGGTAGGGCGAGGAATCGTCTCGGCCGGGATATCCGCCGGAGGCTGGGCGAAGCGGGAGACGATGGCGGGCTCCTCGAGGGGTAGCTCGCGAATGCCCCGATCGGAGAGTCGATCGCCGAAGGGGTCGTCAAACGGATCCTTCACGGCCCCGGCGGGACGTAGTGCCGGAGCCGGGGCATCGAGACTCACCAGTCGCGGTCCCTCCGCTGGTGCGCGACGCAGCCCCGAACCGCTTACACTCGCGGCCGACGAGGCGGCGTTTGCCGGAGCTGCCGCCTGGGAGTCCGCCGCGGGGGGCGAAACCGTCGGCCGGTAGGGCAGCCAGGTCAATTGGCTCCCCCGGCTGCCCGTCGAATAGCTCGCCTGCTGAACCACGGCCGGTTCGGCGTCGTCGGCGACGGCGTGAGTCACCACGTCGGCATCGGCGGTCGGCATGACCACCGCCCAGCTGGCGACCAGACCCATCAAGAGCGGCAGCCCGAGCTTACCAGCTCTTCTCGTCGGCGCGTTCCGTGCTGTAGTTGGGCGCTTCTTGCGTAATGGCGATGTCATGGGGATGACTCTCCCGCACACTGGCTGCTGTCACTTGAACGAACCGCGTTTCCGTCCGCAGTTCCTCGATCGTCCGCGCACCACAATAGCCCATCCCGGCCCGAACCCCCCCTACGAGCTGGTATACGAACGGCCCGAGCTGACCTTTGTAGGGGATCCGGCCTTCGACTCCCTCGGGGACCAGTTTGTCGGGCTTGGAACCTTCCTCATGGCGGTATCGCTCGCTGGAGCCGTGGACCATGGCCCCGAGGGAACCCATGCCGCGGTAAACCTTGAACGTTCGCCCTTGGTAAAGGATGCGTTGCCCCGGACTCTCGTCCAAACCCGCGAAAAGTCCGCCGATCATCGCCGCATGGGCGCCGGCCGCCAAAGCCTTCGTCAAATCCCCCGAGTATCGGATTCCTCCGTCGGCGATGATCGGGGTCCCGGTCGCTTGGGCTGCCCGGGCGGCGTTCATGATGGCAGTGATCTGCGGCACCCCCACTCCCGAGATGACCCGTGTCGTGCATATCGATCCCGGACCGATCCCCACCTTCACCGCGTCCACCCCGGCCTCGATAAGGGCAAGGCACCCCTCCCCGGTGCCAACGTTTCCGGCGATCACATCGATGTCCCATCGACGTTTGATCCCCCGTACCGTCTCGATCACGTTCGCCGAATGACCATGCGCGCTGTCCACAACGAGCAGGTCCACCCCCTTCTCGATGAGGCTCTCGGCCCGCTCGTAGTCGTGCACCCCCACCGCTGCCCCCACGCGGAGCCGCCCCAGCGCATCCTTACAGGCATGGGGGTAGCGCCGCATCATGTCGATGTCTTTGATCGTGATCAGGCCAGTCAGTCTGAAATCTTCGTCAACCAGGAGAAGCTTCTCCACCTTTTTTTCCATCAAAATCTTCTCAGCTTCCGCAAGCGTTACGGTTCCGGTAGCCGTCACAAGCCCGTCGTGCGTCATCACGTCCCGAACCCGCAGGTCGACGTCCTCGAGGAACCGCAAGTCCCGGCGCGTGATGATTCCCTCCAAATGCCCGTTCTCGGTCACAATGGGAACTCCGGAGACGTTGAACTGGTCCATCAGTTGCCGCGCCTGACGGACCGTGCTGTCGGGGGGGAGGGTTGCCGGATTGACGATGATCCCGTTGGCACTCCGCTTCACCTTTTCCACCTCCTCCGTTTGTTGCCGGAGGGGAAGGTTCTTATGGATTACCCCCAAACCACCCTCTTGGGCCAGGGCGATGGCCATGGCGCTCTCAGTGACGGTGTCCATCGGTGAGCTGAGCAAGGGGACGTTGAGGCGAACGCGCCGCGTCAGTTGGGTGCTCACGTCCGTCTCTGCGGGGACGACCTCGCTGTAACCGGGCTCCAGGAGGATGTCGTCGAACGTCATGGCCTGATAAGCGATACGGTGGTCCATGGCTTCCCTCTGGTTGGTCTTTCGAAAAGAGGTAATCCGGCATTATCGGCACCGAGGGAGAAAATGCAATTCGTCCGGCGAGAATCGCCGGAGGGCCGACCGGGCGAGGCCGGCGAGACGAGAAGGGGGAACCGCGAAAGGAGCGGGCTTCGGGCCGGGTCAGCAAGAAAGGCCCCCTCATTCCCTTACTCGCTGCCTCGGTTCCTTCCCCTGAGCGACGACCTGGCGCCGGTCGTCGAGGAGGTGCAGCAGGGCGAGCAGGGGATGGCGGACCGCCATGCGGGGGCCGGCGTAGCGCATCACGGCCCGAATCCGCTCCCGCATCGCCGGCTTGTAGCAGTGGATGGGGCACTTCGCGCAGGTCGGCTTCTCGGAGCCGAAGGGGCACCGGTCGAGGCGGCAGAAGGCATAGTCGCGCAGGGCACGGCACTCCGGGCAGAACGCTCGAGGCGGACTGCCGTGGTGATCGCGGCAATAGCGGCGAATCATCACCAGGACGGTCTTCTTCTCCCGCCGCAGGCGTCCGCTCTGGCGACCCGCCGACTTGGGCATGTGTGCCTCCCTGGCAACCAAAAGGGCATGAATCCGGCAAGGGCCAGGGGGCTCGACGGCGGGGCGAGGCCGGTCTCCCCCGTGAACCACCGGAATCGTGATCATTCTTGTTGCGCCCGGGTGTACCGGGCGCGGTCGCCGAGGGTCGCCTCGACGACCTCCGGCTGGCGCTCACGGTAGACGAGCAGACGCACCCGGTCGCCGACCGGCGTGAGGCTGACGAGGATCACCAGGTGGGCGTCGTTTTCCACCGCCGTCTCGTTGAACTGGAGAATGACGTCGTCGGCCCGCAATTGGGCCTGCTCTGCCGGCGAGCCGGGGGTGACACCGGAAATCCGAGCGCCGATCGGGCGGGGGAGCCCCAGCTCCAGGGCCGCGGCGTGGCCGAACTGCACGTCGAGATTCACTCCCAGGAAGGCCCGTGTGACCGTCCCCTGCTCGATGAGCTGCCGCGCCACCACCATGAACATGTCGATGGGGATGGCGAAACCGATCCCCTCACTCCCCCCCGAGTTGCTGGCAATGGCGGTGTTGATGCCGATGACCTCGCCCCGGAGGTTCACCAGCGGCCCACCGCTGTTTCCCGGGTTGATGGCCGCGTCGGTCTGGAGGAAATCTTGGTACCGGACCGACGACGCCCCCAACTGGAGGTCACGGCGACCCTTGGCGCTGATGATTCCGAAGGTCACCGAATGACTCAGTCCGAAGGGGCTCCCCACGGCGAGCACGAAGTCGCCGATCTCCATGCGGCTGCTCTCGCCCAGTCGCGCGGCCGCCAGATCGGGCGCCTCGAGGGGCAGCACGGCGACGTCGGTCTCCGCATCATCCCAAATCCGAGTGGGATTGAGCTGCCTCCCGTCGGCGAGCTGAATGCGGATGTCCTCGGGCGCCGCGCCGCTGATCACGTGGCGATTGGTGAGCACGTAGTGTTTCCCTCCCAGTTCGGTGATCACGCCCGATCCGGCCTCCTCGACGCGCCGCCCTCGGCCGAGCTGGAGGCTCGAGGGGCGGTCGACGTCGGCCTCGATATGGACCACGGTAGGGCCGACCAGTCGGGCCACGGTGCGGAGGACGGCCGCCTGGGCCTCGAGCAGCTCGGCCTGCCGGCCGAGCTGCCGGTAGAGCTCCTCCCGCTGTTCCGGGCCGGGAGCAACCCGCGGCAGCCCCGCCGGCAAGGCCGGCTGCGCGGCGGCGGGAGCGGCGAAGACGAGTGAGAGGCCCACGGCAATCCACGTCCGCACGACGACTCCCCAGGCCGCCGACGGCCTCCGGCGCGCCACCCCCGGCGGAGGGTTCGCGGGATTCCGCTCTCGCAAGACCACACGGCCACCCCTGATTCCCCCCCCGTTTCCACGACCGACATTCACTGGCATCGCCGATTCCTCGCAAGGCGCCGACTCGCGTATCCGCACCGGGTACGCCTCCGGGGCGCGAACCGATCGTTCCCCATCCCCATATTGTATTGCCCCTTGGCCCGGAAGACAGGCCGCCGGCAGTCTCAAGGGCCGCCATTCCCATATCGACAGGCCCGGCGGCCCGCCTCCGGCTGCGGATGGCGCCGCAAGATCACCCTTCCGCCGCCGCGCAAACGGCGGGGGTGCCAAAGCTGTCAGAATCCCCTCCCCTTGCCCTGCCGTTTCAATCCTCTGCGTCGCCGAGCAGGGCGGCGGCGTTGCGCCGACAAATCTTCTCCTTCACCTCCTCGGCGCCGTCGAGTACCTCGACTTTCAGAAGCGCCGGGTCGGGGTACGTGAAGGGCATGCCGGTGCCGAAGACGATGCGGTCCGCTCCGAGCCGGCCGAGGAGCTCGCCGATCTCGTTGGCCAGCAGGGCGCTGAGGCGGGAGATCTCGATCCAGTAGTTCGCGGGCAACTGCTCGCTCTCCTGCGCCAAGGGCGAGCGGGCAAAGCCCGCCCCGTTGACGAGGAGGAACTTCGCCTGCGGGTGCCTCTTCACCAGCTCGGCGATTTCCGCCGGCCTGACGTCGGGAACGTCCACGAGCCAGCTCCGCTGCCGGTAATCCTCGACGCGGAGCGGGATGGAGACGAGCATATTCCGCTCCGCGGCAGCAGCTACCAGTTCACCGGCGCAGGCGTCGCCCAGGGTGTAGCGATGCCAGTTCGGATAGAGCCGCAGCCCCGCCATGCCGAACTCTTCGCGGCAGATCGCCAGGTCGTCCTCCCAGCCGGCGTAGTCGGGGTTGACCACGGCAAAGGGAATCAGCCGGTCGCGATGGGGCCCGACCGCCGCGTAGAGCGCCTCGTTGGCGGGCTGCGTGTTCCGGTAGGTGATGGCGCTGGCGCTGGAGACCACCGCACGCTCGATCCCCTTCGCGTCCATCAGCCGCAGGAGCGCCGCGGGGGTATTATGGCGCAACTGGCGGAAGGCGAAGTGGCCGAGGTAGGCATTCACGTCGATGATCATGATTGATGCCGCAAAGCCAGGATGCGCTCCATGTTGCCGCCGAGGATTCTCGTCTTGTCGGCCGCGGCCAGGTTGGCGGCGCGGATCTTGCCCATCCCCGCCGTCATCGACATGTCGCAGCCGAAGAGGAGGCGATCGACGCCGAGGACCTCGGCCGCCATCTCGATCATCCCTTCGTCGGTCACGCTCCCGCTGGTGTCGAGATAGACGTTCTTCGCGTGCCGCAGGGCCTTGATGGTCCACTCCCAATCGCCGCCGCCGCCCACGTGGGCGCAGATCAGCCGGACTTCGGGATAGCGCCGGCCCAGCTCGGCCAGGTCGCCCCCGTCGGAAATGTTGGGCTGGCCCGGGAACGGGTGGTGCCCGTGGCCGGCGTGATGAAGTATGGGCACGCGGAGCTCGATCGCCGCCTCGACCACCGGCGCTACCACCGGCTCGGTGCAGAGGTGCTCGTTGTAGAGCTTCACGCCGATGAACTGGTGGTCTTCGACGTAGCGGCGAACCTCGTCGACCGCCTCGCGCGTGTGTCCCGGGTTCACGTAGCAATAGCCGAGAATGCGGCCCGGAAAGCGTTCGATCGCCTCGGCCAGCCAGCGATTGCACTCCCCGAACCCCTCCGCCGTGGCCGGGCGCCGGGGAGTAAGGATCGAGCAGCAGAGCTGGCCGATCCCCAGCTTGTCGGCGGCCTCGATCAAGCGGCGATCCATCTCCGCGTGATCGGCCCGGGTATGATGGTGCAGGTGGGCGTGGCAATCGATGACCGCCGGCCGCCGACCGGGGGGCTCGGCCGCCGGCGTCGCCCGACTGCCGGCAAGCAGCGCACCGGCCGCACCCGCCGAAGCGAGGAATCCGCGGCGGTGGAATCGTGAGTTCACGGTACATCTCCTCAGATCACCCGGTGGCCGCCCTCGAGCGAAAGCCAATCGATCTAAGACCAAAGGGTCCGAGCGGTCCCCACGGTAACGAGAGCACGCATCACCTGCAACGGGTCGGCTGGAAGGGAGTGGAGGCAGCCGTCGGAGTGGCCGCTGTAAGCGCTCCGTGGCGTGCAGCGGTCGCCCGATCCGGCCGGGAGCGTAGCTGGGGGCACCGGCCGGGGGGAGACGCTCGGGTTCCCAGCCGGCAGGGTCAATCGGTGCGCCGCGCTTCCAGGTCCGCAGAGCCGCGGGGCGGCGCGGAGCCTGCCGCGGGGGAGATGAGGCCACCAGAATCTCGTGTGGTCAGCACGGGGGGTTCTGGATAAAATACCGGAGTGTGCCGCACAGGCCCCTGCGCGGTGCCGCGCATGAGTACGCTGCACAGGCCTCTGTGCGGTGCCGCGCATGGCAAGACACCCCATCGGGAGAAGGGCTTGGTGCCCGAGGGACGCGCGGGTCGGCAGGCTTTTCGACCGCGCGCGGCACAAGGGCCTGTGCCGCGTACCAAATAGCCAAGAGTGGGGAAAAGCGCTCGCCGCTGAACTGGACGGCGGCGAACGCCGCCTCACGCGGGAAGAGACGAGGGAGGCCTCCGTGCCGCGATGATCGTCCTCATCGACAACTACGACTCCTTCACGTACAACCTCGTGCAGCGCCTCGGCGAGATCGATCCGGCACTGGACATTCGCGTATTTCGCAACGACAAGATCACCTGCGACGAAATCGCCCGCCTCGGACCCACTCACCTGATCATCTCCCCCGGTCCCTGCACGCCCAAGGAGGCGGGCATCTCCGTTTCCTGCGCGCGGGAGTTTGCCGGTAAGGTGCCCCTCTTGGGCGTTTGCCTGGGGCACCAGTCGATCGCCCGGGCCTTCGGGGCGGAGATCGTCCGCGCCAAGCGGCTCATGCACGGCAAGACCGACGCCATCCACCACGACGAACAGGGGCTCTTCGCCGGACTGGAGAACCCCTTCGTCGCTACGCGCTATCACAGCCTCATCATCGAGCCGCGTTCGCTGCCGCCGGAATTCGTGGTCTCCGCATGGAGCAGCGCCGCGGACGGGGCCCGCGAGATCATGGCCATCCGCCACGCCGAGCTGCCGATCTTCGGTGTGCAGTTCCATCCGGAGAGCTTCCTCACCGCCTGCGGGACGGTGCTGCTCGAACGGTTCCTCGCCGTCGGCCAGGTAGCGGCCTGATGGCCGCTGTGGGGTCCGAGGCGCTAACGTGATCGCTGGGGCACCGTCGGTGAATCGATATGGGTAACGGCATTTCATCTGACAGCGGACAACGGATGGTCGTGCTCTTGAAATGGATCGGCGTCTCCGCAGCGACGGAGAGTCCTCGGCGCGTCGCTCCGTCGCGTCACCGGCGAGCGGGACCGGCGGGGGCCGAGGCGGTTCAGGGATGGCCGGTGCGACTCTACCGGTGGTGCGGATCGACGGCGGGCATGGCCCTCCTCGGCGCCGTCGTGCTTGCCCTCGGCCTGCCGCGGGCCGATGCCATCACCCTCTGGCCGGCGGCGCTGGTCGCCCTGATCTTCTGGTGCGCCCTCGTCGCCCGCCCCGCGCTCGACGGGCGGCGCCCCTACCGCACCCTTTACCTGGCCGGGCTCGTCTTCTGGCTCGGCGCGCTCCACTGGCTCCGCTATCCCCACCCGGCCACCTACCTCGGCTGGCTGGCGCTCTCCGCCTATCTGGCCGTTTACCTGCCTCTCTTCGTGGGGCTCTCCCGCGTGGCCGTCCACCGCCTGCGCCTGCCGCTGGCCCCGGCGACTGCCGTGGTGTGGACCGGGCTCGAGGTGGCGCGGGCCTACGTGCTCGGCGGGTTCACCATGGCCAGCCTGGGGCACTGGTTCTACGACTGGCCGTTGCTGATCCAGATCAGCGACCTAGCGGGCGGCTACGCGGTGAGCTTCGTGGTCGTCTTCGTGGCGGCGGCGGCCGTCGAGCTGCCGCGGCTCCGCGAAGGGTGGCGGGGGGCGGCACCGGCGGCCGCGGCCGCGGTGCTCCTGGCGGCCGCCTTCGGCTACGGCCTCTGGCGGACGTCGGGCGACTACCTCGAGCCCAGCGGGAAGCGGATCGCGCTGATCCAGGGGTCCATCGACTCGGTGGTCGAAGCCAACCCCACGCTCCGCAAGGAAGTCTTCGCACACTATTACCCGCTCGCCCAAGAGGCGGTCGCCGAGCATGGCGACCTCGACCTCCTCGTCTGGCCGGAGATCCCCTTTGCTGTGCCGGTGGTGGAGGTCGAAGCCGATGCCGCCCCGCCGCCGGGATTCCCCATATCCCAAAGCGAGTTTCGCCAGGAGTGGGAAGAGGAACGCACCCGCAGCCGCGCGGCGATCCGCGACATCGTAGCCTCCCTGGGCACATCCAGCTTGCTGGGACTCGATACCTGGCGCTATACGGCCCAAGGCCGGGAGCTCTACAACTCGACGCTCTACGTGAACGCCGCCGGCGAGCCGCTGGGCCGATACGACAAGATGCACCTGGTGATGTTCGGCGAGTACATCCCCCTGGCCGACCGCCTGCCGCTGCTGCACCGCGTCTCCCCGGTAGCCCTGAACTTCCTCCCGGGAACGAGGCCCGCCGCCTTCCAGCTCGGCGAACTGACTCTCTCGCCGAGCATCTGCTACGAGAAGGTCATCCCCCAGGTGATCCGCCGCCAGGTCAACGCCGCCCGCGCGGCGGGCCGCCCCGTCGACGTCCTCGTCAATCAGACCAACGACGGCTGGTTCCGCGGCTCGGTGGAGCTCGATCTGCACATCATCTGCGGCGTCTTCCGCGCCGTGGAAACCCGCACGCCGATGCTCGTGGCCGCCAACACCGGCTTCTCCGCTTGGATCGACGGCGACGGCCGCATCCGCCAGCTCGGTCCCCGCCGCGACACCGCCGTGCTGGTCGCCGAGCCGGAACGCGACCTCCGCGAAAGCCTTTACCTCCGCCTCGGCGACGGCCCCGCCGCCCTTACCCTGCTGGCCTGCCTCTTCTTCGCCGCCGTGGGATGCCGCGCGCGGTTCAAAGGAAGGGTGAAGGGTGAAGTTGGAAGGGTGAAGGGTGAAGAAGGGTGAAGCTGCACCAGAGCGGTTGCGGGCCTCGGGGATGGGGGACAGAATGGGGGCTGTCGCGGATGGCGGCGTTCCACGCTCTGATCCCCCAGACCCCCCCCGGCACCGAAGGCAATCATGATCCGATCGGCGACGCATCTTGTCCTGGTACTGGCACTGGCCGTGCCGGCAGGCGGCGAAGGACCCTGGACCAACTTCCGCGGCCCCTCCGACGACGGCCACGCCTCGGCCGCCGACCTTCCCCTGCACTGGAGCGAAACGGAGAACGTCGCCTGGAAGGTCGAGCTCCCGGGCAAGGCCTGGTCCTCGCCGGTCATCTGGGGCGACCGCATCTGGATGACCAACGCCACCGAAGACGGCACCCGGCTCTCTGTCCTCTGCCTCGATAGGCACACGGGCGAGGTCCTCCTCGACCGGGAGCTCAAGCGTGTCGCCGAGCCGCAGTTCTGCCACCCCTTCAACTCCTACGCCTCCCCCTCGCCGGTGCTCGAGGAGGGGCGGGTGTACGTGAGCTTCGGATCGCCCTACAACGCCTGCCTCGATGCCGAGACGGGCGAGGTCCTCTGGGAGCGGGACGACTTCGTCTGCAACCACTTCCGCGGCGCCGGTTCCTCGCCCTTTATCTATGAAGACCTCCTCATCCTCCACTTCGACGGCAGCGATTACCAATACATAGCCGCCCTCGACAAAAAAACCGGCGAGACCGTCTGGCGGACCGACCGCAGCGTCGACTTCAAAGACATCGACCCCAGCAGCGGCGAGCCGCGGGCGGAAGGCGACTTCCGCAAGGCCTTTTCCACGCCCATCGTCGTGGACCACGAGGGGCAGCCGGTCCTGGTGAGTCTGGGCTCCACGGCCCTCTACGGCTACGACCCCCGCACGGGCCGGGAGCTGTGGCGCGTGGAATCGACGCTCGAGGCCCACTCCGGCTCGGCGCGGCCCGTGGCAGGGCACGGCCTGATCTTCTCGCCCATGGGCTATACCGGCGAGCTCTGGGCGGTCCATCCCGATGGCCGCATCGAGTGGCGGCACCCGCGGCCGGCCACGCGGCGGTCCTCCTTCGTGCTCGTCGACGGCCGGCTCTTCGGCGTCGACGCCAGCGGCGTGGCCATCTGCGTCGATGCCCTAAGCGGCGAAGAGATCTGGCGGGCTCGGGTGGGGGGCAACCACTCCGCCTCGCCGATTCACTGGCAGGGGAGGATCTACTTCTTCGACGAGAGCGGCACGGCGACCATCATCGAGGCCGGCCCGCACGACGAGGTCCTGGCCGTCAACGAGCTGGACGACGGTTTCCTGGCCTCGCCCGCCGTCTCCGGCAACGCCCTCTACCTTCGCACCCGCACCGCACTCTACCGCATCGAGAACCGGGCCGATTAGCCGGGACGGCACGGGTCCAGGTCGGCAGCGGCTCCGTCACAAAGGGTGCACCTTCCGGATAGCCGATCCGGCGTACGGATGACATCAACCTCCGCCGCACCCGCAGCCGGCGAGCTTGGCCCATTCTTGCCAGACGGCACGGTTCGCATTGCGATCCGGAACGCCCCAATAGAGACGGATGTCCTGAAGGAGGCCCTGCCAGTTCATCGACGAACTATACTCTCCCACCGGCGTGCCCAGATCGGCCCCGGCGGCAAAGGGCTCCGTGGGCGGCTCGGCCAGGAACCGGCCCTGCGCGTCGATGTACGGCCATCCGTTGATGATCAGCCACAGGTTCCCCTGGTCGTCGACCGCGCCCGCCAGATGGACCCACTGGTTCATCATCACCGGTCGGTCGGAAACCACCTGGGTCAGTTCGCCGTTGCTCCTCACGGCGAAGTGCGGCACCCCCTCTTTCAGATAGAGACTGAAGCCGTTGCTCCGGTCGCCCATCGCCGCGATCACCCCGTCGGGAGCCGCGGGCTGGCAGAGGGCGCCCACGGTGAACGACCGCTGCGCGGGGCTGAAGTCCTCGGGCAACTCCGCCATGGCGATCGCACCGTTGCCCGCCAGCCTGACGGCGTTCATCTCCCGGCCAAAGACGATCTCGCCGTTGCGAAGAACGGCGTCGTGGCTCTTTCCCGAGGCGTCGCCCACGTGCATTCCCTCGACAAGGAACAAGTCGTAGTGCAGGGCAATCTCCGTCTGGTTCCTCACCCGGGCGCGGATCGGCCCCTCAAAGGCCGCGAGCGGACCGGCGGGTAACAACCCCAGAACGACAGCGGTCAAGGCCGGCACGAGCACGGATCGTCGCATGGCGGGTCTCCAGGAAGACGGCTAGCGGATATCGATACCAGAATACCACGGCCTTGTCAGAATACCTGACCTTGCTGTCAAAAACAACACGTTGCCGACTTTTCGACCGGGGGAACATCACCCCACCTGGATAGGTGGTCTCGCAAGGTCTTCGTGCATGCCCATACCATGGGCACCGCTGGTATGCGTCCCACGGCGCCCCGGCTCTCCCGCTTCCGTTGGGGGCGATCCGTATTGCCCCTACCGGCGGGTAGGGCTAGAATGCCGCCTCGTCTTCGTCCGGCTGCGGGGGCCGCACGGAAGGTGTTCCTCCGCGCGCGCCGGCGAGTCCGCGCTCGCACGGTGGCCCCGTTCCGGCAGACCGCCGGCCAACCGCTCCCGCACGGATCCACACCATGGCGGAAAGGATGCCGCTCGAAGAACCCTCCCTGCTGGCCAGGCCCCTGTCCGCGGTGGCCCGGTTGGTAACCCGCTATCCCCTGCCCACGGTGGCCCTGGCGATCGCGGTGGCGCTGCTTTCTGTGGCGCTGGCAGGGAATCGGCTGGGCTTTCGCACCAGCCGCCTCGACTTGCTCAATCCCGAGAGCGGCTACAACCGCCTCTGGGTGGAGTACATCAACGAGTTCGGCGAAGAGGACGATGCCGTAGTGGTGGTCCAGGGGGCCAGTCGCGCCGAGGTGGTTCCCGTGCTCCACGAGGTCTCTCAAGCCCTCACCCGGGAGAGCCACCTCTTCAACGCCGTGCTCCACGAGGTCGACCTCTCGCGAATCCGCAAGAAGGGGCTCCACTACCTGGAGGTCGAAGACCTGGAACGGATCGACACCTTCCTCCAAGAGGTGGGGCCCGTCGTCCAGGGTGACTGGGCACGGATGAACGTGGGGAACATGGTGGCCGGCCTCCTCATGCGGATGGAGGCGGCGCCCGAGCCCGCCGAGCAGAGGGCGGCCGAAGAGGAGCTGGCGCGGCTGGCCGAGAGCCTCGCCGCCTCGCTCAACCGCCGCGGCGAGTACGTCTCGCCCTGGCCGCAGATGCCCCACCTGGTGGCCACGCTGAGCGAGCTGGGGTCGGAATACATCCTCACTAACGAGGGACGGTTGGGGTTCGTGCTCCTGCGGCTGGCCAGCAGCAAGACGGCCTTCGACCAGAGCACCGAGTCGATCGAGGCCCTCCGCCGGCTCATCGCCCAGATCCAAGCCCGCCACCCCGACGTCCGCATCGGCCTCACGGGGCTGCCGGTGATGGAGAACGACGAGATGCAGGCCAGCCAGCGGGCCATGGCCGAGGCGACGGTCCTCTCGCTGGTCGGCGTGGCCCTCTTGTTCATCGCCGGCTTCGGCGGCATCCGCCACCCCCTGATGACCGTTGCTGCGCTGATCCTGGGGATCTGCTGGTCGCTGGGCTTCATCACGGTGGCCATCGGTCACCTGAACATCCTGAGCATCTCCTTCGGGGCGATCCTCGTGGGGTTGGGAATCGACTTCGGCATCCACCTCGTCTCGCGGTACATGCAGCACCGGGGGCAGGGGCAGTCGGCGGCGTCGGCCTTGCGGACGGCCGTGGTGGCGGTGGGTCCGGGGATCGTCACCGGCGCCGTGACGACCGCCCTGGCCTTCTTCATGGCCGGCTTCACGGAATTCACCGGAGTGCGGGAGTTGGGATGGATTGCCGGCGGCGGCGTGCTCCTCTGCTGCCTGGCGATGATCGCCGTCCTGCCCGCGATGATCCACCTCTCCGACGCCCATCGGCCCCTCCAGCACCTGCCGGCACCCCTGGACATCCGCACCTGGCTGACGCCGCTCTACGCCAAGCCGGAGCTGGTCCTCGTGGCGGCGGTCGCCGCCACGGTGATCCTGGGAATGGGGATGACGCGGCTCTGGTACGACCACAACCTCCTCAACATGCAGCCGGAGGGGCTCGAGAGCGTTGAGCTGGAGCGCAAGCTCCTGGCGGAGAGCGATCGCAGCGTCTGGTTCGCCCTCTCCATCGCCGAGAGTCCGGAGGAATTGCTGGCGCGGGCGGAGCGCTTCCTCCAGCTCGAGTCGGTCGAGCGGGTTGAAGAGATCGCCTCCATGTTCCCCCGCGACGACGGCTACAAGCGGCCGGTCATCGAACGCATCCAGGCCCGCCTGGCGAACCTCCCCGAGCGGCCCCCGCGGATCCCCATCGATCCCCCGGAAGATTTGGGCCTCTTGCTGGCCCATGCCCAGGGCCGCCTTTCCCAGCACCCCCGCGCCGCGCGCTTGACCCGCCACCTGGAGACCATCCGCGGCACCCTCCGCACCATGCCGCTCGCCGAATGCTACCAGGGTCTCTCCGACTACCAGCACCGCATGGCGGGCGACCTGCTCAGCCGGCTGCACTCGCTCCACGCCATGGCCGACCCCGAGCCCCCCCAACTCACCGACCTGCCCGAAGGGCTCGTGACCCGCTTCGTAGGACACGGCGGGCGATACCTGCTGAAGATCTACAGCCGCGGCAGCATCTGGGACATGGAGGCCATGGAAACGTTTGTCCGCGAGGTACGGAGCGTCGACCCGCGGGTCACGGGAAACCCCTTGCAGACCTATGAGGCTTCCCGCGAGATGAAGCGGAGCTACGAGCGCGCCGCGAAGTACGCCCTGGCAGGGGTGCTCCTCGCCCTGTTCATCGACTTCGTCAGCTTTCGCCATGCTGCCGGACGCCTGCTGAGCCTCTCCCACCTTGCGCTCACTCTCCGCGACGTTCTCTTCGCCGTACTGCCGCTGGGCCTGGGGATGGTGCAGCTCTTCGGAATCATGGGATACCTCGACATCCCCCTGAATCCGGCGAACATGATCGTGCTCCCCCTGATCCTGGGGATCGGTATCGACTACGGCGTCCACGTCGTCCACGACTTCCGCCGGCAGCGGGGCCGCTACCGCATCAGCCCTTCGACCGCCAACGCCGTCTTCCTGACGACCTTGACGACGATGGTGGGCTTCGGAAGCCTGATGATCGCCAGCCATCGCGGCCTGCAGAGCCTGGGGCGGGTGTTGACCATCGGCGTCTGCTGCTGCCTCTTCTGCTCGATCGTCGTCCTGCCGGCCATCCTCACGCTGTTGACCCGCCACCGCCGCGAGGCCGATGAGGAAGACCGCCCCGCCCAGCGGCCCACGCACATGAAGAGGGCCTTCCGCCACGACACCGCCCATCACCGCGGCACCAGCCAGCGGGCCCTCACCCCCTCGTCGTCGGGCACCGCACCCGCTACCACTCCGCGCGGCTGAGGCCGTCGATCGTCCCCTCGGAGGCGGCGAAGTAAGATCCACCGCGAGGTCGTCAAAGAGGCCCACGCGCTCCCCGGCCGACTCTCGAGCTGCCGCCCGCGACGCAGCGCGCCCGCAACCTCGATGGTTCGCGGCAGTGGCATTATGCTGGAGGTTCAATGGCCCCGCCGCGGCGGAACCGACGAGGGGGAGGCGGGCGATCGGTTCCCCATGGTCCGAATCGCCGACGTTGCGACCGGCTCTCCATTGAACCCCTCGGGAGAACGCACGACGACCACTTCCAGATTGCCCGGTATGCTGGTCGGCGTCGGTTGCGGTGTGGTGGCTCTGCTTCTGCTGTTCTATGGCATGGCGGCCGAGTGTGAGTATACTGGTCGGTTTCTGCCACCCCCATCCCCCCTCCCTTGGAGAGTCGGTCCGTCGCCATGGAAATGGAGCAGCTTGTCGCCCTCTGCAAACGCCGCGGGTTTCTCTTCCAGTCGAGCGAAATCTACGGAGGATTGAACGGCTTCTGGGACTACGGCCCCCTGGGGGTCGAGCTGAAGCGTAACGTCCGCGAGGCCTGGTGGCGGGACATGGTCACCGGCCATAACGAACTCGTCGCGCCGCCGGGTGCCCCGTCGCCGTTCGAGATGGTGGGCCTGGACTCGACGATCATCATGCACCCGCAGATCTGGAAGTGCTCGGGACACTACGACCTCTTCCACGACCACATGGTCGACTGCCGCGAGTCGAAGCGCCGCTACCGCTACGACCAGATCCTCGGCCGCTGGGTCGAGGGGAAGGGGCAGCGGCTGTTCGTCACGACGGCCGCCTCCAGCGATACGGCCGAGGCGGAGATCGCGCAGCGGGCGCTCAAGTTCTTCGGCCTCCGCGCCAAGCAGGCCGACCAGCTCCAGTGGGACGGTTCGGTACGGCCCCTGCCCGAGGTGGACGACCACGCCCAGGTGCTCGCCCCCGATGCCACCGCCCCCGGCACGCTCACCGAGCCGCGGGAGTTCAACCTCATGTTCAAGACGATCATCGGCGCCTTAGGCGGCGAAGAAGACGCCGCCTTCCTCCGTCCCGAGACGGCGCAGGGGATCTTCGTGAACTTCAAGAACGTGCTCGACAGCACCCGCGTGAAGATCCCCTTCGGCATCGCCCAGCTGGGCAAGAGCTTCCGCAACGAGATCACGCCGCGGAACTTCACCTTCCGCTCGCGGGAGTTCGAGCAGATGGAGATCGAATTCTTCTGCCACCCCTCGCAGTCGGCCGAGTGGTACCGCTACTGGCGCGACCGCCGCTACCGGTGGTATCTCGACCTGGGCCTGGCCCGCGAGCGGCTGCGGCTGCGAGACCACGAAGCGGCAGAACTGAGCCACTACTCCTGCGGCACGGCGGACATCGAGTACGCCTTCCCCTTCTTGGCGGCCGGGGAGTTCGGCGAGCTGGAGGGGATCGCCCACCGCGGCGACTTCGACCTCCGCAGCCACATGGAAGGAAAGCTCGTCCGCCAGGGCGACACCTTCGCCGTGGAGACCAATCCCGACGGCACCCCCCGCCACCGCGGCAGCGGCCGCGACCTCTCCTACTACAACGACGAGACCAAGGAGCGGTACGTGCCCCACGTCGTCGAACCATCGGCCGGTGCGGACCGTGCCGCCCTGGCCTTCCTCTGCGAGGCCTATAGCGAAGACGAGGTGCCCGACGAGAAGGGGAAGCTGGCCAGGCGGGTGGTGATGCGCCTCCATCCCCGCGTGGCCCCGATCAAGGCCGCCGTCCTCCCCCTCGTCCGCAAGGACGGCATGCCGGAGGTGGCCCGCGAGATCTACGCCGAGCTGAAACGGCAGTTCGTCACCTTCTACGATGAGAAGGCCGCCGTAGGCCGCCGCTACCGCCGCCAGGACGAGGTGGGCACGCCCTACTGCGTGACCGTCGACGGCCAGACGCTCGCGGACGGCACCGTCACCATCCGCGACCGCGATTCGCTCGAGCAATGGCGCGTCCACCGCCGCGAGCTGGCAGCCGTCATCGCCGAGCGCCTGGAGAATCCCAACTCCTTGTAGGACGGATCGCCGATCCGTCTCCGGACCTGCTGGAAATCGATGATTCTTTCAACTGCCGGACGGATCGGCAACGCCGTCCTGCATGGGGTGCTTCGGATGAATCCGCTGCTGCTGGAGTTTGCCAATGGGCACGCGTTCTTCGCGGGCATGGTCCTGGCGGCGGTGGGGTCTCTCCTGGGAATATGGCGGTGCAGCGGATGGCGGGCTCACCTGCCGCGGTTGGCAGTGGTCCTGGGGATCGTGCTGGTGGTCTCCTCGGCAACGCCGCTGCCCCGCGGGGTGCTGGCGGGCTGGCTGGTCGCCGTGCTGGCGGCGGTGGGAACGGGCGGCCGCGCGGCGATGCCGCGGCTGCGGAAAGCTGCGGCCGTACTGGCCGTGCTCGGCTCGGTGGGGCTGGCGCTTTTCGAACTCCCCTACCACCTGCCTCCACGGATCGAGCTCGCCCCCGGGCAGTCCATCTACGTGGTTGGCGACTCGCTCAGTGCAGGCACCGGCTCGGGCGAACGGCCGTGGCCCGCGGTCCTCGCCGAGGAGTATGGCCTGCGGGTGACCAACCTGGCGGCGGCAGGCGCTACAGCCGGCAGAGCCCTGCAACAGGTGGAAGGCATCGAAGAGGAGGCCGCAGTGGTGCTCGTCCACATCGGCGGGAACGACCTGCTGGCCGGGAGGGAGAACGCCGTCTTCGAGGACCACCTGGATCGCCTGCTGGGCGCCCTGCGCCGGCGTCAAGCCCGGATTGTCCTCTTCGAGCTCCCCCTGATACCCTTCCACAACGACTTCGGGCGCCGCCAGCGCGCGGTCGCCGCCCGCTACCAGGTGCCGCTGATCCCCAAGCGCTACACGACCCGCCCGCTGGGCACCCGCGGCGGCACCCTCGACGGCCTCCACCTCTCCCAGCGCGGGCACGACGTCATGGCCCGCGGTGTCGCCGAGTTGCTCCGTGCGGAGTGAAGGGGTGGGGTAGTGGCTGGTGGCTGGTGACCCGCGTGAGGGAGGAGGCTGTGCGCGTCTTCGTCGGCTGGTCTGCCGCTTACTGCCTCCTGCGGTGCCCTCGTCGCCGGGGGATCGCCAGTCTTGACATGGGGGGCCACCTCGGCGATGTTTGGAGCAGCGGCCCCTGACCGCGTCTGCGGCGGGGCGGTGAATAGACGAGATTCCGCCATGGGAGTAGATCGATGGTTCGTTGTGGGATGCTGTGCTTGGTTTTTGCTTGGTCGGCGGCCGTCGGGGCGGTTGCATCGGCTGCCGGGCTGGATGCGTTGGTCGGGCAGGGCGGCCGAATCCAGGTAACTCGTGGTCGAGAGACGATCGCCCATCTGACAGCCGGGGTCTTCAACCAAGACTGGGTTTCGGCCGATGCTTCTGCCGATCCCCAACGGCAGGACTCGGATTCCCGACGCCATCTGCAGATCCTCGTCCCGGGCGGGGGGACGTTGAGCGGTTGGGCCGACGTGCTGGGCCGAGATGGAGAAATCAGCGCCCGGTACGCGATGACGCCCGATCGGGACCTGGTGCTGAATTCTCTGCAGGTCAGCGCTGATTTCGATATCCAGACGGTGGCCGGCGGCCGCTGGCAGGCCGACGATCGTCGCGGGACGATTCCTGTAGACTTCGGCAGCACGACGGTCTTTTCCGGATCGATCCGCCGGCTGGCGATCGAGCTGCCGGGCGGGGGGGACCTGGTGTGGACTTTTCCCGAGCCCACGCCGGTCTTGTTGCAGGACAACCGGCAATGGGGTTCGTCCTTTTCGGTCCGCATCTTTCGATCCTCCAGCGCTGAGCAGCCGTTCGCTGCGGGAGTGCCTGTGGGCATCGATTTCACGCTGGCCGCCGGCGAAGGCATCCGTGTCGAGCAGGATGCGCCGGTGACCATCGTCGCCGGGGAAGACTGGATCCCGCTGCAACTGGAACTGGATATCCAGCCGGGCAGCGCCTTGGATTTTTCGGGGATGGGATTTCAAGATGCCCCGGCGGGTAAACACGGCTGGCTGATGACCGATGCAGACGGCAGATTCGTCTTCGAGCGGCAACCCGACAAGCCGGTTCGCTTCTACGGAGTGAATCTCAACTTTTCGGCGCATTACATCACGCACCAGCAAGCCGACCGACTGGCCGATCGTCTGGTGCGCTTGGGTTACAACGCGATTCGTCTCCACCATCACGAACGCGAATTGACGGAACCCGGCGAGGGGCGTCTGCGAATGATTCCCGAAAAGCTGGATCAACTGGATTATCTGGTCGCCGCTTGCATTCGGCGAGGCATCTACGTGACCACGGACCTGTTCGTCTCGCGGCCCGTGGACGTCGCCCCCTTCCTGCCTGAGGGGGTCGACGCGACTCGGGACGCGATGAATCGCTTCAAGGTCCTGGCGGCTTTGAACCCGGCGGCGTTCGAGAACTGGAAAGCCTTCTCGCGCCAGTGGCTGGAACATGTCAATCCGTACACGGGTCGAGCTTACAAGGACGAACCGGGGCTGGCCTGGCTGGCGCTGATCAACGAGGGCAACCTGACCAACTTCGTGAGCCTGGCCAAAGACATCCCGGACTACCAGCAGGCCTGGAATCGTTGGCTGCTGGAGCAATACCCCGATCGCGACGCGCTGGCCGAGGCGTGGGGATCGTTGCTGGGCGACGATGAGGATCCGCAGCGCGGCAACGTGCCCTTGGACGGTTCCGTGCACGACCAGGATCGCCGCGCGCGGGATCTGATCATGTTTCTCACGGAGGTCGAGCATGATTTTCTCATCCGCGCCGCGGAGTTCCTCCGCGAGGAGTTGGGCGTCAAGGCCTTGTTGACGAACATGAACGGCTGGACGAACCACGTGGTCAGCCAGCGGGTTCGAGCGGACATGGATTACGTGGACGATCATTTCTACGTCGATCATCCGCGATGGCTGGAGCAATCGTGGCGTCTGCCCAGCCGCTGCGACAACGCCAGTCCCGTCGCGGGAGGCGCCAGCGGCGGGCGTCATCTGGCTTTCACCCGCCTGCTGGACAAGCCATTCACGGTGTCGGAGTACAATTATTCCGGGCCCGGACGCTATCGAGGCGTCGGGGGCATCCTCACCGGGGCCTTGGGGGCGATCCAGGACTGGGATGCGATCTGGCGTTTCGCCTATAGCCACAACCGCGACCATCTGTTCGAGCCGGGCCGCATGGATTACTTCAACATGGTCTCCGATCCGCTGAGCCAGGCGGCCGAGCGGGCCAGCCTGTGCCTGTTTCTGCGAGGCGATATGCAGGCGGCATCTCACAGCGTCGGCATCCTCATGGCCGACGAGGATTTGAGGCACCCGCCGGATCCGATCCCGCGGCTGGCCCCCGATTGGCATTGGGCCGCCTGGGTGGCTCGAGTCGGCACGCTGGTGAGCAACGATCCGCAGCAGTCGCTTCCGTACGATCTGATCCTCCCCTTGAACTGGGCGGCGGCGATCCCCCAAGACGCCGGCACGCCGGAATCTGAGATCGACGCCCCCTATTCCCTGGGCGGGGAACGCGTGCTGGATCTGCTCCGCCAACGCGGCATTCTGTCCGCCGACAATCCGACCGATCCGTCACAGAACATCTTTCGTTCGGAAACGGGTGAGATCACCATCGAAGCGCCCCGGGACCGCATGACCCTCGACACGCCCCGCACGGCGGGAGGTTTTGCTCCGGCGGGCGAGCAGATCCAGACCAGCCACGGTGTCCAGATCGCCATCCAAGATACCGACGCAACGGTTTGGGTCAGCGCACTGGACGACCAACCGATTACCGGCAGTCGGCGGTTGCTGGTCACGCACCTGACCGATCTGCAGAACACCGAGATCCGTTACGCCGAACACGCTCGGCAAACCCTGTTGGACTGGGGCCGGTTGCCACATCTGGTTCGCGCCGGCAGGGCTCAGGTCCGAGTCCAGTTACAAGATCCGGCGGATTACCGCGTCTGGGCGCTGTCGACCAGCGGGGAGCGGCTGGCCGAGGTACCCAGCGCGATCGAGGACGATCACCTGGTCTTCACTGCCGACGTGGCCGCCTTGGGTGAACATGGTGCGGTGTTGACCTACGAGATCATCCGGCGGTGAATCGGGGCCGGCGGTGACCGTTCACGGGGGACCGTCCGTTCTGCCGGCGCGGTATTCAATCTTCAGATTTTGGACCAAAGCAGGCTGTGCGCGACTTCGTCGGCTGGTCTCCGCGCACTGCTGCTTTCGGCGCCCTCGTCGTCAGGGGATTTCCAGATCCGGCAGGACGGACTGCAAGGCAGCCCGTCGGTCGTCGGAGACAGGGGTGCCGGCGACGTCCAGCCGCCGCAGGTTCCGCAGGCCCTTGAGGTGCTCGAGCCCCGCATCGGTTACCCCGGTTCCTGAAAGGCGCAACCACTCGAGGGTCGAAAAACTCGCCAAATGGACGAGTCCCTCGTCCGAGACATGGGTATTGCCAAGATCCAGTCCTTGAAGGTTTGGGATGCGGACCAGATGCGCCATCCCGGCATCAGTAATCGATGTATCCGCAACATTCAGCCATTCGAGATTGGGTATGCGACTGAGATGCTCCAGG
>SKOZ01000105.1 GCA_007119795.1 Planctomycetales bacterium | reverse complement strand
GGCACCCGGAGATCCTCATGGGCGCCACGATGGGCGAGAAGACCTTCGTCTGCTGCTACGCCGTGCTCCACGGCGACGACGAGCCGTACGCGGGCTTTCCCGAGGGCATTCCCGAAGGCACCCCCTTCGGCACCTTCTTCGGACGGCAGGTCCAGCACTTCCTCACCGACCTGGGCTACGACTACATCTGGCTCTCCAACGGCTTCGGCTTCGGCCTGGAGCCCTGGTCCTCGACGGGGGCCATCTTCACGGGCAAGAGCTTCGATGGCGAGAAGCTGCGGCAGACGCGGGAGCTGGTGATCGACTTCTGGCGGCTCTTCCGCCGCGAGTGCCCCGAGTTCCGCGTCGAGACCCGCGGCACCAACCTGGCCACGGGCATCGACCTCGCCCGCGACGGCGTCGACCTCCGCGCCATCTACCGCGGCGGCTTCAACCTCCTGCCGCCGCCCAACTCGCCCTGGGCCGCGCTCGACGGCGATTTCGGCCTGGAGCTCACCGGTTACCTCTCTCGCATGGCCGAGCTCCCCGACGAGGACTACATCTTCCGCTTCTATACCCACGACCCCTGGTGGATCAACAGCCCCTGGCTCGACCGCTATGGGCGCTCCCCCCATGACATCTACCTGCCGCTGGCCTGCGCGCGGGTGAACCGCGAGGGCGAGGTCGTCCATCCGGCCCACCTGAACTTCCTCTCCATCGACGACTCCTTCGGGAACATGCCCGTCCAGGTCCCCAACGAAGTCACCCCGCACATCCTCGAGGGCCGCTACAACGCCCCGGATGCCCCCGGCCCGTTCGTCTGGGTCTATCCCTTCGACGAATACCACGACTGGGCCTACCGCTTTCCCGAGCGGCTGGGCGAGATCTTCAGCGGCGACTGGGTGATCCGCCAGGCGATCAACGGCGGGTTCCCGCTGAACACCGTCGTCTCCACCGCCGGGCTGGTGGCTTCGCTGAAGCGGAAGCCGGATCTTTACCGGGGCACCGTCCTGGTGACCATCGCGCCGGAGAGCGGCTCGGCGGTGGAGGCGGCGCTGATGGACTTCGTCCGCGGCGGCGGCAAACTGATGGTCTACGGACCCCTGGCCCATGCCGGCTCGGCCTTCCTCGACTTCCTCAACCTCCGCCCCGACGAGCCTCTGGAGGGCACCTTCGACCTCGACTACTCTGTCCCCGGCGATGCCTTCACGCAGGCCGAGGCCCCGGCGCAGGTCCGCCACGACCCGCTGGTCAACGGCGGGGGCGTCGAGCCGGTGGTCGCCGACCGCCAGGACGCCGCGACGCGGGTGCTGGCCACCATGAAGCAGGGCGACCGGGCGCGCCACGTGCTGGTCGCGCGGAGCCGGGACGACTGGCGGGGCGGCAAAGTGATCTACTATCGCGGCACGCATTCGAACCGCTACGTCGGCGGCCGGCTGCTCACGCCCGACAACCCCGAGGAGTTCTTCCATGGCACGCTGCTGATGCGCTACGCGCTCGGCGAGTTCGGCTACACCTTCCTGCAGGAACGTTTGCGGCCGGCTGCGAGAAGCCCGGTCGTCTGCGTGGCCCGCTGCAACAACGGCTTCTACTTCTCCGGGTACACGCCCGACACCACCGTGAAGCAGCGTTTCCGCTTCCCGCAGGGTGCGCCGCTGCTGTTGGGCTACGAAACGGTGCTCGAGGAGGGGTGCTCCACCTACCAACAGCCCCGCGGCTGGCACCGCGAATGCCGCGTCTTCGTCACCCAGCCCAGCGGCGGCCGCGTGGGCTGTAACGAACGCCATTCGGGCGTGCGGGGCGTGGTGCGGCGTCTCGAGGTGGACGGGCTGGCCGATGCCACCGTCGTCTTCTACCCGGGCAGCGAGGCGCGGGAGGAAAACATCCGCGTCTACCTGAACGCCAACTATCCCTGGCGCAGCGGCCGCATCCCCTTCGAGACGGGCCCCGCCGATATCGGCCCATGCTACCAGGTCACCGGCGTCACCGGCCGCCTGACGATCGCCTGGTAGAAGGACCCGGCGCAGAGGGCGGTTGCCGGTCATCGCTATCGATCGCAGGCCGAGGCTGCCCTGAAGTCGGCCGTCGAAAGCGCGCTCGAGTAGGGGCGCTCATCGGCGGCGAGGCCTCTTCCGACCGTTCAGGGCACGACGAGCCGCAGGGCGGCGATCCCGGCGAGGGTGAGCACCAGCGGGTCGAAGAGGTCCTGCGAGATCCAGAGGAAGAGCCGCCGGCCGGCGAGCGTCCCCAGGAGGACGGCGGGGATCACCAGGACCGAGAACTCCAGGGTGGTCGTCGTGATCGTCCCCAGGCCGAGGTAGATGGGCACCTTGACGGAATTGACGATCAGGAAGAACCAGGCCCAGTTGCCCATCAACTGGTTCTTCGGCAGGCTGTGGGCCACCAGGTAGATGCCCATGACCGGCCCGGCGGCGTTGCCCACCGTCGTCCCGAAGCCGGCGAGCACCCCCATGACGGCGACGAACCACCGTCGCTCCGAGAGACGGGTCCAGCCGAACCACTGCCGGCCGATCTCCAGCACCAGAAGTATCAAGACCATCCAACCCAGGACGAGCTTGAACTGGGCGTGGCTGGTGGAATTGAGGACCAGGGCCCCGGGGATCATCCCTAGAGCGACGCAGGGAAAGAGGCGGGCGATCTGGCGGAAGTCGGCGTGGCGGCGGTAGATGGCCACACCGATGCAGTCGCCGATGATGAGGACGGGCAGGAGGGCGCCGACGGAGTCCTTGGCGTTGCCCGCAAAGGCGTAGCTCATGAAGACGACCGCGGGCAGGGAGACCCCGGGCACGCCCGTTTTGGACATTCCGGCCATGAAGGCGGCCGCGGTGCCGAAGAGGAGAGCGGTGAGCGTATGGTCCATCATCCCCCAGCGCGTCAGGCGGCGGCGGCCAGCCGGCGCCAGGGGAAGCGGCCGTCGATGACGGCCATTTCGGCGACGCGGTCCTCGAGGTTGGGGCGGAAGACGGTCAAGAGGAGCAGGGGCAGGTACCAGCCCATGAAGAGCCCACCCTCCTGGGCGTGCCAGAACTGCACGCCGACCATCACGGCTGCCGAACAGCTCAGCAGGGTGCCTAGATTCTTATGGGCCGGCCAGAGCGCCAGCCCGATGCTCATGACGACGAAGGCCGCAAGGATGGGGATGCGGAAGGCCGGCTCGTGGTAGAGCCAGAAGCCCGACGCCCCTTCCATGGAGAGGATCGTTCCGCCGAGCATCTGCATGAGCTGGGCGAAGAAGGAGGAGAGCGTCGAGGAGGTCAGCGCCAGGGAGGCGATGACCGCCAGCAGTGCCCCGGCGACAGCGCCCGCAAACCGGTACAGGCCCCGGTGCCAGTAGAAGCTGCCCCAGAGCGGCAGGAGGAAGAGTGGGTACCAGATGACGCCGATGGCGAGCCCCATGAGAATGCCCGCCACGGCCGGTCGTCGGTAGCTGGCCATGGCCCACACCAGGAGCGCCGCGGGAATGACGTGGTCGACGCGGGCCGTCATCTGGGCGGTGTACGGGAGGAGCAGGTAGAGCGAGGCGGCGGCCACCCCCATCTGGAAATTGTCGAAGTGGCGGTAGCCGATGAGTACGATGCCGGCGACCACGGCCAGATGCCCCAGGATCGCGGTGGTGCGCGTCGTGGTGGCCCGGATCATGGCCCGCTGGTAGTGCTCGGGCTGGGTGTCGTCGTCGGCAATGAGGGCCTTGTTCGAGAAGGAGGCGAAGAGATAGAAGAGCGGGTAACCGGGACCGTGCCAGGACGTGCCCGATTCTTCGGGGGGCAGCTCGCGGCGGGCGAGGATCTGGTCGAGCCGGCGGGCCCCCTCGAGGTCGCTCTCGGTGAGCTTGCCCGTGATCACGTTGGCCGTGAGGAAGACGAGCAGCGCGATGCCCGTGAAAAACAGCCCCTCAGCCGAAAGGTTCGGTTCGAGGAGGGGCCGGCGGATCATCAGCGGGTCGAGCAGCAGCCGCAAGAGGATGCACGCGCCCACGGCGAAGAGCCACGCGAATCCCCACGCTTCGAGGTCGTGGGCGACCAGCAGCAGCCCCGGCGAGAGGCCCAGGAGGAGCGCGAGGTCCAGGTTGCGGACGCTCCAGAAACGGCGGAACTTGAAGTACGTACCGATGATCAACAGCGACGACAGGTAGACCCATGTCGTCGGGTTCATCTCGTATCCAGCAAGGATGTTTCCCATCGGCCGAAACCGTTTCCCGCTCGAAAAGAATCCGCGGTAGCTGCTGCCCGGAGGATTGGACAATAGAAAAAAATGGAGAAGAGCGCCAAGGGCGGCTCACAAACGGCCGGACGGCGCAACCTGGCAACCAGCGACGCCGGCTCTCCCCCTTCGAACCCCGCATCGATGCGGGCCCGGAGCGGAGGACCGAACCGGCGAGGCACCTTGCGGCACGTTTGGCGTCCCCCGACCGTCGGGGGCGCACCGCCATCCTCGCGCACTGCCCCACCGCCCCAACATACCCGCGCCCCGAGGTTTTTCAACCCCTGTTCGGTTCAGCAGCCACTCCCGTCGGGGGGGGTGGCCTCGTGGTAACGCTAACGGCCACGGTGTCCGCCGCCAGCGCGGGAGGCAACCCCCGCCGGCTGGCCGAACCGCAGACGCTTTGGTAACCTCGATGATAAAGACGTTTGGAGGAATAACATGCGCGGTCATTATCACCCCACGAACATCCACCCCAAGCCGCACCGCGAAGACCTGCCGGCCGGAGGTTCCCTGTGCGACCACTGCACGGCCAAGTGCTGCCGCTACTTCGCGCTGCCCATCGAAACCCCCACGGAGTGGCAGGACTTCGACTTCATCCGCTGGTACCTCTTGCACGAACGCGCCAGCGTGTTCGTCGAAGAAGCATGTTGGTACCTGCTGGTCCACACGAAGTGCCGCCACCTCCGGGACGACAACCGCTGCGGCATCTACGCCACCCGGCCGCAGATCTGCCGCGACTACAGCACGGAAAACTGCGAGTACGAAGACGACTGGGTCTACGACCACTACTGGGAGACGCCCGAGCAGGTCGAGGAATACGCGGAGGCGGTGCTCGGCCCGCGGCCGGGGGGGAGCATCCGCAGTCCGCGGCCCGAGCCGCTGGCCGTGCTCGTGTAGCCAACAAGGGAAGCGCCGCCTTGAACGACACGACGCGCATCGCGCCGCGGACGCTGAAGGGATTCCGCGACTACCTGCCCGAGGCCATGATCCCCCGCGAGCGGCTCATCGAGACCGCGCGGCGGGTCTACCGCTCCTACGGCTTCAGCCCCATCGACACGCCGGCGCTGGAATACTTGGAGATTCTCGCCGGTAAGGGGGGCGAGGAGTCGGACAAGCAGCTTTACAAGTTCCAGGACCACGGCGACCGCTGGGTGGGGCTCCGCTTCGACCTGACGGTCCCCTTGGCGCGGTTCGCCGCGCAGCACATCGGCCGTCTCGGCACGCCCCTGAAGCGCTATCACATCGCCACGGTCTGGCGGGGCGAGAACACGCAGCGGGGCCGCTACCGCGAGTTCATGCAGTGCGACTTCGACACCATCGGCACCCGCAGTCCGGTGTCGGACATCGAGACGGCCCTGGTGATCCACGACCTGATGCGGGCCATCGGCTTCGCCGACTTCACGATCCGCATCAACAACCGCGCGGTGCTCACCGGATTGCTCGATGCGCTGGGCCTGGCCGAGCGGGCCGCGGCGGTCCTGCGGGCCCTCGACAAGCTGGCGAAGATCGGCCCCGCGAAGGTCGCCGCGGAGATGGAGGATGCAGCCGGCTGCACGGCTGCCCAGGCCGCCGACGTGCTGGCCTTGACCGAGATCGCCGGCAGCAACGAGGAGGTCCTCCGCCAGGCTGCAACCCTGGTGGCCCGGAGCGAGCGGGGGCGGGGCGGTCTGGCGCGGCTCGAGGAGGTCCTCGCCGGGGTGCGGGCGGCGGGCGTGGCCGCGGAGCGGATCGTCCTCGACCTCTCCATCGCCCGCGGGCTCGACTACTACACGGGGACCATCTACGAGACCTTCCTCGATGCCTTGCCCCAGATCGGCAGCGTCTGCTCCGGGGGCCGCTACGACAACCTGGCGGGCCTCTTCACCAAGGAGGAGCTTCCCGGCGTCGGCGCCTCGCTGGGGCTCGATCGCCTCCTGGCGGCCATGGAAGAACTGGGCATGGTCGAGCGGGTGACCACGCCGGCCGAGGTCTTCATCCCCTTTTTCGACGCCGACCGCCTCCACGACTACCTTCGGCTGGCCGCCCTGCTGCGGGCGGCGGGGTTGGGGGTCGAGGTCTACCCGGAGCCGAAGCGGATCGGCCAGCAGCTCAAGTACGCCGACCGCCGCGGCTTCCGCATCGCCGTCATCGCCGGGGAAAACGAGTTCGCCGCGGCCCGTTGCCAGGTCAAGGACCTCGCCCGCGGCACCCAGACAGACGTCGCCCTCTCGTCCCAAGGCTCCGAGCTGCTCGCCGCCATCCGCGAGATCCTCTCCCCTTAGGCCGGACGTTTCGGTCAACGCCGGACATTCCCGTCCGCCGATCCTCTCCTTGCCGTCTTCCGCCTCAGACCATTGAGATGCGCCCCGCTTGTTCAGATGACATAGCGTTTCTCTGCTTCCCGGACTTTGCCCTCGTCGCGAGATCGGTTCTCGTCCGCCATCCTCCCCGCCAAAGGGGGCTAGGCTCGGCTAGACTGTCTCGCGTCCCCTTCCTGATCGAAGAGGCGCGCGAAGCGGCGGCGGTTCTCGGCGGTGTGGCGGGCGCAGGCCTCGATGAGTTGGGAGCCATCGGCCAGATGCATCAGGTGGGCCAGTCTGGCCAGTTCTGTGGGGGCCTCGGGCAGGCGGTCGCGGGCGGTGGTGCTGATCAGCCGCAGGCGTCCCTCGAGCGTCCGCAGGAAGCGATAGCTCTCGGTGAAGTGCCGCCAATCGGCCGCGGTCAGGCATCCGGCTTCGTGGAGCGCGTCGAGAGCCGCCAGGGTGTTGGGGTTGCGGACTGCGGGCTGACTGCGGCCGTGCTTGAGCTGGAGCATCTGCACGACGAACTCGATGTCCACGATGCCCCCCTCCCCCCGCTTCACGTCCCCGGGGGGGGCAGCCTGCTCGAGGCGGTGCCGCATGTGGCAGATGGCTTCGGCGTCGTTGCGCCGCCAGCGGTGGGAGAAGGCCGCTCGCGCCACCGCCGTGGCCGCCGCCTCCGCGACGCCGTCCGAGCCGAAGACCACCCGGCTCTTGCAAAGCGCCTGCCGCTCCCAGAGCTGGCCGTCTCCCTCGGCGAAATACCGAGAGAACTCGCCCAGCGAGACGGCCAGCGAGCCGCTCCGGCCGGTGGGCCGCAGGCGGGCGTCGACCTCGTACAGCCGTCCGGAAGGCCCCAGCCGGCTGGTGCTTTGGATGATCCGCTGGCCCAGCTCGCTGAAGAAGTGCTGGTTCGTGGTGCGCTCGCCGCGGCCGGTCGCCGCCGTGTGCCCCTCGACCTCGTAGAGGAAGACGATGTCCAGGTCGCTGTGGTAATTCATCTCCCGGCCGCCCAGCTTCCCCATGGCCAGGATCGCCATCTCGCAGGGCTCGCCGCGGCGGAGTCCCTCGCCGACGCGGGGCGTGCCGAACTTCGCCGCAAGGCGGCGGTGTTCGTGGTGGGCGATCTCTGCAAGGCACGTCTCGGCGATTGCGGAAAGGGCGGCGGTGGTGGCCTGCACGTCCTCCTTGCCGAGAATGTCGCGGACACCCACGCGGAGTTGCTGGTCGTTCTTGAAGCTGTGGAGGATGGGGGTGAAATCCTCTGCGGCGCGGACCAGATCTGCCAGCGTGTTCCGCAGCGCCTCAGGCGTGGGGAGCTTGTCCAGGACCAGGCTGTCCATGAGCCCGTCGATCATCCCCGGATTGCTGGTGAGGATGCTGCAAAGGAAAGGGCTGTACGCGCAGAGCCGGACATAGAGCTGCAGCGACGGGGGATTGGAGCTGAAGAGCTCCCAGAGCACGCCCTTGCCGCCTAGCGAGGCGCTCACCTGGTCGAGGTTCACCAGAGTCGCATCGGGATCTGGAGTGGCCGCGATGGCGCCGAGGAGCTGCGGCGCGATGGCTGCCAGGAAGTGCCGGCAGCGGCGCGTGGAGAGAAAGCGGATCTTCTCTTCGGAAAGGGCCATCAGGTTGCGGTAGGCCTGCCGGACGTCGGCGAAGCCGTACTTGCCCAGGACTTCAAAGACCCGTTCCTCCGGCGGGTCGGGGTCGAGGATCAGGTCGACCTCGGCCTCCACCTCCGCGCCGTCCCGGAAGGCGTCGTGGAGGAGGTGGTCGAGGATCCGCCGGTTCATCGCCGTGCGTTGCCGGTAGTCGCCCTCGAAGGCCGCCAGTGCCGGCCGGCCCGCCCTCTCGACATAGCCCATCCGCAGGGCCAGCTTGCGGAGCTCCACGGCCCCCTCGGGCATCACGTGCGTCTGCAAATCGAACATGATCTGCAGGTGGTGCTCGATGCGGCGGAGGAAGACGTAGTTTTCCGTGAGCAACGACCGCTCTTGGCTGCTCAGACAACCGACCCGTTCCAGTTGGCCGATCGCCTCCAGGGTGTTTCCCGTGCGAAGTTGAGGGAGGTCCGCGCCGTTGAGGAGCTGGAGGAACTGGATGGCGAACTCGACGTCGCGGATGCCGCCGTGGCCGGTCTTCACGTCGCGGGCTGCGCCCCCTTCGCGGCGGTTGCGCCGCTCGATGCGGCGCTTGAGCGCCTGGATGCCGCTGATGTCGGCCCGCGTCAAGTAGCGCCGGTAGATCCAGGGGGCCATCCGCTCGAGCAAATGCCGCCCCAGAACGAGGTCGCCGGCCACGGGTCGGGCCTTGATGAAGGCCTGCCGCTCCCAGGTCCGCCCCCGGGCCTCGTAATAGGCCAGGGCCGAGTCGACGCCGACGACCATCGCCCCCCGCTGACCCTCGGGGCGGAGCCGCAGGTCGACGCGGTAGGCCGCTCCCAGGTAGGAGGTCTCCGTGAGCAGCCGCACCATCTCGCGGGCCACGAGTTGAAAGAACTCGGCGTTGCCGATCGCCTTGCGCCCATCGGTCTGCCCTTCGCCGCTGTAGAGAAGGACCAGGTCGATGTCGCTCGAGTAGTTGAGCTCTTCGCCGCCGAGCTTCCCCAGGCCGAGGACGACCATCGAGGCCGCTTCGCCGGCGGGGCCGGAGGGGTTGCCCGTCCGCTGGGCCACCGTCCGCCAGGCGGACCGCAGGGCGGCTTCCACAATGGCGTCGGCGAGGAAGGAGATCTGCCGCGTGACCGTCTCCAGGGCCTGGCGCCGAATGATGTCGCCGTAGGAGATGCGGAGCGTCTCGCGGCGCTTGAAGCGGCGGAGGGCGGCGAGCACCGTGGCATCATGCTGGAGGGCGTCGACCTCGGCGACGATTTCGTCGACGAGGGCCTGGCGGGCTACGGGCTGACCCTCGGTGAGCCGCAGGAGGTCGAGGCTTTCCGGGTCCTGAACCAAGAGGTCGCTCAGGTACTGGCTGGTGGAGAATATCTGCACCAGCGTGGAGAGTGCCTCCGGGTCGCGCTCGAAGAGGGTGCCCACGGACAGGGGGTTGCGCGCCGCAGCCACGAAGCGGTCGAGGTTGTTCAGCGCCATGTCCGGATCGGGACAGAACGGCAGGCGGCGGCCGAGTTGATCGACGATCGCGGCCAAGAGATCGAGCGTGACCCCGGCGGTGGCCATCCGCACCAGGCTGGCGCGCCCGCGCCGCGGATCGGCGAGCTTCCAGCGGCCCAGCCACTCGGCCGCGGCGGTGGGGTCGTCGAGGTAGCGTCGAAGTTCGTCGATGTCCATCGAGGCGCTGCGATGACGGTGCCCCCTCCGCAGAACGGCAATCGTTGATGTCATCGTAGCCGTCCGCCGGCGGAATGTCCATCGTCCGCTCGCCGGGGCGCTTCCCCTGGTCCCTTTTGCCGCACAACCAGTCTACAATGGGGGGCGCTCCCGCGCGAGAAGAGGCTCCGCCGGCACCGGCCTCCCAATCCCACGACTCCTCCTCGCCGGGCACCCCGAGCCATACGAGTGACGATGAGGTACCCCACGATGAACCGCACTTTCCCCCGCCAGGCACGACGCCCGTTCTTGTCCCTACTACCCGGCGTCGTGCTCCTCCTGGCCCTCGCCGGGACGGCCGCCGAACTCCGCGGCGCTGAGGATCCCGCGGCGCCGCCGCTCGAGGTGGGCCTGGCGCGCCTGAACATCACCCCGCCGGTCGGTGACGCCCACTACCGCGGCCAAAGCACCGCCGTCGCCGACCCCCTTTGGGCCAAGGTTCTCTACCTCCGCCAGGGCGAAGTCGAAGCGGCGTTCGTACTCTGCGACGTGATCTCCGTCCGCTACGACATGGCGCAGTCGATCCGCCGCCGCGCCGCGGAGGCGACGGGAATCCCCCTCGAGCACATCGCCGTGGCCGCCACCCACACGCACACCGGCCGCTTCGCCTCCGAGGGCCTGGAGGAGACGATGGCCAAGATCGCCGCGGCGGTCGGCACCGCGCAGCAAGAAGCGAAGCCCATGGCGATCGCGGCGGGCACCGCCGAGCAAGAAGGGCTGGCCTTCAACCGCCGCTTCCTCATGAAGGACGGCTCGGTGCGATTCAACCCGGGTTTCCAGAATCCCGGCATCGTCGAAGCGGTAGGGCCGGTCGATCCGGAGGTCGGGATCGTCCTCTTCCGCGACCCTGCATCGCGGCAGCCGCTGGCGTCGCTGATCTCGTTCGCCCTGCATCTGGACACCGTAGCCAGCACCGAATACAGCGCCGACTACCCCTACTTCATTGAGGAGACGCTGCGCCGCGAACTGGGCGACTCGTTCGACTCCCTCTTCGGATTGGGTGCCTGCGGAAACGTGAACCACTTCGACGTCTCCGGTCCGCCGCCGACGCCGGGCCCCGAGGGGATCACCCGCGAGATCGGCGTGGCCCTCGGGGAGACCATCCTCGAAGCCCTTCCCGAACTCGTCCCCGCGCAGCCGGTACTCGCCGTGCGGCAGACAGTCGTCGACGCCCCTTTGCAGACCTATACCGACGAGGAGCTGGCTTGGGCCGAATCGTACCCGCAGAACCGCGAGCCCCTGGTCGAGGAGCGGGTCTTCCTCCAGCAGCGGCGGGCTGCCAAGATCCGATCCCTCGCCGAGATGCGGGCGCGTTGGGGAGACACGTACCCCTTGGAAGTTCAAGTCTTCCGGCTTTCGGATCAGGCCGCCCTGGTGACGCTGCCCGGCGAGGTGTTCGTCGAGCTGGGCTTGGACATCAAGGCGGGCTCGCCCTTCCCGGCCACGCTCATTGTCGAGTTGGCCAACGACGCCCCGGCCTACATCCCCAACCGGGAAGCATTCCCCCAGGGCGACTACGAGGTGATCAATTCGCGGGTCGCCGCTGGAAGTGGCGAGATGCTCGTCGCGGCGGCCATCGAGATGCTCGAGGAACTGGCATCCAGTGAGGAGTGACCGTCAATGTGGCTGTCACCGATACCCTTCGGCCGCGGGGACGCTTGTCGGCCGCGGCGCCAATCTCTACGATTTTGCTAGTGCTTGACACCGATTCCAACCGGTCCCGGCCATCCGATCGATCCGCGACTGCCTGCCTGATCCTCTGCGAGAGCAGCGGGCGTTGGGGAGGTTCCCTGCGCCGAGTCCTCCGGGGCCGGGTGCCGTTGCGGGCGGCGGCCGGACTGGCCGGCTTGGGTGCGTGGCTCGGGCATTTCCCGGCCAGTTTTGCGATTGTGGAGGTCACGGCGGCGAATGCCGAGGCGCTCTTCGATCGCCTCCTGGCCGCCGAGCGCGAATACCCGCACGCGGCGGTGGCGGCGGCGGGCTGCGAGGAGTTGGCCGTGCTCGAGGGGGCTTTCCGGGAGGCGGGGGCCGTGGGGTGGATCGACTCGCCGCGGCGCATCGATCCCTGGGTCGAGGCAGCTGTCGGCCACGTGGTCCGGGCCCCAAGGCGAGAGCGAGAGTGGCAGGAGCGTGTGTGGGAGGGCCTGCCCTGGGCTTGAAGCGTTCAGCAGGCCGCCCTGGAGGCAGTCGTAAATCCATCCGCAAGTCCTGGTCACCTCGCGGTGACCACAACCATGGAGGGGCGTGTCATGAAGATCGTGGTTACCGGTTACCAAGGGCAGCTCGGCACGGCCCTGACGCGCCAACTCGGCGACGAGGTGGTAGGGGTCGACCTGCCGGTGTTGGATATGATCGAGCGCGACGCCGTTTTGCAGACCTTGGTGGCCCTGCGTCCGCGGGCGGTGATTCATACCGCGGCCTATACGGACGCGGCCAATGCCGAGCGGCAGCCGAAGCTATGCCGGGCAATTAACGTCCAGGGGACCGGGTACGTCGTCGAGGCGTGCGTCGAACTCGACTGCCCGCTGCTGCTGGCCAGCAGCACCGCTGTCTTCGGCGACCCCGAGAACGAATCCGGCTACCGCGAGAGCGATCCGCCCTCTCCCCGCGGCACCTATGCCCAGAGCAAGTACGAGGCGGAGCAGACCGTGGCTCGCTGGGACAAGCATTTCATTGTCCGTTCCAGCGGCCTTTACGGGCCCGCCGGTCCACGTGCCCGCCGCAGCTTCCTGTACGACATGCTGCAGCAGGCCGAGGAAGGCCAGCCCCTGCGGCTTCCGGCCGACCGCCGCAGCTCGTGGACCTGCACGCTGGATCTGGCCCGCGCCCTGCGCTTCCTCATCGGCACCGGGGCCTATGGGATCTATCACGTAGTGAACCGGGGTGCGTCGAGCTGGTACGAGTTCGGCTGCGAGCTCTTCCGGCTACTGGACCGCGACGTGACGATCGAGCCTCAACGTGGTGAAGAACCACCGCCTGCGTGGGGGATCTCGCGCGTCGTCGACACCACGAAATACCATCGTCTCCACGGCGCCCCCCCCATGCCCACCTGGCAAGAGGCCCTCGCCCGGTTCCTGGGCGAGCACGTGCGCGCCGTCTGACCCCAATACCCTTACCAGGCCGCCCCGTACGGGGCGCTGCGGAAGTGCTGTGCCGCGCGGCGGGCTACTCGAGCAACGAATCGCTCCCTGAGGGAAGCGACCAACTCGATCCCTCGAACTCGGAGAAAGACGACTCCTGGTCCTGGCCGTAGTCTTCCGCTTCTTCCAGGGGCCAGTCGAAGGCGCCGGGCTCGAGGCCGTCGTCGGGAGCCTCCTCGCCGCTGTCGTCTGCGGCAGGCGGCAGCGGCTCGGGATCGAAGTCGAACCCGCCGGCCGGGCCGTCCACTTCGGGCAACGGCTGGGTGTCCTCGGCGCCGAAGTCGATGCCGAAATCATCGTCGGCCGGTTCGTCGGGCCAGGCGGGTTCCTCAACAGGCGGCAACTCGACCGGGTCGCCCGGGTCGCCCCACGGCTCGCCGAATTGCTGCTCGCCGAGTTGCGGCTCGCCGAACTGCTGCTGGTCGAACGGGCCGCCCAGCGGATCCCCGGTCTCTTCCGGGAGGCCGATGGGGTCCGGGTCCTCCGGCGCCTCCGGCGTATCGAGCGGTGGGGGCCCCGGCTCGGGCACCGGGTCGGCGGGCGGGGCGCCGTTGCAGCCGGCCAGGATTCCGATCATGGCGGCCGCAAGAATCGCCCCTACCCGCCCCATCCATGAACGTGCGGTGTGAAGCCGCTCCCGGCGAACGCCCGTTGTGGCGATTGGCATGACTTGGCTCCTGCGTTTCTTAGTGCGTGACTGGGGGTCGTTCCCGCCGCGGCGGCCGGCGGGGAGGAAGACAGCCGCCGCAGGCGGGAGGACCGGCGGTTCTCTCATGCAAGGCGCGCGCCGGAAGCCGTTTTTTTACTCTCAGGCCAGCCGGTTTCGTGGGTTTGTTCTTCTCCACGGACCGCCCGATCCCTCCCGCAAAGGAGCACGGGAGGACGGACGACCCCCTCCACCCCGAGAGAAACCTCTTACCCCATGACGTCCTCCTCCACCACAGCACCGATTGCTTGCGCATGCCGCGAGAGCACCCGGTACGTCCCACTTCCCCCACGATCTTCCGGTCTCGGTGGGCCAATATCGCGGTTTTCTCATTCCGGGCGATGGGATACGCTGGAGAATAAGGGTTGCTGCGTCGCTCCCACGGGTCCGGCCGTGTCGATGAATCGGTGTTTTTAGGTGGTCTGCGGCGACTGGGTTGTCTGTCGGGGGGTGGCCGCCACAACGCCCTGGAGGAACTCTGAACAGTCATGTTCAAATCCTGGACAGCAAAGGGGGGCTCCCGTATCAGCGGGCGACTTCTCTGGCGGATGACGATCCCGATCGCCGCGGTGGGCGTGCTTCTGCTGGCAATGGGCGTGTACGGGGCGTGGCGGGTACACCGTCTCCATCAGCGGGGGACCGATATCCTCGCCGAAAACGTCTCCAGTATCCGTTCCGCAGAGGGGGTAGACGTGGTGGTCCGCGAGATGCGTTACCGGCTGAAGCGTTACTTGAGCACGGAAAACCCCCGCCACCTGACGGCCTATGCCGAACTGCTGCCCGAGGGCATTCGCTGGCTCAGCGAAGCGGAGCAGCGGGCCAACACGGACCACGAAGTGGCCCTCTTGGGGCGAATTCGCAACGGCTTCCGCCGCGCCGAATCGGAGCTGCCCTCCATCGCCGAGGAGATCGACTCTCCTCAGGCGGCGCAGCGGATCGCCGCGCTCGCTGACGAGGTTCTTCCGAGCGAAATCCTCGCCCCTGCCCGCCAGTACATCCACCTCAACGAGCAAGAGGCGCTGCGGAGCAACCGACGCAACGAAGAGACGGCCAACCGGCTGATGCTGGGGCTGCTCCTGCTGGGGACCTGCGGCGGCGTTGCGGGGTTGCTCGCCGGCTATGGGATCGCCCGCTACGTGAGCCGCACCATCGTTCAACTGAGCTTCCCGATCCGCGACGTCGCGGGGAAGCTGAACGAAGTCGTCGGACCGGTGGCCGTCTCCGCGGAACCCGAGTTCCGCGACCTGGAGAATGTCCTCACCCGCGTCTCGCAGCGGGTGACCACGATCGTCGATCGCCTGCAGCGGAGTGAGCAGGAGACGCTCCGCGCCGAGCAGTTGGCGGCCGTCGGTCAGCTCGCCGCCGGTCTGGCCCACGAGTTGCGCAATCCCCTCACGTCGATGAAGGTGATCGTGCAGTCGGCCGCGGAACCCGGCGATCTGGACGCCAAAGATCTGGCCATCCTCAAGGAGGAGACGGCGAGGCTGGAGAAGTCGGTGCAGACGTTTCTCGATTTCGCCCGCCCCCCGCAGCCGGAGAAGAGGTGCGTCGACCTCAGCGCCCTCGTCGCCCAGACGGTCGACTTGGCGAGCCCCCGGGCCGCCCGCCGCCGCATCACCCTCGACTTCCAGCCGGCGCCGGACTCCGCCGCTGCCGAAGTCGATCCGGTCCAGTTCCGCCAGGTCGTCCTGAACCTGGTTCTCAACGCCCTCGACGCCGCGGAGAACGGCGGTCGCGTCCGCGTCGAGGTGTTCCGCGAAGCCGAGGCGTGGGCCGCCGAGGCTCCCGAGGGTCCGGACGAGGCCGTCGCCGTCCGCGTCTCCGACGACGGCCCCGGCCTCCCCGCGTCGCTCGGTGCGCGGATCTTCGATCCCTTCATCAGTACCAAAGAGACCGGCCTGGGGCTGGGGCTGTCGATCTGCTCGCGGATCGTCGACGCCCATGGGGGCCGCATCGAGGCGGCCGATGGTGCCGCGGGCGGCGCCGTGTTCACCGTCCGCTTCCCGTCCGCTCCGAGGACCGTAGCATGCCTACCCTGCTGATCGTCGACGACGAGCCCAACGTCCTGCACACCTTCCGCAAGCACCTGGGGCGCGAAGGGCTGCGCGTGCTCACCGCGGAGACGGCCACCGAGGGGATCGCCCTTGCCGAAGCGGAGTCGCCCGACGCAATGATCCTCGACGTGCGGCTGCCCGACCTCTCGGGACTGGACGCCTTCGAACGCATCCATCGCGTCGACCCGCGACTCCCGGTCATCGTCGTCACCGCCTACGCCACCACGGAGACGGCCATCGACGCGATGAAGCGGGGAGCGTTCGAGTACCTGATCAAGCCGGTGGACATTGGCCAGCTCCGCGAGGCGGTGGCGCGGGCCATGGAGGTAAGCCGCCTGCGGCACGTGCCCGCCGTCTTCGACGGCGCCGAGGCCGTCCAGCCGGCCGACCGCATCGTGGGACGCTCGGCGGCGATGCAGGAGGTCTACAAGGCCATCGGCCGCGTTGCTCCGGAGGACGTTAATGTCCTGGTCTGCGGGGAGAGCGGCACGGGCAAGGAGCTCGTCGCCCGGGCCATCTTCCACCACAGCCGCCGCAGCGAGAAGCCCTTCCTGGCCATCAACTGCGCGGCGATCCCCGAGTCGCTTCTGGAGAGCGAGCTCTTCGGCCACGAGCGGGGGGCCTTCACGGGGGCCGACCGCCGGCGGATCGGGAAATTCGAACAGGCCCACGGGGGGACCATTCTCCTCGACGAACTGGGGGACATGCCGGCCGCCACCCAGTCCAAGGTGCTCCGCGTCCTCCAGGACGGCCGCTTCGAACGCGTGGGAGGCAACGAGACGCTCCAGACCGACGTCCGCGTGCTGGCCGCCACCAACCAGGACCTGGAGGCGAAGATGGCCGAGGGGAGCTTTCGCTGCGACCTTTTCTACCGGCTGAGCGGCTTTTCCATCGGCGTCCCTCCGCTCCGCGAGCGGCTCGACGACCTGCCGATGCTCGTCGAGCATTTCCTCCAGCATTGCCGGCAGGAGGTCCGCAGACCCGCTGCGGCCTTCGCCCCCGAAGCCCTGGAGATACTCGCCGCCTACGAGTGGCCGGGAAACGTCCGCGAGCTTGCCAGCGTCGTCAAGTACGCCGTCGTCCACGCCGTCGGCGAGGTGGTGACGGCGGACTGCCTTCCCGATAGCTGCCGCCGGCCCCCCGGCGACGAGGACGCGCACGGCCTCAGCGAGCCGGAAAGGGTCCAAGTGGCCCAGTACGTCCGCCGGCTCATCCAGCGCGCCGAACCCTCCCTCTACCGGCGCATCTGCGGCGAGATCGACCGCGTGGTGGTCGCCGAGGTCCTCCGGCACGAAGGGGGCAACCAGGTCCGCGCCAGCGCGCGGCTGGGGATGTCGCGGACCACGCTCCGCGCCAAGCTCGACCAGCTCGGGTTCTGTGACGACGGCGAGTGATCGCGAGGGGCTGCCTCGGCGCACGATTTGCAGGGGTGATAACGGCGTCGCGGGCGGTCGAGCGGTCGCCGTCGCCACACCCTTGAGGAGAGATTCATGCGGGCTGCCTTCATCCGAGTCGATCGGCACCGCGGAGGAAAGCAATTCGTCGATCGTTTCCCCGCAGTCCTCGGCACCGATGGCTGCCACTGCCGCGTGGACGTCATCGACGGCACACTGGTCGCCCGGGACCTCGGTACGGGGGAGGTGCGAGTCAACGGCTGCCGGGTGCTGGAATGCCCCTTGCTCCCCGGCGACCATTTGAAGGTGGGAGATATGGCGTTCCGGGTGGTTTACGAGCGACTGGCACTGGGCCCGCTGCCATGGGCGGTCTATCCTCGACCCCACCCGGCGGGAGGGAAGCAGGCCGGTACGGAATCCCCAGGCGAATCACCGCCTGCGATCTCTTGGGAGCCAGCTTCTGAACAACACTGACCAGATTCTGACCAGTCGAAGCAGTTGGAAGGTCGGCAGGCCGCAAACGGTCGCTGCGCTGAGGGGGCCAATCGCTCACTTTATTCCGTTGCGGATCGCGAAATCCGAGAACCACCGTCGCTGTGGCATCGTTCTTGCAGCATAATTCCTTTCCACATTCCGTTTTCCCTACACAACGATCTCACCTCGTGTGAGAGAAGGTGTAACCGATGTCCCAGAATCACGAGTCCGAAGCCGGGAGGGGAGAGTCGCAACAGAGTGTCCTCTTGGCCGCACCCGAGAGTTCCTCCCTTTGGGAGGCGCGCGACCTCCTCAGCGAGGAGGGGCTGGACGTGGTTTCGGCGACTAGCGGAGTGGAGTGCATCAACCTGCTCCGCGACCGCCAGCCGGACTTACTGCTCCTCGACCCTGATCTCCCTTGGGGGCAGGGGGAAGGGGTGTTGGCCATGATGTGGCAGCACGCGGACATCCCCTCGGTCCCCGTGGTCGTCGCCAAATCCGACACCGTCCAGGCCGACGATTTCGGGGCCGCGCCGTTCACATCGCTGACGACGGCCGGCGATTGCTCGCCCGCCGCAATCGTCGATCGCGTCCGCGGCGTTTTGGCGGAGCAGAGCAACGAGCCGGGCTCGTAGCCGGCAACGGCGATGGGGGCTAATCCCGCGGCGAAACGTCGATCGCGGCGGGGTCGCCGCGAATTCACGCGTTTCTTGGATGGAACCATCCCCTAGTTACACGTACAAGGAGGTCGTCTCATGCAAAGCCAACAGCGCGGTTCGTACTGGTCGTACCTGAGCACCGCGGTAGGGGCCGGTGTGCTGGCTCTGGCGGCGAGTGGCTGCCAGCCCTCGCCCAGCTACCACCAGGGCGGACACTCGTATCATCCGCAACCCGCCCCTGCCCACGCCCCACAACCCTCATACCACCCCCCGACCAACCCGACGCCGCAATCGCAGGGCACGGTCCTGACGCCGGGCGAAGCGGCCCCGGCGCCAGCGTCGCCCTCCGCGGGCCCCGCAGGTGAAGCCTATTCGACCAGCCCCCCGATGCCGGGCGGCTAGAACGCGCGAAAATCCATTTCTCACGTGGAAATCCAAGGAGTCTTCCTCATGATGAACCGTAGCAGCACGACGATTGCCCTCGTAGCGGCACTCTTCATGGCGGCGCCGGCCGCGGGACAGGGATTCGGGCAGCCACCTGCCCCCGCCCCGCCACCGCCCACCGAGGCGCAACCTCCGCAACCCCAACCTCCTCAACAACCCCAGCCGCCGCAACCGCAACCTCCACGCCCCCCGCAGCAGGACCGGGTGGTTGCCACCGTCAACGACGAGCCGATTCATCTCGCCGAGGTCCGCAGCCAGATGGAAGCCCGCACGCGGGGACTCGACCTCGATCCGGCGACACGCCAGCAGATCGAGGAGGAGATGCTAGACGACCTGATCGAAAGCCGCCTCGTCGAGCAACACCTGCTCCGGGAGATCGATGTCCCGCGGCAGGATGTCGAGGCGGTGGTCCAGCGCGTCCGGCAGCAGTTGGCCGAAGAGGGGGTCGCCTTGCAGCAGTTCCTCGCCATGCAGGGCCAGACCGAGGAATCGCTCCTCCGCCGCATTGCCGGCTCGCTGGCCTGGCAGCAGTACGTGGAGGAGAACCTCGATGAAGAGCGCATCCGCGAGACCTTTGAAGAGCACCCGGAGCATTTCGACGGCACCGAGGTGCTCGCCTCGCACATCCTCCTCGAGCCCGAGACGGCGCCTGACGGCACGGTTCCGCCCCAGGCCGAACAGGCGGCCATGGCGCAGGCGGAACAGCTCCGCGCGGCCATCGCGGCCGGTGAGCTCGACTTCGCCGAGGCAGCTCAAAGGTACTCGGCCGACGCGCAGACTGCCGCACAGGGGGGGCGCTTGGGGCATTTTCCGCGCTACGGCGCGCTCGTCGAGCCGGTGGCCGAGGCCCTCTTCGAACTGGAGCCCGGCGAAATCAGCGAACCGGTCCGCACCCCCTTCGGCATCCACCTCCTCCAAGTGACCGAACAGCGCCCGGGCGACAAGCCGTTCGAGGAGGTCCGCAGCCAGGTCGCCGCCGCCGCGGCGGACGCGCTCTGGACGGAGATCGTCGAAGAGAACAAGCCGGAAGCCCAGATCCAGATCGCCGGCAGCGGCACGGCTCAGCCTGCCGCACCGCCGATGCGGTGATTGGGGGCAGGGATCGACAAGCAACTCTCTTGGGCAGCTGCGGTTGCCAGGAGGCGTTCCGGTTGTCTGGCCAGACACCGATCCCAGGCGCGATCCTCTCCGCGTCGGTGCTCCGCCCGCGCCACCGTCTTGGAAATGGCCGCCAAGCTCCCGCCGCCGAAAAAAGTCCCCACTCGCACCCTCTGCCTCATCCGTGACCCGGTGGGCCAAGTAGATCGCCGCCGACCGCGCGTCGTCCCCGTGACGACGGCGGCGGCGGACTCACAACTCCGCATCGAACACGCGCCATCCGCATCGTCTGACAACGCCGTCCAACAGCTCGAACCAGCGCTGCCGGTCGCGGTCGTCGCGCACGACCACGAGGCCTGTAGCTATACCGGCGCCAACGACGACCAAAGCCCCCATGATGATGTGGTAATGATGCAGCCATTCCGTTCTCGTATAACGTACGGGGTTTAATCTGCTCCGCTCCCGGGATGGCGGCCAGCGGGTACGTGGCGTGCGGGGGCGCGCCAGACAAAACCCTGTTGAACTGGGCCGCGGAGGTGGGGCCAGTCCCCGGCGGCTCTACCCCCCTCCCCAACGCAGACATCTACGTCCGCCCCCCTTCTCACCATCTCAAACAATCTGGGAATCTCCGTCTCAGATAGGCCGGGAGGTAGCAGTCAGCTCGCCGCGGCGGGCGTGCACCTCGGTTAAGGAATCCGGCGCGGAGTTGGGAATGGTCCAGGCAGGATGCCCGGCCTCGTTGGAGGCATGCCGTTCTTAAGAGTCGCATAATACGGCACTACATAGCTAGATTTCTTTGGGTGCCTCGCGCATCGAATAGTGCCGCAAGCCTCACTCTGGCAATGCCTTAAAAAAACACCGCAGGACCCTTAGATCGCGGAATCGGTTTCGTGGTCTCCCTCTTTCGGCCCAGGTGAAGACGACTTCCGGTCGGCCGGAGTCCCGTCGAGCAAGGCAGGAACGGGTCGCAGCGCCGCGGCAGCACGGGCGACGGAAAGACTGGATAGGCTGCGTAGAGTTTACCGATAAACGAGAGCAACGCGGCCGTGCGGGTGGCACGGCTTGTTCCCAATCCTCGAGAAACGCCGGTTGGTGTTAAGACCAACGGGGGCGTTTGATGCCGCTTGTCCGACAAGACCGACTCTGGCCGGGGCCCTCCAGCCACGCGTTGGGGCGTTCCCTTCCTCCGGGGGTTGTGGTGTCCGGGGGGCGGCTGTTGCCGCTACTGCTCTGCCTGCTCGGGGCGGGGTGTTCGCTGCTGCCCGAGGTCTCGCGGCGGCCGACGCTCCACAACCCCTTTCCGCAGATATCCAAGGTGGCCGTGGCCCCCTTCTTCAACCTCAGCGATGAGCCTACCCTGGACGGCCGCCGCCTGGCGCTGGCGTACTACAACGAGTTGCAGCTCGTTCCCGGGTATGAGGTTGTGCCGGTGGGGGTTGTCGAACGGGCTATGAAGGACCACAGCATCCTCCTCGGCAGCCCGGAGGATGCCCGCCGCCTGGCGCAGATCCTCGGCATCGATGCCCTCGTGGTGGGGGCCGTGACCGACTATTCGCCCTATTACCCCCCACGGCTGGGAATGCAGGTCGAGTGGTATGCGGCCAACCCGGCGTTCCACCCCGTTCCTCCGGGTTATGGGCTTCCGTGGGGGACGCCGGAAGAGCGGGAGATCCCCGCACCGTTGATCTTCGAGGCCGAGATGGCCTTGGCGCGGGAGCAGATGAAGACGCAAACGCCGCGTTGCCCCGAAGGGGATCGCGCAGAAAGAGCCGGTGCGGCGGGTACGCCGATCGTCGTCTCGGGATCGGCGACCGGGAGCGGGGTGGAGTTCCCCGCCGACTGGCCCGATCCACGGGGCTTCATCCCGCCGACGCCGGCGGCGGCGCCGCCGACGTGCTGGCCCAGCGATGCCCCGGTGATGCGGCACACGCGGACCTTCAACGGGCACGACCCCGACTTCACCGAGGCCTTGGCCAACTACCACTACTTCCGCGACGACGCCCGCTTCGGTGGCTGGCAATCCTATCTGGAACGGAGCGAGGATTTCATCCGTTTTTGCTGCCACCTGCACATTTGGGAGATGCTCGGGGCCCGCGGCGGCGCCGGCGAATCGCGAGTGGTGTGGCGGTGGCCCGCAGTCCGATAAGAGGGAAACAGGCACCCGGCGTCGAGCGAGTCGGCGGTACGAGGCGCACCGAGGCCCCCAGGCGGTCCTCCAACGCGCGCCCGCAGGAAACCCGCGACTCTCCCAGACGGTCCCGTGCCACCACCCGTGCGCGGTGAGGGAGTGCGCCGCGGCGCCCGATCGAAGAAATCCCACCAGGAGAAGATGGATCGTGAGCGAGGAAATCAACGTGCTGGCGTTGGTCAAGGGCACGGAACGATACGTTTTCCTCTACGACGACGCGAGTCGGGCGGAGACGTTGCGGACCCTGGGCCGCTATGCCTCGAACCCCGAGTTGAGCTTCACCTGGTACGACGCCGCCGTACTGAGTCAGAAGATCCGCCAGGAGAGCCAGAAGGCCGCCGTCTACCGGCGTTTCCAGCTGCCCTTGGCCAGCGAGACGGACGAGCCGCCGGCGTAGGGCATGTGGAATCTGCCACGCGGCACGGGCCTCTCTAAAACCGCCTGACCGACTTCGCATGCAGACCGCGCTCGCCCGCTTCCTCAAGTATCTGCAGGCGGAACGGAACGCCTCGGCGCTGACGCTCAAGAGCTACCGCGAGGACCTCACGGCGCTGGTCGAATACCTGACCGAGGCCTACGGCGGTCAGACGCCGCCGCCGGAGGCGATCACGCCGCTCGATCTGCGGGGCTACGTGGCGGCGCTCAGCGAGGCGGGCTACGCGAAGAGCACCATCGCCCGCCGCCTGGCCTCGATGCGGAGCTTCTTCCGGTTTGGCCGGCGCGAGGGTTGGGCCCGGGACAACCCCGCCAAGCCGCTCCGCAATCCCCGCCGGGGCCGCTCGCTGCCCCACGTCCTTGCGGCCGAGGAGATCGGCCGCCTCCTCTCGGCCCCGCCCGCCGACACCCCCATGGGGCTCCGCGACCGCGCCATCCTGGAGACGATGTATTCGGCGGGCCTGCGGGTCAGCGAATTGGTAGGGCTCTGCGACGGGGACCTCGATCTGGCCGAGGGCGTGGTCCGCGTCCGCGGCAAGGGGCGGCGGGAGCGCCTGGCCCCGGTGGGCTCCTATGCGGTGCGGGCCCTCTCGCGCTGGCTCGCCCAGCGGCGCCTGAGCCCCAAGGAGCTGACCGGGACGGCGGCCCCGGTCTTCGTCAACCGCTTCGGCCGCCGCCTGACCACCCGCAGCGTGGCACGCATGTTGGAGAAGCACCTCCGCGGCTGCGGGCTGGACGATCGCACCACGCCCCACTCGCTCCGCCACAGCTTCGCCACCCACCTCCTCGACGGCGGGGCCGACATCCGCAGCGTCCAGGAACTGCTCGGTCACAAGAGCCTGGTGACCACGCAAATCTATACCCACGTGAGCACCGCCGGTCTGAAGCAGGCCTACGAGCGCGCGCATCCCCGTGCCCGCTGAGGAGAAGCGGCTGCCCCGCCGCCCGACGGCCAGTCTCGCCCCTCTGCCAATCTCCCCATTTCGGCGCGGCCCCATTGCTCTTGGGGGTTCCCGGTGAGGTCGATAGAATCGACCGCTTCGCACGATTCTCGAGGGGGGGAAATCGGACCGTCTCGCATGGAGGCCGCGTCTTATGGTCCACGGCGTCTCGCATCGGGTCACGAGGACTCTGTTGGGGATGGCACTGGTGGCGATGATCTCCGCGACGGCGCAGGCCGCGAGCCCGCCGCGGTTTCTCGGCGAGATCGATGCCGACCCCCTGACCAGCCCGCAGATGCGGGCCGACGCCCGCCTGAACGACGTCGTCTTCCTCGATCACCGTGTGGGCTGGGCTGTGGGCGACCGGGGTACGATCCTCACCACGGCCGACGGGGGACGCACCTGGACGATTCGGGAGTCGGGCGTCTCGGCGGCGCTGAATGCGGTGTTCTTCCTCGATCGCCAGCGGGGCTGGATCGCGGGGGGGATGGCCCAGCCCCATACGAAGAGCACCATCGGAATTCTCCTCTCGACCCGCGACGGGGGAGAGACCTGGCACCGCAACCGGGGGCCGGCCCTGCCCGCGCTGAAGCGGATCGGCTTCTTCGACGAAAACGCCGGCTGGGCCGCGGGTAGCTCGACGGCGCTCTACCCCTCGGGAATCCTCACTACGGACGATGGCGGCCGGACCTGGAAGGGTATCCCCGGCGAAAAGGGGCTCGGCTGGCAGGCCGCATACTTCTTCGGCCCCGAGGGGGGCGCCGTGGGGGGAGTGCAGGGAAGCTCCGCCTATCTGCGGGGGACGGACCTGCGGGCGGCGCGGACGCCGCCCTTCGGGCTCCGTGGCGTCGCCCACATCGAACTGATCCCTCCTGTCTTCGGCTGGCTGGTGGGCGACGAGGCCCTGGTGATGATGACGAGCGATCTGGGAGCCACCTGGCAGACGCCTCCCGGTCCGCTCCCCGAGGGCGTTGCCGAGCAGTTCGACTTCGCCGCCGTGGCGGCTCGGGGGACGCGGTGCTGGATCGCCGGCTCACCGGGGACGCGGATACTTCACAGCGACGACGCCGGCCGGACGTGGGCGCTGCTCCCCACCGGCCAGTCGCTGCCGATCCACGCCCTCCATTTTGCCGACGAAGAGCGGGGCTGGGCAGTCGGTGCCCTGGGGACGATCCTCGCCACCAGCGACGGAGGGCGGACCTGGCGTCGGCAGCGAGGGGGCGGCCGGCGGGCGGCCCTCTTGGGGCTCTTCGCCGCCGCCGAGACGGTCCCCGCGGAGCTTTTTGCCCGCCTTTGCGGCGAGGACGGGTACCTCGGCGTGGCCGAGGTGCTCGGTCGGCGGGACGTCGAAGTGGTACGCTACGGCGAAGCGACCGAGGCCGACCGCCTCCACGAGGCCCTCGTCTCCGTGGGGGCCAGCGAAGGGCGCACGGCCTGGCGGTTTCCCTTGCGGCAGGCGGGGCTGGCGATAAGCGAGGCGCAGGTCGCCGCCGGATGGGATGGGGCCAACGACGGCATGGGGACCGACCGGCTCCGCGAGCACCTCGTCCGCCAGATCCGCCTCTGGCGGCCCGAGGTGGTGATCACCGACGGGCCCAACGCCACCGACGGCGAGGAGGCGGTGCTCCTCGGCCGCCTCGTCCGCGAGGCGGTCCGCGAAGCGGCCGATCCTACGGCCCATCTGGGCCAGATGACCGTGGCGGGTCTGGAGCCGTGGGAGGTCCGCCGCGTCTTCGCCTCCACTGCCGATGTCGCAGAGGGTGGACTCTCGATCGACCGGGGGGCGTTCGCCCCGGGGCTGGGGGCCTCGCTGGCCGAGATCAGCGAGCATCCCCGAGCTCTCCTCGGAGCCGCAGAAGAGCCGGCGGCGACGCTCGCCTTCCGCCGGATCGACAGCGAGACGGAAGGGGGAGGCGGCTTTTTCACGGGGATCGTCCTCGAAGCCGGCGGCGAGGCGCGGCGCGCGCCGCGCCAGGTACCCTCGGAGCAGGCCGCCTTACTCGCCCGGCTCTCCCAACGGCACCGTAATACCCGGGCCATCCTCGAGCGAACCGAAGACGACCCCCGGGGCGGCGCACAGCTCCTCGCGCAGGTGGGCGAGCTCACGCGGGACGCTTCCCCGGAAAGCGCGGCGCGCATTCTCGACCACCTCGCCCGCCGCTACGAAGCCTCCGGGCGTTGGGAATTGGCCGCCCGGGTGCGGGAGCTGATCGCCGAGCGCCATGCCGACCACCCCGTTGCCGACGCCTCGCTCATCTGGCTGATGCGGTATTACACCAGCGAAGAGGCCTATTGGCGGGTGGAGCAGGGGCGTGCCGAGGTGATCCGCCAGACGGCGCTGCTCCACGGGCACGAGGGAGAGAGCGCCGCGGGCATCGAAAACCGGGCCCGGGCGGAGCGCCGTGCGGAATTGGCGCTGCACTTCGCCCAGCACCTCTCCCAGACACGGCCGGACGTCTACGCCCACCCGGCCGTGGGCTTCGCCCTCGCAGCCATGGAACGGCGTCGGGGGAGGGGGCAGCAGGCCGAGCGCCTCTACCAGGCGGAGCGGACTCTGGCGGCCGGCGACGCCTGGTCGGACAACGCCCGCGGCGAGCAGTGGCTCGCTGCCGGTCAAGGCGTCGCGCCCAAGCCACTCGCGCATGCCGCCCCCGCGCGCACCCGGCCCCTGCTCGACGGGGACCTCGACGAGGCCTTCTGGCAGTCGCCTCGGCCGGCGCCGCTGCACAGCGCCTTCCAGGACGACGCCGAATGGCCGGCCGAGGTGCGCTTCGCCTACGACGCCGATTATCTTTTCGTAGCCGTCCGCTGCCGCCGCGCCGCAGGAGTTCGCTACCCCCCGGCCGCCGGCCCGCGGCCACGCGACAGCGACCTGAGCGCTTTCGACCGCGTGGAGATCCTTCTCGACGTGGACCGCAACTACGGCACCTACTACCGCTTCGCCGTGGACCACCGCGGTTTCACCGCCGAAGACTGCTGGGGCGACCGCAGTTGGGACCCCACTTGGTACGTAGCCGCCGGAGAGGACGACACCTCGTGGACGGCCGAGGTGGCCATCCCGCTGAGTGAACTGACCGGGCGGCCCCCCCGCAGCGGCACGGCCTGGGGACTCGGCGTGCAACGTACGGTTCCCGGCGTCGGCTTCCAGTCGTTCTCGACCCCCGCGGCCGTCGAGGTCATTCCCGAGGGTTTCGGCTATCTAATCTTCGACTAGAACGGTGGCGCGAAGAATCCGTCCGGCCTGAAGGGCCGTGACTCGTGAAAGGGTGCCGCGACCGAACCCCGTAGGCCGGATCAGGCGATCCGTCCTCCATGGGGGCGAGGGGTCGCAGCCCTTCAGGCCTTGGGGTTGGTTGGGCCCCACGATACCAGGGGACGAAGACCGGCTCCCTGGCATCGCCGCCGCTACGGCCCGCAGCGAGAATTGTCCACACCTTCGGTGTCCGACGCGGGGTGCCTGACCTACGGGGGGGGGGGTTGGTGATGGCTGTCAGGCACGCCCGCGGGCCATGCACCTTCGGTGCCTGACGCGGGGTGCCTGACCTACGGGGGGGCTCTGAGAAAAGTGAGGGGCTTATTGAGACTGGTTGCAATAGCGCCAATGCGCGATGATCAATAGCAAAAGGGGGGTGGTCAATAAATGCAAAGAGCGGTGGCGCAAGGGGTTGCGATTGGTAGGTTTGAGGGGGTTGCGGCAACCGCGCAGAGGTAAGGCGCGCTTTTGCCTGGCCCAAAAAAGATAAGTCGTGGTGGGCCAAAGGCTTAAGCGAATTGTGCGACGCTGGAGATGTGGCGTACCGCGGCAACTGTTAAATTAGATAAACAGGTGACGCAAGTGCTGATTCTGTATCAGCTTCCGAGGCGGAGTCCAGGTGCGGGGGGGAGCACATACCGCTCGGGCGTGAACAAAAACCTGCACGAGGCCGCACCCTTGTTGATACTACCGGCCCTGGCGATGGAGTGCGTCGAAGCGGGACGAGGCAGCGGCGGCGG
>SKOZ01000100.1 GCA_007119795.1 Planctomycetales bacterium | reverse complement strand
GTCTCCGTCGAGGCCCGCGGCCTCTTTCCCAACGGCGGGCGGCCCCAGCACTACAACACCCCGGACCGCTTCTTCGCCCGCATGGAGTATGCCAATGGCGTGGAGTTGCTCTACTTCGCCTCGCTGGGCGAGCGCCTCCACTACGGCGCCGTCGACGGGCATGTCGACACCACGCCCGCCGAAGCGGAGTGGCTCTTCGGCGCCGATACGGATGAGGAGATCAAGACCTTCTCGCGGAACGGTGTCATGTTCATCGGCGAGCGGGGGCGGATCTTCGTGAACCGCGGGGGCGTCTACGGCCGCCCCGTCGAGGAACTGGAAGAGAACCCGCTCCCCGACGACGCCTGGCGGGCACCGGCAAGCCTGGACCACATGGCCAACTTCTTCGAATGCGTGGCCACCGGCGAGCAGCCGGTCTCCACCGTCGAGGTCCAGCACCGCACGATCACCGCCTGCCATCTCACGAACATCTCCCTGCAGCTTGAGCAGGAGCTCACCTGGGACCCCGAGCAAGAGGTGATCGTGGGGAACTCCGAGGCCCGGGCCCGGCAGTCGCGCGTGCCGCGAACGCCGTACAGCCTGGAGGGGTGATTGATCATGTCCGACCCGCACGCCTGCTACGACAATCCGCTGATCGGCCGCTATGCCTCGAAGGAGATGAGTGCGCTCTGGGGAGCGCAGCGGAAGTTCAGCACCTGGCGGCGGCTCTGGGTGGCGCTGGCCGAGGCCCAGGCCGAGCTGCGGCTGCCCATCACGGCGGCGCAGCTCGCCGAGCTGAAGTCGAAGGTGGACGAGATCGATTTTGAGGCCGCCAACCGGCACGAGCGGCGGCTGCGGCACGACGTGATGGCCCACGTCCACGCCTATGGCGACCAGTGCCCCTCGGCGCGGGGCATCATCCACCTCGGCGCCACGAGCTGCTTCGTCACCGACAACACCGACCTCTTGCTACTCCGCGAGGGGCTGGTCCTCCTCGGCAACCGGCTGGCGGCCGTGATCGACCGCCTGGGCCGCTTTGCCGAGCAGTGGCGGGATCTCCCCTGCCTGGCCTTCACCCATTTCCAGCCCGCACAGCCGACGACCCTGGGCAAGCGGGCCTGCTTATGGGCCTATGACCTGGCGCTCGACCTGGCGGAAGTCGAGCACCGGCTGGCGAGCCTGAAGGCCCGCGGCGTCAAGGGAACCACCGGCACGCAGGCCAGCTTCCTGAGCCTCTTCGGCGGCGACCATGCCCAGGTCCGCCGCCTGGAGGAGCTCGTCTGCCGCAAGATGGGCTTCGAGGAGTTCTATCCCGTCACCGGCCAGACCTACCCGCGGAAGGTCGATGCCCAGGTGCTCTCCGTCCTCTCGGGCATCGCCCAGAGCGGGCACAAGGCGGCCACCGACTTGCGGCTGCTCCAGCACCGCAAGGAAGTGGAAGAGCCCTTCGAGAAGGAGCAGATCGGCTCCTCGGCCATGGCCTACAAGCGGAACCCGATGCGGAGCGAGCGGATGTGCGCCTTGGCGCGGTTCGTGATGAGCCTCGATACCAGCGCCGCGGCCACGGCCGCCACCCAGTGGCTGGAGCGGACGCTCGACGACAGCGCCAACCGCCGCCTGGTGATCCCCCAGGCCTTCCTGGCCGCCGAAGCGGTGCTCATCCTCTACCAGAACGTCGCCGAGGCCATGGTGGTCTACCCCAAGGTGATTGGCGCGCACCTGGCCGCCGAACTCCCCTTCATGGCCACGGAGAACATCCTCATGGCCGCCGTGGCGGCCGGGGGCGACCGCCAGGATCTCCACGAGCGGATCCGCCGCCACAGCCAGGAGGCGGCCGCGGTCGTCAAGCAGGAAGGCCGCCCCAACGACTTGCTCGAGCGGCTGGCCGCCGATCCTGCCTTCGCCGGTGTGGACCTGGGCGCGGTGACCGATCCGGCGCAGTTCGTCGGGCGGGCCCCGCAGCAAGTCGACGAGTTCCTCGCGGAGATCATCGGCCCGATCCGTGCCCGCTACGCCCACGCCCTGGCTGCCGCGGCGGAAGTCGAGGTCTAGCCGCGCGGCACCAGCCCTAGGCGCCGGCGGGGCGGAGGCAGCGGCCGATCTGGCGGACGGCCTGGCGGAGGCGGTTCTCGTTCTCGACCAGGGCCATGCGGAGGTAGCCCTCGCCGGCCGGGCCGAAGCCGCCGCCGGGGCTGACGGCGACGTCGGCCTCCTTGAGGAGCTTCATGGCGAAGTCGAAGGAGGTCATCTGGCTGGCCCAGGGCTCGGGGATCTTGGTCCAGACGAACATGGTCGCCTTGGGCCGCTCGATGGGCCAGCCGAGCCGCGCCAGGCCGTCGCAGAGGACGTCGCGGCGCCGCTGGTATACGGCCGCCTGGGCCTCGACCGCCGCATCCAGACTGCGCAGGGCCACGATGGAGGCGATCTGGATGGGCTCGAACATGCCGTAGTCGTAGTACGTCTTGATGGTCGTCAGCGCGCGGACCATCTCGGCGTTGCCGGCGCAGAACCCCACCCGCCAGCCGGCCATATTGTAGCCCTTGCTCATGGTCGTCAGCTCGACGCCCACCTCGCGGGCGCCCGGCGTGGCGAGGAAGCTGGGGGTCTGGTAACCGTCGAAAGTCACATCGGCGTAGGCCAGGTCGCTGATGACCAGGAAGCCGTGGCGCTTGGCTAGCTTGACCACCTCCACGTAGAAGTCGGGTTCGACGACCACCGTGGAGGGATTGTGCGGGAAGTTCACCACCACCACCCGCGGCTTGGGATACAGGTGCTGGCAGGTGTAGGCGATGTTGGAAAGGAACTGTTGCGGGTCGAGCACCTCGAGGAGTATGGCGTTGGCCGACGCCAGAGCCACGGCGTAGATATGCGCCGGGTAGGACGGGGCGGGAACAATGGCCGTATCGCCGGGGCCGAGCAGCGCCAGGCACATGTGGCTGAAACCATCCTTGGAACCCAAGCATACGACCACCTCGCGCTCGGGATCGAGGCGGACACCGTGCTGCTTGAAGTACTTCGCGGCCACGTCGCGGCGGAGGTTCAAGAGCCCCATGGCCTCGCTGTAGCCGTGGACCTTGGGATCGCGCGCGGCCTCGGCGAGCTTCTCGATGACCGTCGAGTGGGGGGGATCCGAAGGATTGCCCATTCCCAAGTCGATCACGTCGTCGCCGGCCCGCCGTTTCTGGTACTTGAGCTTATTGATCTGGGCGAACAGGTAGGGCGGCAGCCGCCGCACGCGATCGGCCACGGGAATGGTGAATCCCTGATTGTGGTTCACCGGCTGGCTGGGGGGTTCGTCGTACTTCATAGTGTCCAGACCCAATGCATGTCGCCTTTAGGGCAAACTCCTCAGGATATCGCACGTGCAGGGAGAGGGGAACGGGGCAGAGCCGTCCGATTCCCCCAAGGGATTCACTACCGGAGAGCGGGCGGATACATTCGACAAATGCCCACAGCCGTAGCGGCGCAGTGCCCTCTCGTGGGGGGGGCAGGCGGGGCGATGATCTCAGGAAACCGCGTAACTCCCTCTTATGCCTGCCGAACGAGCCCAGGTTATCGTCCTTCGCGTGGTCGAGTTCAGCGAGACGAGTCTCGTGGTAACGGCCTTCAGTCGCGAGTTCGGCAAGCTGCGGGCTATAGCGAAGGGGGCCCGGCGGCCCAAGGGACCCTTCGAGTCTGCTCTTGACCTGCTGGCCCTCTGTCGAATAGTCTTCCTCCGCAAATCGTCGGACGCCCTGGACCTATTGACGGAGGCGAAGCTGATCTGGCGGTTCCGCCCCGCGGGCCGCGACCTGGGGAGTCTTTATGCGGCCTACTACGTCGCGGAGCTGCTCACGGCGCTGACCGACGAGTACGACCCGCACGTGGAGCTTTTCGACCTGGCGGAGGCGATTTTGCGGGGGCTTTCGCGAGGTGAGCCGCCGAACCGGGAGGTGATCGCATTCGAGTTGGGCATGCTGCGCGAACTGGGAATGCTGCCGTCGCTCTCGGCATGTGCGGCCTGCGGCCAGGAAATTGCCGGCGGTGGGAGGGTGGCCTTCGGCCAACTCGACGGAGGAGTGCTCTGCGGGCAGTGCCGGGCCGGGAAGCGACACGTGGCCTTGGTGACCGCCGGGGCCCTCAAGACGATGGCGCGACTGGCGGAAGCGCCAGGAGAGGGTACTCGTCGGATCGAGATCGACGCGAAGACGCGGGGGGAAATCCGCGGACTGCTCAACGACTACGTCGCGCACCTGCTCGGCCGGCGGCCGCAGATGCACCGCTACCTGACCGGTACGGCGCGCCCGTGAGGGAGGCGTTCGCCGGTGCCGCGAAGGATCGCGGCAGCACGCAGTATTGCATGGATTGAGGGGACGGATGCCCGTAAGAATCGACCACCGATGGCGATGGGTGCTGCCGCTTCTGGCAGTCGGCCTAGCGGTGGGGTGCCAATCGGTGCCGCAGGCGCGCCAGCCCATCCCCGCCCCGGCCGAACCGGAGGAGTACTGGCTCTTCGACCGGCTCCTCGGCCAAGGGGGAGAGGGGGCGGAAGCTCCAGAAGGGGCAACCCGGTCGGGGAGTGGCGTGCGCCCGGTAGGCGTTGCGAAGCCGGTGCCGACGCATGAGGCAGAGACGGCAATGCGTCCGCCGGCGGAGGGGAGGGCCGGGCCGGTCATTCCACCGCCGGCACCGGGGGGCGGTCCGGAAGATCGCACGGGCAAACCCTTCGAGCTCGAGGATCTGGCCCCCGAGCGGACGTATCAGCGGTTCAAGAATCTCATCGGCCTCGGGCCCAACGAGGACATTGCCCGCGAGCGCTTCGACGAGGGCCGACGGCTTTTCCTCCTGGGGCGCTACCAGGAGGCGGCGAAGCAATTCAGGTCGGCGGCCTCGCGGTGGCCCGACTCCCCCCTGGAAGAGGACGCCCTCTTCCTGCTCAGCGAGTGCCATTTCTTTCTCGACCGTTATCCCAAGGCACACGAGACGTACAACGCGCTGACGACCAAGTACGATAACTCGCGGCATCTGGACGTCGTCGTCGCTCGGCAGTTCGCCATCGGCCGCTATTGGGACGGCCTGGACCACGCCGCACCGAAATGGGCGCTGGTTCCCAATTTCACGGACCGCAGCCGGCCGATCTTCAGTACTTTCAGCGGCGCCATCGATGCCTACACGGCAGTCCGGCTGAGCGACCCCACGGGACCCTATGCCGACCACGCCGCCATGGCCACCGCGAATGCCTATTTTCTCAAGGGGCGATGGGAGGACGCGGCACTGCACTACGAGACGGTCCGCCGCGACTACCCGCAGAGCGAGCACCAGTTGCAGGCGCACCTCCTGGGGATGAAGGCTCTCGAGGCATCCTACCAGGGGCCGATGTACGACGGCACGCCCCTCTTCGAGGCGGTCGACATCGCCGACGCCACCCTGCGGCAGTTCCGCGGCCGCCTGGAAGACCAGGAGGCACAACTACGGTCCACGCGGCGCAAACTCGAGGAGGCCAAGGCCGAGCGGGACCTGGAGATGGCGCGTTTCTACGAAGCGAAACGGCAGTACGGCGCGGCGCGCTTCTACTACGAAGCCCTCATCCGCGAGTACCCGCAGTCGCAGTCGGCGCAGCGAGCCCGGCTGCGACTGGCCGAGATCGCCCACCTGCCCGACCGTCCGCCGGACCACTTCGCCTGGCTGACGCGATGGTTCGGGGAGAAACGATGATGCGACCCTAATGACGGCCGGCGATGACTCGCCGGTCCACGGCTCCCAACCCATGCTCGCCCCCCCTCCCCACGCCCGCTCGAACGCGCGCCCCGGCCGGGTTCTCCCCGTCCTGGTGGCCATTGCGGTGCTGATGTGTGGGGGCTGTGCGGGATACCGCTTCGGGAACCAGAGCCTCTATTCCCACGACATCGCCACGGTCTACGTGCCCATCTTCGAGTCGGACAGCTTCCGCCGCCATCTGGGTGAGCGTCTCACCGAGGCAGTCGTCAAGGAGGTCGAGCTGAAGACGCCCTACAAGGTGGTGTCGACGCCCAACGCCGACACGATCCTCTCCGGGCGGATCACCCACGAGACGAAGCGTGTGCTGATCCGCAACCGCTTCAACGACCCTCGGGAGATGGAGGTCAATCTCCAGGTCCAGGTTCGCTGGCTCGACCGCCGCGGGCAGGTGCTCCGCGAGGACTCGTTGGCCCTGCCGGAGGCGGCGACCTCGGTGACGGGCAGCGCCACCTTCGTACCCGAGGTGGGACACTCGGTGGCCACCGCCCAGCAGCAGGCGATCGAACGGCTCGCTCAGCAAATCGTCGCCCTTATGGAAGACGCCTGGTAGGGCGCGGTAGACTTCCGGCATGAACCCGGCCGACCGTCCCTACCCCGCACGCCCGTCCCATCCTCCCCGCGCCGACCATTGGCAGCTCCGCACCCGCAGCCTTCCCTTCGGGCCGCTGCCCGCGGTGATGGGCATTCTCAACGTCACCCCGGACAGCTTTTCCGATGGGGGACGGTATCTGGAAGCGGCGGCGGCCGTCGACCGTGGCCTGGCCATGGCTGCCGCGGGGGCGACGATTCTCGACGTCGGCGGCGAGAGCACGCGGCCCTACGCCGAGCCGGTGGATGTGGACGAGGAGCTGCGGCGCGTCATTCCGGTTGTCGCCGCCCTCTGCGAACAGGCGGCGGTCCCCGTCTCCATCGATACCTCGAAGCCCCGCGTGGCCCGCGAGGCACTGCGCGCCGGCGCCGAGATCGTCAACGACGTCACCGCCGCACGCGATCCGGCCATGGTGGCCGCGGCCCTCGACTTCTCGGCCGCCGTTTGCGTGATGCATATGCAGGGCGAACCGCGAACGATGCAGGTCAACCCCGAATACGGAGACGTGGTGGGCGAGGTCGCTGCCTTCCTCGCCCGGCGATGCCAGGCGCTGCGCGCCGGGGGGGTGGCGGCCGGGCGGATCGCCGTCGACCCGGGAATCGGCTTCGGCAAGCGGCTGGAACACAACCTGGCGCTCTTGCGGGCGGCCGGCCGGCTGCACGAACTGGGCCATCCCCTCGTCGTGGGCCACTCGCGAAAACGCTTCATCGGCGAGGTCCTCGGCCGCCCCGAGGCCGACCGCACGGCGGGGACCGTCGGCGTGGCCCTGGCGCTGGCCCGCCGCGGCGTGCAGGTGCTCCGCGTTCACGACGTTGCCGAGGTGTGCCAGGCCTTCACGCTCTTCGAGGCCGCCGGCGGACTCGAGCTGGAAGAGGAGGGCCGTTAAAAGAGAGGAGACCGCTGGCGTGCGTCTGGCCGGGAATCGCGGGAAACCCGCGGAATACTCTCCTGGACTCCTCCTGCTGCGCGCGGCGCGGTGCCGGGGAGGATGCGCCGCCGCGATCGGCCGGCATCAGCGGCCGGAGGATCCGGCCGCCATCTCGCGGAACTCGTCTTCGGAGATGATCGATACGCCCAGCTCGCGGGCCTTCGCCAGCTTGCTCCCGGGACTCTCTCCGGCAACGAGATAGTCGGTCTTGCCGGAGACGCTCGAGGTGGCCTTGCCCCCCAGCCTCTCGATCAACTGGTGGGCCTCTTCCCGCGAGTAGTGCTCCAAGGTGCCGGTGACGACGAAGGTCTTGTCCCGGAAGGGCTGCCGCTGCGGCTCCGCGGCGGCCTTTTCGACCATCTCGACACCGTGGCGGCGCAGATCCTCGACGGTCCTCTTTCCCGCCGGGGAATGGAAGAACTGGTGTACGCTGGCGGCCACGACCTCGCCCACGTCGCGGATGGCGCAGAGGTCGGCCTCGGAGGCATCCATGAGGGCGTCGATGGTGCGGAAGTGGGCGGCCAGGTCGCGGGCCGTGCGGAGCCCCACGTGGGGGATGCACAGACCATGAAGCACCCGCGCGAGACCGGCAGACTTGCTGTCCGTGATTTGCTTGAGGAGCTTCTCGGCGTGCTCCTTGCTCACGCGACTCTCGCTCTGCAGCGGTTCCAGCTCTTCGGGTCGAAGATGGTAGAGGTCGGCAATCCTCTTCACCAGCCCCGATTCGACCAGCGCCGCAATCCTTTTCGGCCCAAAATTGGCAATATCCATCGCGTCTTTGAAAAACGCCAACCGTTCGCGGAGGTATTCCTCCTTTGCGTCCGGCGTCGTTTTCCACGCCCTCGGCCGCTTCTTCCGAAAATCGGCGGGCAGAGGCTCGTCGCCGGCACCGACACCGGCGTCGATCAGGGCGGAGATCTCCTCGCGCACCGCCGGCTCATGCAGCTCCTCATGGAGCACCTGGGCTTCCAGCTCGTTGAGCGATGTGCCCCGGACGATGGCGGGCCGGGAGGCCTTCAGCACGCCGGCCAGCGAGCCGCAGGCCTCGATAAGTTCCGCCGCGACTTGGCCGCCGAGGTGCGGCAGCCCGAGACCATAGAGGAGCCGCGCAGGATGGCGGCGCTTGCTGGCTTCGAGGGATTCGGCGAACTTTCTCGCTTCCTTCGGGCCGAAGACGGGGCGCAGAAAACGGAGGCCGGTCAACTGTGCCGTGGTCAGTTGGTAGAGGTCGCCCAGGCTCCGCACCAGGTTCTTCTCGACGAACTGGTCGATGAGCTCTTCGCCGATCCCTTCGATGTCCATGGCGCTGCGGCTGGCGAAGAAACGGAGCCGCTCCTTGAGCTGGGCGGGGCAGGAGGGATTGGGACAGCGGATATAGACTCCCCCCTCGTCCTGGACCGCCGCCGCGCCGCACTCGGGGCAGTGGCTGGGGAACTCGAATTCCGGCAGCTCGCCCTGCCGCTCGTGCTTCTCGACGCGAACCACGTGGGGGATGATCTTGCCGGCCTTTTCCACCACGACCACGTCGCCGATGCGGACGTCCTTGCGGCGGATCTCGTCGGCGTTGTGGAGGCTGGCGCGGCGGACGATGGTGCCGGCGATCTCCACCGGCTCCAGGTCGGCCACGGGGGTGATGGCGCCGCTCTTGCCCACCTGGACGCGGATGCCGCTAATGCGCGTGGCGGCCTCGTACTTCTCGAACTTGTAGGCGATGGCCCAGCGGGGGCTCTTCGAGGTGGCCCCCAGGCGCTCCCGCTGGTCGAAGCGGTTCACCTTGATCACCAGGCCATCGATCTCGAAGTCGAGCTCGTGGAGCCGCTCGACGATCTCCTCGCAGTGGGCCACGGCGGCGGCGAAGTCGGCGAAGCGGGCGGCATGGGGCGTGGGCTGGAGGCCGTAGCGGCCGATCTCCTCGAGGAACTCGGTGTGGGTCCGGGACCGAAGGCCCTCGGCGTAGCCCACCCCGTGGCAGAGGAACCGCAGCCGGCGGGTGGCGACGATACGGGGATCGAGCATGCGGATCGAGCCGGCGGTGACGTTGCGGGTGTTGGCGAACGGCGGCAGCCCCGCGGCCCGCTGGGCCTCGTTGAGCTGGACGAGGTCGGAGTTCGTCAGATAGACCTCGCCGCGGACCTCGAGCACCGGCGGGACGCCCTCGCCCGGCACGTGCAGGGGGACGTCGCGGATGGTGCGGATGTTGTGGGTCACGTCGTCGCCGATGCGGCCGTCGCCGCGGGTCACGCCGCGGACCAGCCGCCCCTCTTCGTAGAGGAGGGAGACGGCCACGCCGTCGACCTTGAGCTCGACGACCCACTCGATCGGCTCACCGCCCAAGAGCTTCGCCGTCCGCTCGCCGAAACGCTTGAGCTCCTCGATGCTGTAGGTATTGTCGATCGAGAGCATCGGCAGGCGGTGGGGCACCGAGGCGAGCTCCTCGACCGGCCGCTCGCCCACCCGCTGGGTGGGGCTGTCCGAGGTGACCAGCTCGGGATGCTCGGCCTCGAGGGCCTCGAGCCGCTCCAGAAGGCGGTCGTACTGGCGGTCGCTGATCTCCGGCGCCCCCTCGATGTAGTACTTGTGATCGTGGTGGCGGATCTCGGCACGGAGCCGCTCGATCTCGCGGGCGGGGTCGGTGGGCATGGGAAACCTCGCGATAGCCGGGCAAGATTCGTGGACCGCAAGACAAGGATGGAGCACGGCGGCACAAGCAGCGAGCCTCAAAGGTAAGCCGCGACCGGGCTACGAACAAGGGGGCGAGACGCGACGGGGTGGAAGACCGTTCCCAGAGTGCCAGGAACCACGAAGATCGCGAATGACACGAATGGACATGGCGGGTGGAACGGTGGCCTCGGCTACCGCCCTAGGACGCCGCTTTGGGCTGCCATCAAGAAGGCAACCCCCAGGAGCATGACGATCCAAAGGAGCCACCACACGCCCAGCCTCAGCAGTCTTCGCGAGGAACCGCCCGCTGCGTGGCGAGCATCCCACCGACGGCATAGGGCGTCCTTAGTGGCCAGAAGAGCGCCCGCGAGCAGAAAGCCAGCCGTCAACCCGATGACCGTGGCAATAGCCATCAGGGGGGAGGCGATATCACACCCCTCCAGGATGGCCAGGAGCGCGATGATCAATCCGAAGCCGCCGGCCGCTGCAGCGCGCATCCACCAACGAGGGTGGGATTCGAACGCCTCAACCAGTTTGGAGATGAGCCAATTCATGTGAGTGGCTCTGCTCACAGTGTAGTACCACGGAGTTCTGCGAACCAGGCACCGGGAGGCCTCGTAGGCTGGAGGGACCGCGGGATGTAGAATGGATTGAAAGAGGAGCGGCCCTGGCCGGCTCCCGTCCGGCGGTAGAGTTTGCGGTCTGAGTGCTGGCCCTGCTAGACCGGCTGTCCCCTTTCCCTCGACACGAGAACCCCCGCTTTGGAGGAGTCTGATGGCGCGTTTTACTCGGTTTGGGCTGGTCTGTGTGCTGATCGGTGGATACCTCGTGGTCTCGGGTTGCGGCGAGGCCGATCCACTCGCTCCCGCCGATCCGGAGACGCCGCCGGCTCAGGTTCACGACCACGACCATGATCACCATCACGACCACGCCCACGACCACGACCACCATCACGACCATGCGCACGCGGCACATGCCGATTCGTTAGCCGAGGCCGTCAGCAGGCTGGATGAGCTCTACGTCACCATCAGGGACGCCATGGCGGTCGGCGACATCCAGACGGCCCACGGTCCGCTCCACCGAGTGGGCCACGTGCTCGAGGACGTGGAGGGGCTGGCCGCCGCGGCGCCGCTCTCCCCGGACGATCGGGAGGCAGTCGAGGAGGCCATCGAGGAGCTCTTCGCCGGCTACGGCGCCGTGGACGCCCAATTGCACGGCCGGCCGGGGAAAGATTATGCGGAGGTGGCCGACGAGATCGACGCGGCCATGGAGACGCTCCGCACCGTGGCCGCCCGAGCTGAGGAGGACTAACGGATGGCTGCCCCGTTTCGATGTACGATCGTGCTGATCCTCCTGGCTGCGGCCGCCGGCTTGGCTGGCTGCGGACTCTTCGGCGACGGTGAGCTTGCCGCACAGCGGGCGCGGCTGCTGCTTGCCGAAGAGCCCGCCGGAGCGGTTTCCATCGAGGAAGCCCGGGAGCAGCTTGCCGAAAACGACCGGGTCGTGCTCGTGGGACGCATCGGCGCGGGGGCGGACAACCCCTTCGTCAACGGCAGTGCCGAATTTCTCTTGTCCGAGATCGTCGCCGGCGGGCACGATCACGCTCCGGGGCACGACGCCGACGACTGCCCCTTCTGCCGGCGCGCGGCGGCCGAAGCGCCGACGGCCCTCGTCCAGTTCCTCGACGAGCAGGGGGAGGTCCTCCCCATCGACGCCCCGAAGCTCTTCGGAGTCGAACGCGGAGGCATCGTCGTCGTTCGCGGCCGAGGCGAGATCGCCGAGCACCTCGACCTCTTCCGCATCACGGCCGACGGCATCTACCTGCGCGACTGACGCGCGACGCTGAAACGTCGTCCCATCGGGCTCGCACGGCGAAGGGCACTGCCCGGCCGGGGCGCGATTGTGCCGCGTCGTGCAGGCAGCGATTTGCCCGATGTGCCCGCCGATCGTACCGCAGAAATGGGCGGGGGACGGCCTGCTACCCGGAGCCGACGATCAGCAGAGCCACGTAGGGTACGACGTTGAACACGATCCAGGCGAGCTTGAACGCCCCCAGGAACACGTACATGACCACGCTGAACGTTTCCCGCGACATGGGGAACCACCTGCTGTGCGTACGGTAGGCGAATTCGCCGACCGCCGGGACCGCGATGAATAGCGCCGTCCAGAAGACGAGTAGACCGCCATTGATGATGACGCACCACATGAAAAACCGCGTCAACGTCGGCATGTCCATGGCGTGTCTCTCCGATTGCGTGTTCTCGTAACCCGCGGGAGGCCGCGGGTAACCGTTCACAGGCCGGCCGGGGACCGGTCCATTTTTCGGCCCACAGACCCAATCTTTGGCGACCGACGATGCCCGAACAATGGACCTGTCCCCTTACCCTAGCCTGCCACCGCGCCGGCCGAAGGGGACAGTCCCATTTTCGCGGCCGAACAGCGTTAGCCACGAGGAATACCTTCTCCGGCCGCGAAAATTGGGACAGTCCCCCGGGAACGGTTACGGCCGCGGCACTCTCACGCACGTCCCCGGCCGTTGCCGCGAGAGGGGCCGTTGCGCTGAGAGCGCCCGTTGCCGCCTTTGCGGCCGTTGGCGGCGGATGCGGCGGCGGTGTTGGCGATGAGGCGGAAGTTCTCCGCTCCCAGGAGCTCCTCGACGCGGCGGCGCATCTCCTCGGAGAGGGCCACGCGGCTGCGGCAGCCGCAGCGGACGCGGCGGCCGTCGGCCAGGTCGACGACGAGCTGCAGCTCGCACTCGCCGGGGTAGCCGCGGAGGATTTCGTGGAGGGCTTTCATCCCCTGCTCGCCGTGGTCCAGCTCGCTGAGCCGCACGACCATGGCCCGCGTGAACCGGCGGGGGAGCTCCTCCAGGGGGATCAGCTCGTTGACGATGAAGTTCGCCTCCTCGCTCCCCTCGCGCTTGTCGACGGCGCCGCGGACGGCGAGCACCGCCTCGGGCTGGACGAGCTCGCCGAACTGGGCGAACTGCTCGGGCCAGACGATGCACCGCATGATGCCCGCGGTGTCCTCCAGGTCGAACATGGCGTACCGCGAGGGCTTGCCGGGCTGGGGGTTCTTCGTGTGCGCGTGCTTGATCGAGGCGAGCATCCCGCCGAGAAAAGCCTCGCTGCGATGCGCCAGCGCGGCGGCCTCGACGGTGGTGTGCGTGCAGTAGGTGGTGAGGGTCTCCTCGTGCTCGGCCAGGGGGTGGCTGCTCATGTAGAAACCGAGGGCCTCTTTTTCCTTGAGCAGGAGCTCGCGCTCCTCCCACTCCTCGACGTCGGGCAACTCGGCTCCGGAGGCAGCATCGTCCTCCTCCTCGGCGTCGTCGAAGAGCCCCCTCTGGCCGGAGCGGCGGTCCGAGGCGGCGGCGGCGCCCGCCTGCACCGCCCGCTCCACGGCGGCGAAGAGCTGGGCCCGCCGGGCCCCGAGCGAGTCGAAGGCGCCGGCCTTGATGAGCGTCTCGATGGCGGCGCGGTTCACCGTCCCCGGGTCGACGCGGCAGCAGAAGTCGAAGAGGCTGCGGTAGGCGCCGCCCTCCTTCCGCTCGGCGGCGATGGCCGCCGCGGCCGCGAGGCCGCATCCCTTGACGGCCGCCAGCGGGAAGAGGATCTTCCCCTCGCGGACCGTGTATTCGGCCGCCGAGTGGTTCACGTCCGGGGGGACGACCTCGATCCCCATCCGCTGGCAGTCTTCGATGTGCTCGACCGTGGAGTCCTTCTTCTTGAAGTTCCGCGCCGGGATGTCGCTGGAGAGGAGCGCCGCCATGAACTCCAACGGGTAATGGGCCTTCAGGTAGGCCGTCATGTAGGCGATCAGGGCGTAGGCCGTGGAGTGGCTCTTATTGAAGCCGTAGCCGGCGAACTTCTCGATGAGCCCGAAGAGGTCTTCCGCCTCCCGCTTGGTGAGTCCCTTCTCCTGGGCTCCGGCCAGGAACTCCTCGCGGAACTTGGCGATCAGGGGGAGCCGTTTCTTGCTGATCGCCTTGATGCAGGCGTAGGCGTCGGCCAGGCGGATCCCCCCCAGCTTATTGAGGATCCGCATCACCTGCTCCTGGTAGACCATCACCCCGTGGGTCTCCGCGAGCACCTCCTCCATCACGGGGTGCTTGTACTCGGGTTTTTTGCGGCCGTGCTTGATGTCGATGTAGTCGTCGACCATGCCCCCTTCCAGGGGACCGGGGCGGTAGAGGGCGTTCGTGGCGATGATGTCGCGGAAGCTGTCGGGCTTCATCCGCTGCAAGAGGTCGCGGATGCCGCCGCTCTCGAGCTGGAAGACCCCCTTCGTCTCGCCGCGGCAGAGGAGGGCGAAGGTCTCCGCATCGTCGAGAGGGAACTTGTAGGGGTCGACGCGGACGCCGTGGACCTCCTCGATGAGCTGCACCGCCTTGGCGAGGATCGTCAGGTTCCTCAGGCCTAGAAAGTCCATCTTCAAGAGGCCGGCCGCCTCGACGTCGGCCATCGCCCACTGGGTGATGACCTCCTCCTTCCCCTGCACGTGCTGCAAGGGGACGTATTCGCTGAGGGGGCGGTCGGCGATGACCACGGCGGCCGCGTGGGTGCCCACGTTGCGGGCCAGCCCTTCGATACGCATCGCCAGGTCGATCAGCTCGCGGACGTCGGCGTCGGCGTCGTACTCCCGCTTCAGTTCTTCGCTGCTCTCGATGGCCCGCGCGAGCGTAATCCCCAACTGCTCGGGGACCTTGGCGATCACGGCGTCGACCCGCGGGATGGGCAGCCCCAAAGCGCGGCCCACGTCGCGAATGGCGGCCCGCGCCGCCAGCGTGCCGAAGGTGCCGATCTGGGCCACGTTGGCGTGCCCGTACTTCTCCTTGACGTACTGGATCACCTCGGCGCGGCGGGCCTGCTCGAAGTCGATGTCGATGTCCGGCGCCTCCAGACGGCTCTCGTCGAGGAACCGCTCGAAGAGCAGGTCGTAGTCCAGCGGGCAGACGTGGCTCAAGTAGAGGGCGTAGCAGACCAGCGAGCCCACGCCGGAGCCGCGCGCCGTGGCCTCGATCCCCCGGCTGCGGGCAAAGCGGACGAAGTCCCAGACGATGAGGAAGTAGTTCGGGAAGCCCAGCTTGTCGATCACCGCCAGTTCGCGGTCCAGCCGCTCGAGGACCTCCGCCGACAGCTCCCCGCCGACCATCCGCTGCGGGTTGTCGGCGTAGCGCTCCCGGAGCCCGGCCAGGCATCGCTCCCGGAGGTAGTCGAGCGACCCCTTCTGTTCGGGGGGGTGAAAGACGGGAAAGTGCCGTTTGCCCAGCTCGAGCTCGATGTCCACCGAATCGGCGATCTCTTGGCTGCGGGCCACGGCCTCATCGAGATGTGGGAAGACCTGGTACATCTCCTCGGGCGCCCGCAGGTAGAACTCGTCCCCCTCCATCTTCATCCGCTTCGTGTCGGTGCGGAACTTGCCGGTGTTGATGCAGAGGAGGACGTCCTGGGCCTCGGCGTCCTCGCGGCGGACGTAGTGGGTGTCGCTGGTGGCCACCAGGGGGAGGCCCATCCGCCGCGCGACCTCCACGGCCCCCTCCATGGCGAGCCGCTGGATCTCCAGGCCGTTGTTCTGGATTTCGACGAAGTAGCGGTCGCCGAAGAGCTGGTGGAACCATGCGGCCACCTCCATCGCCTGGCGGAGGTGCCGCTCGTCGGCGCTCCCCTGGAGCAGGGCGCGGTTGAACTCGCTGGAGGCGCAGCCGCTCAAGCAGATGAGCCCCTCGTGATGGGCGGCGAGTAGCTCCTTGTCGATGCGAGGCTTGAAGTAGAAGCCCTCGAGGAAGGCGGCGGAGGCGAGCTTGAGGAGATTCTGAAAACCTGTCCGGTTGCGAGCCAGCAGGGTGAGGTGGAAGCTGGCCTCCTTCATGCCGCTGGCTTCCTTATGGTCGCGGCGGCCAGGGGCGATGTAGGCCTCGTAGCCGATGATGGGGTTGATGCCCGCGGCCTTCGCCTTGCGGTAAAACTCCAACGCCCCGTAGAGGTTGCCGTGGTCCGTCAGGGCCAGGGCGTTCATGTCCAGTTCGCGGGCGCGGTCGATGAGGCGTTCGATCTTGCCCGCCCCGTCGAGGAGGCTGAAATGGCTGTGGCAGTGGAGGTGAACGAAGGGGCGGGTCGTCATGCGGTCCCTCGCGGAAGGTTCCCGGATCGTGCCGCGGCCGGCTCCACGGGACGGCGGCAGGAGTTGCCTTCTTTCCCGAACGGGTACCGCCCGTGGTGCGCGTTCGTCGGAGACGTAGAGAGCGCGGCCGCGGTGAGTGGAGCGGTATTCTACCGCGCGACGCCGCGAGACGTTAGCCGCCCGCGACGGTCTATGGCAGGCAGGCCGCGCGGGGGGTACACGGTCTCGCTCGCCAAGGGGGACAGAAGCCGCCCCTCGGCGCAGCTGGCGGCGGCGGGCCCCAGGATGGTCCGAGACCCGAAGAGGTTTTGCGGGCAATGCCCCGAACAATCTCTTTCGCCGAGGCGACCGCCGCATCCCGCACAACCGGCCGTGCCCCTACGGAGCCACCACGCCGTAGGCCGCCACCTCGGCGTCGGCGCCCTCCAGGTCCGTAGTGAAGCGGAGCGTCTGCGCGACGCGGCCCTCGTCCTCTTCGCGGGCAACGAAGGTTACCGGCACGAGATGGAGCGGCCGCGCCTCGTCTTCCGCCGCGCCCACGCGGAAGGCATCGCTCTCCCCCTCGACTCCCGTGATGCGGAAGGGGCGCCGGGCCCGCAGCACCACCTGCCGGGTCACCTCCGCCCCCGGTTTGAGCACGCCGAGGAAAAGCGACGAGGGGCTGGCCGATACGGCGGAGAGCACCTGCCCCTCGACCAGCAGGGGAATCTCCCGGTTGCGGGGCTCGTTGGTCACGAGGATGATCTGGTCGGCCAGGTAGCCCGGCGGGGCACCCTCCTCGAGCCGGACCAAGAGTTCGTAGACGGTTCGCCCCCCACCCCGCGTTCGCTCCACGGCTTCCGCGGAGAGATACTCGTTGGCGGAGCGGATCTCGACGATCTCGCGGTCGGCGCCGCGGGTGAACTCGACCGCGACCCGCTCTTCGCGCGCCTCCCCCTGGTCGACCTGCCCGAAGGCCACGCTCTCGGGCTCGAAGACGACGTCGCCACGGACGTAGACGGTGATGTAGAGCTGCACCTCGGCCCGGTAGGGCTGGTCGAAGGTCACGGTGATCGTGGCGCTGTGATGGCCGGTGAAGGCGGTGGTGTTGGCCTCCACGATAACCGCGCCGGACTCGTAGGTCGCAAGCTCGTCCTTCTCCACACGCGGCACGCCGCAGCCGCAGGTGGTCCGCACGCGAGCGATCCGCACGGTCTCCAGGTAGGGATTCGTGAGCCGGAAGGCGTATTCCGCCTTGGAGCCACGAGCCAGGGTGCCGAAGTGGTGCTCGTGGGTCTCGAACATCTCCCGCGCCCACTCTTGCCCCGCGGCAGGGATCGCCCAAGCTGCCATCGAGACAACGGCGAGAATGACGACGATGCTTCGCATCACAAAACCCCTCCCGCCGATCGGTCGGCTGGCGGTACTTGGTCGAACTGGGTGGCGCGACGACCTCCTCCTTGGGCTCGAATCCCTTCCATCGACCTGCCCCACCCGCGGGAGCGCGGGGCAGCAAGTCCTCGCTATTATAGCACCGCGACCGCCGAGATGGGCGAAGTCCGGGGGAGGACCGCCCCACCACGACGGCCGCTGCCGCGGCTCACCATGCCTTGTCCCCCTTGCGTGTCCCGCAGAGGGCCACGTCCATGCCCATGGCCCGGGCCATCGCGGCCTTGGAGAGGAGGGCGCGATCGGCCTCGCGGGGGCCGGTGGCGTAGGCCACCTGGATGTGGTTCGCCTTGTGGCGGGCCATCATGGCATCGCGGGAGACGCCGTAGAGCACCGCGTGCATGATCGGCCACTGGGGGGTGGTCAGCCGCCAGCGACGCTCGGTCTCCTCCGGGGGCAGTTCGGCCACGCGGCCCCGTCCCAGGTCCATTTTCAATCGCCCGCGGTCCACGAAGACCCGCGACCAGACGATCTCGCCGGTCTTCGAGATTCCCTTGAGCGTGCCCCCACCCAGACGGAAGTACATCGCCGGCTGCCGCTCGCTGCACGCCCCCGACCAACCGCCGATGAAGTGCGCCGGCGGGGCGCCGCCACTGATGAGGAAGACCCACACGTACTCGGACTCGGTTCCCGAGGCGTCCCAGTCCCCCCAGCGGATATCGTGCAGGGTGTTCTCCACCGGCTGCCCCATCGCCTTGTGGACGCGGTAGGTCATCAGCCCGTCGAGCCCCGCGCACTCGTCGACCTCGTTGAAGTGGACCAGCGGCTCTCCCTCGTAGAGGATGCGGCGGCCGTCGCGGCCCGTGACGGGAGGACGGTCGGCGTTGTTGAGCGTCCCCTCGGCCAGGTCGCTGGCTGGCAGCAGATCCTTGAGCCCCTGCTGATACTGGATGCCGATCGCCGCGCAGCCGAAATCGTCGGCGATCCGCAGAGCGGCCACGTACATCTTGCACTGGGTGAGAATCTGCTCGTCGGTCAGGTCGCGCTCCGCGTCCGGCCCGGTGGCGAAACGCATCCCCCGCGCCTCCATCCAGCGGCGGACGGCCGCGGCTTCCCCGTCGCTCACCTGCGTGGTCTCGTAGTAGAGAGCCGACTGGCTGAGCCGCTCCTTGAAGACGCCGGTCGGGTGCATCAGCTCGTCGGGGATGATGGCGTTGTACATCCCCATGCAGCCCTCGTCGAAGACGCCCAGGATGGCCTTCTTCGTGCGGAGTTCCTCGGCAAGCGCCTCGCCCAGGCGACGCTCGGCCGAGGGGACCTTGACCGAATCCAGCGAGGCGACGTGGTCCGCGCGGTGCATCACCCGGCCCTTGTCCAGCCAGCGGGCCAGTTTCCGGCGGAAGGCATCGTCGGCGAAGTCCTCGCTCCAGAGCGTGGAGTACTTGCGGCCCGCCTTGGTCAGGCAGCCGTTGAGGTTGAGCATCCCCACCAACCCCGGCCAGGTGCCCGACCAGTTGGCCACCGTGAGCACCGGCCCGCGGTGGCTGAGCAGCCCCGCGAGCACGTGGTGCGAATACTGCCAAACCGCCTCGGCGACGATCAGCCTCGCCTCCGGGTCGATGCCGGCGAAGACCTCCATGCCCTCCCTCTGCGAGGCGATGAACCCGTGACCCACCTCGGGGCGGAAGGGATGGGCCCGCACCACCGCGCAGCCGGCCTCGGCCACGGCGCATCCCAGCGCCGCCTCCATCGCCTCCTGCGCCGGCCAGCAGTTCTGGTTGGCTGCCGGCCGCAGGTCGCCGCTGGCGACGAGGAGGACCTGGTCTTTTTTTGCCTTCGGCGGCTTGACCCGCTCGGGCAGTCGGTAACTGGGCATGGTCTCTCCCTGGCGAAACGCTTGGTAATCGGGCGGGCGGCCCCTGCCGGCATCCGCCGCGTATCATAGCCGCGCCGCAAAGGCCGTCAAAGCCCCCGGCCGCTCCGGCTGCGGCGTCGTTGAACGACTCGCTCGGGTGACCTATTCTGTTGCGGGAGGAAGGTGGGTGCCGCGGCCCGGCGTCGCGCCACGCGCTCCCCCCGGAGACGAACTCCCTCGGGCTCGCCGCAGGTGACCGCATGCGCCAACACGTCTGCCCCTGGTGGGGCGGCTACTTTATCGACAACCGGCTCCGCCGCTGGCTCCACCCCCCGGAACGCATCCTCGGCCCCTACGTCCGGCCTGGAATGGCCGCCATGGACTTCGGCTGCGGGATGGGGTTCTTCGCCATCGCCATGGCGCACCTCGTCGGTGCGGAGGGGCGCGTAACCGCCGTCGACCTCCAGCAGGAGATGCTCGACGTGCTCGAGCGGAGGGCGGCCAAGGCGAAGGTGGACGACCGAATCCGCACCCACCGGTCCGTTGCAGACGCCATCGGCCTCGCCGAGCCGCACGACTTCGTCCTGGCGTTCTATTCCGCGCACGAGGTCCCCGGCGCTGCCCGCTGGTTCGCCGAGGTCCGTGGCCTGCTCCGGCCGCAGGGTACGCTCCTGCTCGTCGAGCCGGTCGGGCACGTCACCGCGGCCCATTTCCAGCGGATGCTCGATGTCGCCGACCATGCCGGGTTTCGTCCCGAGGAGCGGCCCCGCATCCTCCTGAGCCACGCAGCCCTTCTCGTCGCTTCCCCGGGGCCGAACGCATAGTGCGCCCCCGGGACGCTGCGGGGCCGAGCCCCGGGGACGTGCGCGTTGAGCCGCTTGGAGCCTGGCAATGAGAGAACCGCCCTGCCCCCCCACGGAGAGTAAGTGCGGCGCGTCGGGCCCGTGCTGCCGGCCACCGCGCCTACCGACCGACCCCGCCGTGCCGCCGCGCCGGCCGAAAGGGACAGTCCCATTTTCGCGGCCGGATAGCGTTATCCACATCCACGAGGAATACCTTCTACGGCCGCGATAATTGGGACAGTCCCCGGTGAACGGTTACCGAGCCGCCGGCCGCCGGCCATTACAAGTCCTCTTCCGCGCAGGCCTCGGCAAGCTCGATGGCCCTGAGGAGGCCGCGGGCCTTGTTGAGGGTTTCCTGCCACTCGTGCGTGGGGACGCTGTCGGCAACGATGCCCGCCCCGGCCTGCACGTAGGCCGTTTCGTCGTGGATCACGATGGTCCGCAGGGCGATGCAGGTATCCATGTTGCCGTTGAAGTCGACGTAGCCTACGGCCCCGGCATAGGGGCCGCGGCGGTGCGGCTCGAGCTCGTCGATGATCTCCATGGCCCGCACCTTGGGCGCCCCCGAGACCGTTCCCGCCGGCAGGCAGGCTTTTAGGGCGTCGAAGGCGCTCCGCCCGGGCGCCAGCCGCCCGGTAACGTTCGAGGTGATATGCATCACGTGGCTGTAGCGCTCGATGGTCATGACGTCGCTGAGCGCTACGCTGCGGAACTGGGCGACCCGCCCCACGTCGTTGCGTCCCAGATCGACGAGCATGACGTGCTCGGCGCACTCTTTGGGATCGGCGAGGAGCTCTTCGGCCAGACGGCGGTCTTCCTCCTCGGTGGCGCCGCGGCGGCGGGTGCCCGCCAGGGGGCGGACGGTCACCTGCCCGCCGACCACCCGCACCATCACCTCGGGCGAGCTTCCCACGAGCGTCACGCTCGGCGTGCGGACGTAGAACATGAAGGGGCTGGGGTTCACCACCCGCAGCGTGCGGTAGATCGTGAAGGGGTGGGCCTGCAGCGGCACTGCCAGACGCTGGCTGATCACCACCTGAAAGATATCCCCGGCGCGGATGTACTCCACGCACTTCTCCACCGCCGCTTCGAATTCGCTCTGCGTGAAGTTCGACTCGCAGGCGAGGCCTGCCTCACCTGCGGGGGCGAGATCCACGGGCTTGAGGTCGTCGCTCCGGGTGGAGAGCTGCTCGACGTGGGCATCGACGCGGCGGCAGGCATCGTCGTAGGCCCGCCGCGGGTCGTCCTTGAAGCGGTCCAGCCGCGCCATGGCCACGACGACGATCGACTTGTCGACGTTGTCGAAGACCACCATCTGGTCGTAGAAGGCAAAGGCGAGGTCGGGCACGCAGCGGTCGTCCGGGGGGGCGTTGGGGAGGTGCTCGACATAGCGGACCACGTCGTAACCCGCGTATCCCACGGCACCGCTACAGAAGGGGGGGAGTCCCGGGAGCCGTACCGCCCGGAACGACTCCACGCGGCGCTGCAACTCCTCGAGGGGGTTTTCGCACTCGATCTGGCGGGTCACCAGGATCGGCGCCCCCGACGCCGAGACGCCCGTATGGGAGTTGACCGTCACTCTTCGCCCGTAGGCCTCGATCTCCAGGAACGGTTCCGTAGCCAGAAAGCTGTACCGCCCCACCTTCTCCCCGCCGATGACGCTTTCGAAAAGGCACGCGCACCGGCCGGCATCGAGGCGGTGAAACGCCGAAACGGGGGTCAACGAGTCGCTCAGCAGCCGCCGATACACCGGCACCAGGTCGGCCTCGCCGGCCAGGGCGCGGAAGGTATCGAAATCGGGGAGATGGCGTTGGTGACTCTTGGCGCTCATGGTGAGACTCGCTGCGACAACCCATGTGCAGCGGCCAGTCGGCCGCCGCTCAGGTAGAATAGCAGGGCCGCTGGACAAGGACAACCGCGTCGCCTTGACACGTAGGGGGGGCCTGATAGAATCCTCAAGAGCGTGGGAGTGAGGCGTTCTGTGCCCCAAGTTACTCAGGATGTGCGGTTTACGTCGGATCTCCCGGGGGTCCGAAAGAGGACGTGCCAAACCCAGCGATCGCTGTCGGGCCGGTTCGTACGCGGCGGGGCAGCGAGTCCTTTCTCCGCCCTCCGCTCCTGCGGCAGTAGAGGGGGTTGTCGTCGCTCTCCCCTCGCCGCCCGCGCGGGATGAATCGCCGAGATTTCCGATGAAATGCCAGAAGTGCGACAAGCCGGCCACCTACCATATTACCGAGCTGGCCGCCGGTAAACCGATGGAGTTGCACCTCTGCGAGGAGCACGCCCGCGAGTACCTGACCCAGTCCACCCCCGGCGAGAGCAGCGCCGTGGGCGGGATGGCCGAGGCTCTGGCCCACCAGTTGGCCGTGGGACAGGCGGCGGAAGAGCTGGCCGAGTTGGACCAGCAATCCTGTCCCGTCTGCGGAATCACGTTCTACGAATTCCGGAACCAGGGCCGCCTGGGTTGCCCGTTCGACTACGAGTGTTTCGCGAAGCAGCTCGAACCCCTGATCCTGAACATCCACGGCGAAACGGAGCACGTCGGCAAGGTTCCCCGCCGCGGTCCCGCGGAGAGTGAGCGGCGGACGCAGTTGATCCGCATGCGGCGCGAAATGAAGGAAGCCGTGGCCGAAGAGCGCTACGAACGGGCTTCGCAGCTCCGCGACGAGATCCGCCGCATCGAGGGGCAGGAGTAGAGGAACGGCCCGCCACACCGTACCCCATAAGGGAGGGGTGCCGACCGGCCTCTGCCCCGGGTATGCCGGGCGGGCGGCCCATAGCAGGGGCGGCTCCGGCGATCTGTCCCCTTGCCGCCCGCGGCAATCGCTCAGGGGGGCCGGGACGCTCGTCCGGACCCGCTCCGCGCCGCGGCGAGACTATCTTACAATGGGGTGGGGCTCAACCATAGACGGGTAGGTGACGTGGACCTGAACGAACTAGCGAAGCACCGGGGCGAATGGCTCCAGGGCTCCGGCCCCGAAGCGGATATCGTCATCAGCAGCCGCATTCGCCTGGCGCGGAACACGGCCGACTTCCCGTTCATCAACCGCACCACCGAGGCGGACCGGCTCCAGATCGAGAAGACGCTGCGCGAGTGCGTCATGGGTCTGGAGGACGGCCACAAGCTCTTGTACGTGGATCTGGCCGACCTCACCAGCGTCGACCGGCAGTTCCTCGTGGAGCGGCATCTCATCAGCCGCGAGCACGCGGAGAGCCAAGGGGCCCGGTCCGTCGCCATCGACAGCGGCGAGCAGTTCAGCCTCATGATCAACGAGGAGGACCACCTCCGCATCCAGGTGATGCACAGCGGGCTCGACCTGGAGAAGACCTGGGCCGAAGTGAGCCGCATCGACGACTTCGTCGAGGAGCACGTCACCTACTCCTTCCACTCGAAGCTCGGCTACCTCACCGCCTGCCCGACCAACGTGGGCACCGGGATGCGCGTGAGCGTCATGCTCCACCTCCCCGCCCTCGTCCTCACGCGGCAGATCGACAAGGTCTTCCGCAGCCTGCAGAAGATCAGCCTCGCCGTCCGCGGCCTCTACGGGGAAGGCTCCCAGGCGATGGGCGACTTCTACCAGATCAGCAACCAGGTCACCCTGGGCCGCAGCGAGCTGGACCTCATCAAGCAGGTGGGCGACATCGTCCCCGTAATCGTGGACTACGAGCGCCAGGCCCGCCAGTACCTCATCCGCGAGAGCCACGAGAGCCTCCACGACCGCGTCAGCCGCGCCTACGGCATCCTCCGCACCGCGCAGACGATCAGCTCCGAAGAGACCATGCACCTGCTCTCCAGCGTCCGCATGGGCGTGAACCTCGGCCTGATCGACGACCTCGAGATCCCCACGGTCAACGACCTCTTCATCCACACCCAGCCGGCCCACCTGCAGAAGCTCAGCGGCGTCGAGCTCACCACCGCCGACCGCAACATCGAGCGGGCCCGCTACCTGCGGCGGCACCTGGACCGGGCCAGCCACGCGGACGATGCCGACAAGAATTAGCGGGCCCGCTCCCGCCAGCGGCTCCAACTGTCCCGCATGGTTTCAAGGAGCGCCTCGTGCGCCGGCTGCCCCGCGAGGTTGTTCGCCTCGTGGGGATCCTTCTCCAGGTCGTAGAGCTCCTCGTAGAGGGGATCGCTGTCCAGATAGCGCAGGTACTTGTGGCGCTGCGTGCGCACGCCCTCGCTACGGGGAATCGCGGGATGCTCGAAGAGGTGCTCGTAGAAGAACTCCTCCCGCCAGGAATGCGACGACTCGGCCAGCACGGGTACGAGGCTCCGCCCCTGCACTCCCTCGGGAATAACAGCCCCGGCCATCTCCAGGATCGTGGGCGCAATGTCGATGCTCAGGGCGAACTGCTGCCGCCGCGTCCCCCGCTGCCGTTCCGGTAAGGAGGGATCGAAGACGACGAGGGGGACGCGGATCGATTCCTCGTGGCCGAACCACTTGCCGGCAAAGCCCCGCTCGCCGAGGTAGAAGCCGTTGTCGCTGTGGAAGAGGATCACCGTGTCTTCCAGCAACTCCTGCTCGCGGAGCGCCTCGACGATGCGCCCCACCACGAGGTCCACTCCCGTGATCAGGCGGTAGTAGGCCTTGACCGACCTCTGGTACATCTCCGGCGTGGCGAAGCGCCACTTCCAGCGGCGGCGGTTCTCCGTCGCCTGCAGGAAGTCGGGGAGGGCTGCGAAGTGCTCGGGCTCCATCAGCGGCACGGGCGGGATTACCACGTCGCGGTACAGCGGTTCCAGCGCCGGATCGTAGAGGAAGCCGCCGGGGAACTCTTCGTAGAGGTCCTGGATCCACTGGGGGAAGTTGGCCGGGTCGCCGTCCTGCACGTGGGGGGCCTTGAAGCTGATCGAAAGGCAGAAGGGGCGGTCGTCAGGTGCGCCCTCGAGGAACTCGATCGCCTCTTCGCCCATGATCGCCGTCAGGTGGCGGGTGGGGTCGTTGCGTTCGGGGAAGAAGTGGTGCTGCCCGGGCCAGCCGGTGTCGAAGTCGAAGAGACCCTCGGGCGGGTGCCCCACGCCCCACTTGCCGATGAATCCCAGATAATAGCCCGCATCCTTCAGCAGCGCCGGGTAGGTCTCGGCGAGCTGGGGGGGCGTGAATTCCGTGCGGAAGTCGATGATTCCGTGCCGCGCCGCGTACTGCCCGCTGAAGATCGAGGCCCGGTTCGTCATGCAGATCGAAGTGGTCACGAAGCAGTGGTCGAAGACCACCCCCTCCTGGGCCAGCCGGTCGATGTGGGGCGTCTCGATGATCGGGTTGCCCATGCAGCCGAGCGCGTCCCACCGCTGATCGTCGGTGAGCAGGAAGATGATGTTCGGCCGCCGCGCGGCCGCTTCCGCCGACTCCTCGGCGGCCGCCGCCCGCGGCGTTGACGCGGCAGCCGCCAGGATCAAGATGGCTGGGATCGTCGACGTACGGAGCGTTGCGGGCTGCATGGAGATGCCTCCTTCCGAAGCGCGGCGAAATCGAGGCCCCCGGCGGCGCGGCCGCCGCCTTCGCGTTCCAGTATCCACGGCCTCGCCGGCGGCTGCAACCGCTTCCCCCCCCATCTGGCAGACTGTCGACAGGCGGGCAGAAACTGAGTACCATCGGCGGTGGTGATGCGATGCAAGCAAGAGGGGGGCAGGTCTTGACCATTAACCTTTCGGCGGGCTTGGGGCATGGTGCGCGCATTGCAGATCGATATCGAGGATGGCCCGTATCATGTGAACAGCCGCGGCTGGGAAGGGCGTAACCGTTCACGGGGGACCGTCCCGATTTTCGCAGCCATAGAGAATAGAGAGTATTCCTCGTGGATAACGCGATTCGGCCGCGAAAATGGAACTGTCCTCTTCGCCCGGTACGCCGCGGTGTGGTAAGGGGACGGCGCGTTCAGCCATGGATTACCCGAGATCAAGGAGCACCCCATGCACCAACGACGCTCTCAGTTCTCGCGCCGGCGGTTTCTCGGCCGTTCGGTGGCGGCCGCCACGGCCGCCTGGTTCGTCCCGCACTTCATCCCCTCGGGCCGCGCGGCCGGTTCCGCCAATGAGCGGCTGAACCTGGCGTTCATCGGCGCAGGCGGCCGTGGCAGGGCGAACCTGAACGGCCTGGCAAGCGAGAACGTCGTGGCGCTGTGCGACGTCGACGAGGGCAAAGCAGCCAGCGCGTTCGCCGACTACCCTCAGGTGAAACGCTACCGCGATTTCCGCAAAATGCTTGACGAAGTCGACGGCCAGATCGACGCGGTCGTCGTCTCCACGCCGGACCACACGCACGCGGTAGCCGCCATCGACGCCATCCGCCGCGGCAAGCACGTCTTCTGCGAGAAGCCGCTGGCCCACTCCATCGGCGAGGTCCGGGCGCTGCAGAAGGCGGCCACCGAGCACAACATCGTCACGCAGTTGGGCAACCAGGGGCACTCGTCCGACCAAATCCGGATGTTGTGCGAGTGGATCTGGGACGGGGCCATCGGTCCGGTCCACACGGTCCACTGCCTCCGCCCGGGCAGCTACTCCAGGATCGGCCAGCTCGCCAGCCTCTCCGAGGAACACGCCGTTCCCGAGTCGCTCGATTGGGACCTCTGGCTCGGTCCGGCGGCCGAGAGGCCCTACCACCCCTCCTTCCAGCGCTCGTGGCGGGGGTGGATGCCATTCGGCACCGGCACCATCGGCGACTGGGTCTGCCACGTCGTCGACCCCGCCTTCTGGGCGCTCGACCTCGGCTCACCGACCTCCGTCGTCGCCGAGACCGACGGCTACGACCCCGAACGGCACGCGCTGACGTTCCCGCGCGGGACGCACGTCACCTACGAGTTCGCGGCCAAGGGCGACCGCGGCCCGGTGACGCTCCACTGGTACGATGGCACGCTCGCCCCGCCGCGGCTCGACGAGTACGCCTGGCGCGAATTTCCCGACAACACGTGCGGCCTCCTCCTCGGCACCGACGGCGCGATCCGCCACGCCTCGCATGGGGCCGGCGGCGTGCGGATCATGCCGGAAGAGAAGATGCGCGCCTACGAGCGGCCCCGGCCGACGTTGCCGAGGGTGCCGAATCAGAATCACTACGTCGACTGGCTTCAGGCAATTCGCAACGGGACCCAAGCGGGATCGAACTTCGACTACGGCGGCCCGCTCACCGAGATCGCCCTGCTCGGGGTGATCGCCACCCGGCTCACCGGCACCAGGCTGCAGTGGGACGGCCCGGCTGGCCGCTTTACCAACTCGGAAGAAGCCAATGGCCGCATCATGCCGCAGATGCGGGCAGGCTGGAGCTTGTAGGGCGGGGT
>SKOZ01000068.1 GCA_007119795.1 Planctomycetales bacterium | reverse complement strand
CGTCGGAGGTCATCCCCTCGGCCTGGGCCTGGAAGTTCGTGCTGATGCGGTGCCGCAGCACGGGGATGGCCACCTTCTGCACGTCCTCGACGGCCACGGAGAACCGCCCGTCCATGGCCGCTAAGGCCTTGCCGCCGTGGATGAGGAACTGGCCGGCGCGGGGACCACCCCCCCAGTCGACCAGCTCGCGGACGAACTCCGGCGCCGTGGGATCCTTCGGCCGCGTGGCCCGCACCAATTGTGCTACGTACTGAACAATGTATTGGCTCACGGCCACCGAGCCGACGAGCTTCTGCAGGTTGAGGATCGACTTGCCGGTGAGGACCTTGCGGATCTCCACCTTCTCGCTCCGAGTGGTGGTGGCGAGGATCTTCTCCTCCTCCTCCGCCGACGGGTAGTCGACCTTGATGTTGAACATGAAGCGGTCGAGCTGGGCCTCAGGGAGCGGGTACGTCCCCTCCTGCTCGATTGGGTTCTGAGTGGCGATGGTGAAGAACGGCTCCGGCAAGGCGTACGTCTCCTGCCCGACGCTCACCTCCCGCTCCTGCATCGCCTGCAGCAAAGCCGCCTGCGTCTTGGGGGGGGTGCGGTTGATCTCGTCGGCCAGGAGGACATTGGTGAATACCGGACCCTCGACAAAGCGGAAGTACCGCCGCCCGCTCTCCTCCTCTTCGAGCACGTTCGTCCCCGTGATGTCCGACGGCATCAGGTCGGGGGTGAATTGGATGCGTTTGAAGTGGATGTCGAGGATTCGCGCCAAGCTGCTCACGAGCAGCGTCTTGGCCAGCCCCGGAACCCCCACCAACAGGCAGTGTCCACGCGTAAAGATGGCGGCGAATATCTGCTCGATCACCTCCGACTGTCCGACGATGACTTTTTGCAGCTCCTCCTGCATCAGCCTCCGGTGCTGGCTGAATTCCTGGAGGACGTCTCCCAGACTGCGCGGCTTGGTGGACAAGGGGACCTCTTGCTGTTCGTACGGGGTTTGGGCGTGGCGGAGCCGTCCCTTTCATTGTATAGCTTGCCGGGGGCCAAGTGATGGGCGGGAGAACCCGAGCGGCCGGCAAAGGTCGCAAAGGTGGAACGCCTAGCACGCCGGGCTGGATCCAGGTGCCTCCGACGGGCTACGCATGGCCCAGGGTCCCGTAGCGGAGCAGCTCAGCGACGGCGGGGCGGCTTGGGGCGCCGGTTTGTCCGCCGCGGCGGGTGGCTTTCAGGGCTGCCGCCGCGGCGGCGAAGCGGACCCGCGTGGGCAGGTCGGCGCCCACGGCCAGGGCCGCGGCGTAGGCGCCGTGGAAGACGTCGCCGCAACCGGTGGTGTCGACGACCTCGACGGGGAAGGCCGGGCAATGCTCGGGCGGGGCATCGCTGGCGGCATCGTGGAACCACGCGCCTTCGGCGCCGCACGTGACGACCACGGCCCGCCGTGCCGGCGACCGCAGGGCCGCCGCAGCGGCTGCCGGATCGCTCCGCCCGGTAAGCTCCGCGGCAAACCGCCGGGAAACGACCAGGTGCCCCACCTCCTCGAGCAGGGCAGAGAAGGGCTCCTCGGCCACCCGCTCGAAGTCGGCGACTACTTCCCCCCCTCCCGCCGCGGCGATACGGAGCGCCCGCAATGTCCCCGCAGCACCGTGATGGTCCACCATGAGCACCGCGGCGGAGCGGATCGCCGAGTCTTCGGGCTGCTCCGCCGCGGCGCCGATGCGGCCGGTGAGACTGGAAAAGACGGTCCGCGTCCCCCTCGTGCTATCGACGACGATCGTCGAGTGCGCCACCCCGGCATCGGCTCGGAACACCGCAGGAGCAAGGTCGATCCCTTCGCGGCGGAGACCATCGGCCACCTCGACGGAGAGGGGGTCCTCGCCAATCAGTCCCGCATATCCACAGCGGGCGCCCAGACGCGCTGCCGCCACCAGGGCCGTGCCGGTCAGCCCCCCGCACTGCCGCAGGCGGTGATGGACGCGGGCCTTGCTTTCCGGCGCCGGGTAGTGATCGACATAGAGAAGGTCGTCGATGGCCAAGGCCCCGAGACCGAGGACATCGTAGCGTCTTGCGGGGGCCATGGGCATGATCCCGTCGTGGGGCCGTCTAGGATGTACCCTGCGGATTTGCCGAGCGGGGCGGTTCGATGCCGAAGTCGCAGATGGAAAGCAGGCTGGAAAGGGGATACCCCCTGGCAGCGAAGGCCTCGCGCCCCCCCTCCAGACGGTCGACGACAGCCACCACGCCGGCAACCACCAGCCCGAAGGCCTCCGCCCGCTCGATCGCCGCCAGCGAAGAGCCGCCGGTGGTCACCACGTCCTCGACGATCACCACCCGCTCGCCCGGCCGAACGGGCCCCTCGATGTACTGGTTCGTGCCGTGCCCTTTGGACTGCCTGCGTACCATGAAGCCCCGCAGCGGTGTGCCGCGGATGCCGGCGAGGGTGACGATGGCGGCCGTGATCGGGTCGGCGCCGATGGACATGCCGCCGACGGCGTCGGGCATCGCCCCTTTGTCCAGCAGGTCGAGGATTCCCTCGGCCACCAGGCGTGCGCCTTGCGGGTCGAGGGTTACCTGCTTTCCGTCCAGGTAGTAGCTGGCCGTCTTCCCCGAAGCCAGGGTGAACTGGCCGAACTTGAGGGCCTTCTGGCGGACCAGCTCGACAAGGGCCTGTCGGTCGTACACGCGGCGGCCTTTCTTATGGGCGATAGGGACCCCGATGGGTATCGTCTGGAGCCCCCACGAGACTCCGTGGGGCGGCGCGGTCAGGCCTCGGGTATACCGCGCCGTGCCGCCGAGGAAAAGGGCCTGCCGTGAACGGGACGGAAGCACCTCAGTCGATGATCCCGTGTAGTGGGCCGCCGGGGGCGGCGAGGGCATCGACGCGGCGGGTGATTTCCGGGTCTTCCACGAGCGGCGGGGCATGGTGGGGCTTGGACCGCGCATCGATGACCAGCGGCCCGCGGCAGCCGAAGTGTTTCTGCTCGGCGAACGACTCGATGCCGTAGATGTCGGTGGCGGGGTCGCTGCGGGTAAAGGTCGTCCAGAGGAAGTTCGCCAGATCCCGCGTGGCGAAGGCGCTGTCGTCAACCACCACGATGAGAGGGAATCCGGCAATCGGCCCCGTCGCCTGGAAGGATTGGCAGAACCGTTCCATCAAGGCGGTCCGCGTGGGTCCGCCATCGGTGCAGGGGGGGCCCTCGACGACGAGAATGCCCGGGAGCAGCACGCGGGGTCTGCCGAAGCCGAGCGATTCCGGGAGGCGGATCGCCGTGTCGTAGACCACCGCGAGCGCCCGCCGCGCGGGCCCGGTGGCAGCAATCACTACCTTGGACCCCTCGTTCAGGCCGGTGCCGCTGTAGTCGAGGGTGTCGACCGTGGTGCGCGTCCAGAAGTGGAGGTCCCGCTGCCAGTCGACGCGTTCCAGCACGTGGCGGAAGAACTCGGCCACGTCGTCGACCGTGAGCTGCGGATCGTCCTCGGTGGCGACGATCCAGAGGTACTTCGCCAACGAAAGCTGTCCCTGGCCCAAGAGTGCGCAGGCTTGGGTGAGCAGCTCTCGCGGATGGTGGCGGTTCTCGTAGGGGACGTACCGTTCGCTGCCCAGTGCCAGCAGCAAGGGGTGGACCCCGGCAGCATCGACGGCGTGGACCGCCTTGACGCCCGGCACGGCCTTGGGGATCACCGGACCGGTCAGCTCGTGGATCAGCTGAGCGAAGCTGGTGTCCTCCTGGGGCGGGCGGCCCACCACGGTGAACGGCCAGATGGCATCCCGGCGATGGTAGACCTTCTCCACGTGCATTACGGGGAAGTCGTGCGCGAGGCTGTAATAGCCCAGGTGGTCGCCGAAGGGCCCTTCGGGAAGGAGCCGCCTCGGTTCGATGTAGCCGCAGAGGCAGAAGTCGGCGTCGGCGTGGATGGGCAGGGTGTCTTCATGGCAGACCATCCTCACCCGCCGGCCGCCGAGAAGGCCGGCGAAGGTCAGCTCGCTGATTCCCTCGGGCAGTGGCATCACCGCAGCGACGGTCATCGCCGGCGGGCCCCCCACAAAGACGTTCACGCGGAGCTTCTCCTTGCGGCGGATCGCTGCCGCGTGGTGGACGGCGATCCCCCGGTGAAGCTGGTAGTGCAGCCCTACCTGCTTCTCGCGCTCGTACTGGTTCCCGGAGAGCTGGACGCGGTACATTCCCAGGTTCGAGCGGGCGAAACCGGGATGGTCGGGATCCTCGGTATAGACCTGGGGCAGCGTCACGTAGGCCCCGCCATCGTCGGGCCAACTGACCAGTTGGGGCAATCGCGAGACGGTCGTCTCGCAGGCCAGCACCGGGCCGGAGCGGACCCGCCGCGGCCGCGTCTTCAGCGCCCACCACGGGGCACTGAGGTAAAGCCGCGGCCGGCGCATCAGGTCACTGGGGTCGACTTGCAGGCGGACCAGCCGCTCCAGGGCCGTGAGCGTGTCGCGGAACAGGAAACGGACCCGTTCCATGGTCCCGAAGAGGTTGGCCAGCATGGGGAACTTACAGCCCCGCACCCGGGTAAAGAGCAGCGCCGGCGCTCCGCAGCGGTAGGCCCGCCGCTGGATCTCGGCGGCTTCGAGCCGCGGATCGATCCCCTCGGCGATCCGCTTGAGGTGTCCCCGGCGCTCGAGGTCGTGAACGCACTGTTGCAGCGAGCGGTAACCCATCGGATGGTGTCGTCCTCGTCCTCGCCTCTCTGCCGCAGCGGCCCGCCCGCGGCGCCCCCCCAAACCCGTACCGAGAAACAGTCTAGCACATCCAGTGGCAGGGGGCAGCCTGGGCGCCCCGCCCTTGGGCCGAAGGGGAGCGGGGCACGGCCTCGCCGGCTCCCAGCCTCGCCGAGGCCCCCCTCCTTCTCCCGGGGTCCTGGGTTCCCCCTCCTGCTCGACCAGAGGGATGGGAAAGAGTACGCCGCAGAGGCGCCTGTGCGGTGCGGCGTCTCGCAAGTCGCCCCAAAGGGAGGGGGTTAGCGCAGGAGAAACCTCTGGGTTCGAAGGCGTTTTCCCGACCACGCACGGCAGAGGGCCTGTGCCGCCTACCGAGAAGAGGTGTCCGATAGGTAGTCGGGACGGCGACGGCCCGGCGGAACCCCGGGATCAGTTCGGCCAGGCCCCCGTCCCGGTGAACTGGGGGATTTCGAGGAGGCGACCGTCCTCGACTCGGAGGCGCGAGGGACGATAGACGATGCGGCGGGCGACCACGCGTTCCTGAGGCGCACCGATGAAACGCTGGTAGTAGAGCTCGGCATCGGTGCGGTTATCACCCTCGAGGACCAGTTGATCCTTGTTCTGCGCGTAGCGCAATTGGAGTGCCCAGGCGGTGAAAGTCTGCCCCTCGACGCGGGCATTCCCCTCGGCCCACATCTCCAGAGCCGGCTCGGTGGCGCCGGCAACAGGCATCTCCGCCACCGTGAGGCGGTTGCAGGTGAGGATCACCCCTTGGGGCCCCAGGGCATCGGGGTTGCGCTCGTTGAGGTGCTCGTCCCAATCGGAGACCGGCCCGTAGACAGCGACGACCTGGTTTTCGAAGGTCATCTGCCGGCGGTGGATATTGCCCGTGAGAGACCGCTGAAATCGAACGGCGAGGTAGCTGAGGGTGTCCTCGTCGACCTCCGCCGGCGCCTCCGGCGACTCACTGCCGGGAAAACGGTTGATCCAACCGCGGCCCACGCGGGTCAACCGACCCGGACCACCGGCTGTGAGCTCTCCGCTGGCGAGCTGAATCACCGCGTCGGCCATCTCCATGCGCTCCAGAGCGACCTGTCCCGAGTCGTCCAGGAGCCGGCTGTCGAGGACCACCCCGCCGCGGCAGGCAACCTTCATCAGTTCATGTTGGCGGTCGCTGGGGGGGTCGGAAAAGTGGATCGGCTGGGCAAAGGTCAGTTCCAGGGCCTCGGTCTGCACCTGCTGGTTGGGGGTGGTGGCGAGGACGCGGTGTTCGAAGCAGACGGTGCGCCCGTCGAAGTCCATCTCCCCCTGCCAATGGATGCGGACGCGGGTGGCCTCCTCGAGCGGTTGACCGCCGAAGTCGCGGTCGGCCGTCAGGTCCATCTGCCCGGCCCCGGGTACCCACAAGCGGTTGGCGCCCTGGTCGAGGTGGATCGTCCGGCCGGTCAAGGCCATCTCGCCGCCCTCGAACCGGGCGGGAGTGCCCACCACGACGACCATTGCTTCAGGAGTATGTGCATCGGTGACGTGGAGGCGATCGCCTTCGACAAGAAGGGGAAGCCCTTCCGTGCCAATGCCGGAGATTTCGCGGAAGCGAACGGCGTCTTCGAGCACCAGTTCGGCAAGCACGCTCTCCTCTTCGCCGACCAGGACCCGTGCCTGCAACAGCCGGCCGGCAACCTCGAAGCGCTGGGCAGACTTTCCGTCCGTCGCCCTTCCCGACGCATTCGGCGGAGCCGCACTCTCGGGCGGCGCCGGCAGCGGGACGTCGCCGCCACTCCGCCAGGGGCTGCTCTCCGTACCCGTCTCCACCGGCGGCACAGCGGGGAGTCCGTCGTGCGGGCTGCCGGAGGAAACGGCCGGAGTTGACGGCTGGTCGGCCGGAACCCGCATCGTCGTGGGGATCATGCCCTCTGGCCGCGGCTGCCGCGGCGTTGGCCGGCTCGGACCAGGCCAGTCGTGTCCTTCCAGAGCCACCCCGCCCGATTGGGCCTCCCAGCGTTTTACGCCTGTCGGCTCCTCTTCGAACCAGACTTCCATATGATCCACCCTGCCCGAGAGTTGCTGCGATTCGAGGCGAACCTCCCGACGCGCCATCATGCGGTCGGGCGCGAGACCTCCCCCCTGAGGCCTCTCATCCTCCTCGACAGCTTGCTCCGAGGGACGGAGCCAGAAGTGGATCTCGTCGGCAGTGAGGGCTCCGATCTCGCGGAATCGCAGTTCACTGCCACCGGAGAGCGAGATGACGTGTTCCTCCCCCTGAGGGCGCACGTGCAATTCGTCGCCCCAGCGGGCCTCGACGAAACGTGGATCGTCTTCGGCAAAGCGGCCTCGCAGCCAACCCGGACCGCGTGCCACCACGGTGCCCACCTCGCGATCCTCTACAGGTACGTACTGCAAGAGCCCTGCCCGGATCTCGTTCTCGCTCTGGCGGAGGAAGACTTCTTCGGTGCCTTCCAGGCGGATGCGTCCGGTGGGGAGGTCGTACTCCAGACGCTGCCCCCGGGCCGCCACCTCCTCGCGCGGGGCGTGGATCTGCACGGGGTTGCCGCGGGCTTCGAAACGCTCCGGGCTCAGCGCGGGAAAACCGGAGCCGGAGTTCGCGGAGTCGGCGTCGGCTCCCGTGGCGAAATGGACGGCGAGGAGCTCGCACTGGAGCTGGTCGCTGGGGCCCTCCGGGTAGGCGCGGAGGACGTCGACGCGGTCCTCGAAGGTGGCCACCCGCTCGGAAAGATCGAAGCGGAAGGGCCCCCGGCAGGTGATTTCCACACTGACCCGCTCGTGGGAGGAAGGGGCACTACTCTCCGCCGAGGGGGGCGGGGCGCCGTCCGGCTCGCCGAAGGAGGCCACGGTCTCAGCGGGAAACTCGAGGCGGAGGATATCGAGGTGGCGGACCTCGAGTGACTCGATGCCCCCTACGTTGGGGCCGCCGATGGGACCTGCTGGGCCACCGCCGTCCTCGGCGGCAGCGAACTGGATGAGCAGTTCGCGGCCGCGGCCGAAATGGGGACCGAACCGAAATTCCACGGGGTGAGGCGTCCAGGCCTGCTGCTCGCTCAGTTGTACGTCGCGCGACCGGATGAGGAGACTGTCCTCGCGGTCGTCGGAGCGGCCCGACCCGTGGATGGTGATCGCTCCCAGGAGCTGACCGCCCTGGAGGCGGCCGATCTTGCCGCGACGCAGATCGAGCGGCCCGTCAAACCGCAGCAGGGCCCCCTGCGGCGCCTGGAGCACGATGGCGCGGCGAAGCGCTTCTCGGCGGTCGCCGGCAGCGGCCTCGGGCGCGAGGATCAATGTGCAGGGAAAGATGCGCACCCGCCCGTCGCCGAGATTCTCGTAGTCCCGCAAGAGAAGCGTGAACCGCTCGCTCTCGAGGATCTTGGGGTTCCCCAGCTCCCAGGAGTCGGCGGGGAAGAGCACCGCCAAATCGGCCAGCCGGCGATCGACAGTCCCCTTGGCTCCGGCGAGTTGTTCTGCCGTGGGGCCGGCACGAGCGCTGAGATCGACGGAAGGCTCCACCCGGGGGACGACGAGGATGGCATATGTCCAGTAGACCAGGAGCATGGCTCCCAGGCTGATGACGAACCTGGCCGTCCGGCCGCCGACGCCGGTGCGCAGCAACCTCCGGGCCGTGGCCGGCAGGGTGCGGGGGAGGGCTCGTTGTGAAGGGACCGACGCCATCACCGGATGCGTGGTTTGTTGGAGTGGCTCGTCCGGCCGAACTGCCGTTCACGGGAGACAGCCGAGGCAGCGAGGGGAATGAAGGCTTCATTCCCCTCTTTTTCCATCGTCATTCTTTCCTCTTTGATCCCTCTTGTTGCGGGGAGCCGCAAGATGTTCGCATCGTGAGGGTTAGGACCCTTTGCGGTTCACGTAGCGATCGAGGATTGCCCGGTCAGGTCAGATAGGGCTGGATCAGGTCGCTCCAACGACGTTGGGCCATGAGGATCAGCTCGATGGTTTCGCGGGCAGCTCCCCGCCCCCCCGGGGCGCGGGTCACGTAGGCGGCGGCGGCACGGACCTCGTCGGGGGCATCGGCTACTGCTACGCCGAGCCCCACGGCGCGGATCACGGGCACGTCGGGCAAATCGTCGCCAAGATAGCAGGCCTGGGCGAGACCGAGCCCCACCTCATCGAGAATCTGCTGGACGGTGCTGAGCTTGTCGTCGGCCCCCTGGCGGACGATGTCGATATCGAGCTCCGCGGCCCGGCTGCGGACGATCTGCGAACTGCGGACCGTGACCAGCCCGAAGGGGTAGCCGGCCTTTTGCCAGAGGCGGATGCCCAGGCCGTCGCGGACGTGGAACTGTTTCGTTTCGATCCCCTGGTTATCGAAGACCAGCCGCCCGTCCGTGAGCACGCCGTCGACGTCGGAGAGGATGATCTCCACCGCTTCGCACCGCTGGTCGAGGTTCATGGCGAGGGCCCTCCAGAGCGAAGAGAATTACGCCGTCTCGCGGGGAGGCGGTTCGGCAAAGAGTCGGCAATACCCGGCATCGGCCGCGGCTGCGGAGTTCGATTCTTCCGGTAATGACGGCTCGGCCGGCGCCTCGTCAGGGAATACGGCTACCACGTCGGTGACGTCGATCAGTCCGGCAGGCCGCCTCGCCGGATCGACCACGGGCAGCTCGCTGATCTTCCGGGCGGCCATCAGGGTCACGGCATCGGCGGCCATCGTCCCCAAGGGGACGGCCAGGGGGGCCGGAGTCATCACTTCGCCGATCGGCCGGTCGAGTGCGGCATCGCAGCGCCGCTCGAAAAGCCGCGCCAGGTCGCTGTCGGTGAAGATGCCGCACAAAGCGCCCTCGGTGTCGACGAGCATGATGGCTCCCGTCCGCCGCCCGGGACGGCTCACCCCGGCGAAGACCTCCCGGACGGTGCACGACCGATCGGCGACGCGGCATTGCGCCAAGCCGCGCATCAAGTGTTCCACCCGCAGCAGCCGCCTCCCCAAGCTCCCGGCGGGATGGAAGCGGGCGAAGTCGTGCGGGCCGAAACCCCGCATGCGGCTGACGACCAGCGCCAGGGCGTCGCCGACGGCGAGCATGGCCGTGGTGCTCGTGCTGGGAGCCAACCGCATGGGATCGGCCTCTTCAAGAGGTCCGAGGGCGACGGTCACCGCCGCCGCCCGCCCCAGAGTGCTCCCTGCCGAGGCAGTCAAGGCGACGATCGGCACGGCCATGTCTGCCAGGACGGGCAGGAGGCGGACGATCTCTTCGGTTTCGCCGCTGTGGGAGAGCAGGAGCACGAGGTCGTCGCGGTGCAGGCGCCCCAGGTCGCCGTGAACCGCCTCTGCGGGGTGCAGCCAGTGGGCGCGCGTCCCCGTGGACGCCAGGGTTGCCATGATCTTCTGGCCGACCAGTCCCGCCTTGCCCATCCCGGCGACGATCACGCTCCCGCGGCAGCCGTGGATCCGCTCGACGGCCCGGCAGAAACTCGCATCCAGCCGGCATGCCAGTCGCCCGAGGGCCGCCGCTTCATGGTCGAGAACGTGCCGACCCAAACGGAGTTGCTCGAAGCTCGTCAGGCGATCCGGCGCCTTTGCGGCTCCTGTGCTCATCGCGTCTTCCTTGACACGGGGGTGGTGGTTCTGGGGGAACGGTGCTCCGGACTTCCCTGTCCGCGGGCATGGAATGTCCGGCCCCGGGTTGACGACCGGGAGTCTGGGCGGTCTGGGGGCATTGTGGGGCGGCGGGGCCCTACAACCACTGATCACCACAGCCACCGGTAGAGGGATTGTAGCGGGGAGGGGGGAATGCAGCAACGCGAAACCACCCGTCAAATAAGGGGGGCGCGGGAATACTCAGTACGACTGGATGTGCAGTCCGCGGCGGACCCGCTCCTGGCGACGGGCGGTATCGAGCAGGCCGGCGACGTGGCGCACGTCTTCGATGCCGCGAACCGTGAGTTCCGGGTGGGAGCGGTCGCTGGAGACGACGTGGATGGTGCCCACTCCCGTCAGCCGCTCGAAGGGGCCCTGCTCGAAGGTCACGTCTTCCATCTCGATGACCTCGATGCGGTCGGTCACCTTCCGCAGGACGCCCTTCTCATGAATGAAGCGATGATTGGTGAGGCGGTAGCGGATGCTCAACTGCCGGTAGTACAGCAGCAGGAGGTGGTAGATCCAGAGGGCGGCGATGAGTCCGAGCAGGGCGAGCCAGTAGTTGACGTCGCGGACCCAGATGGCACCGACGACGAGCAGGGCCACCGTGACCACTCCGCAGAGAACCCAGGAGCCGAACATGGCCTTGCTGGAGAATTGTCCTCTCCAGAGCTCCTCCTCGGGCTCGTCGGCAAGACCCTGTCGCCCCGCGGCCGCCTTGTGCATTCGGTCTTGGGGGGAAAGGGGGTTGGGAGGCCGCTCCGCGGGCGTTTCGGGGGCGGCGGACCGGTTTTCTTCCTGCGGTTCGCTCGAAGGAGGCCTCTGCTGGTCCACCCGGGCCCCGCAGCGATGGCAATAGACCGACGTCTCGAGGACATCCTCACCACAGCCCGGACATTTCATTTCGATACTCCTTTGGACCCGTCGTCGTTCGTCTGTGTTCGTCTGTTGTTCGTCGAAAGGCGGCCCGTATTATAGGGGACCGCCGGCTGGATGGGGAGCACGACGCGGCGATGCGGCAGGAGGGCCCTGGCCGGCTCGCGATGTCCCCCGCCCCCTGTCGGCCGATTCTCCACCCCGTCGCGGTTCCCCTCCCCGGACGCTGTCGCCGGAGGGGAAAGCAGAGTATAACGGATATAACATGAGCTGCGACTTGGGATGGGCCCATGGGCAACGCGGGCATCCGGCAGATTTGCCGCAAGCCGCACGGCTCCCCCCGTCTGCCATCAGGAACCCCGACCGGTATGAAATGCCCGTTCTGCGAATTCGATAACGATCGCGTGATCAACTCGCGTGCGGCAGAAGACGGCCATGCCATCCGCCGCCGCCGCCAGTGCATGTCCTGCAAGCGGCGCTACACCACGTTCGAGCGGGTGGAAAGGTCGCACTTGAAGGTCGTCAAGAAGGACGGCACGCGGGTCCCCTTCGATCGCGAGAAGATCCGTCAGGGTTTGGAAAAGGCGTGCTGGAAGCGGCCCATCAGTGTGGACCAGATCAGCGCCATCGTGCGGGCGGTGGAGAACCACCTGGAGAGCCGCTTCGAGAGCGAGGTGGAGAGCCGCCTGCTGGGCGAACTGGTAATGGGCCACCTCCGCAAGTTGGATGAGGTGGCCTTCGTCCGTTTTGCCAGCGTCTACCGCCAGTTCAAAGACGTCCACGATTTCGTGGACGAACTCCGCCCCATGCTCGGCGAACCGCTCCATCCGTCGGGGTAGCCGTTGCCGACGGCGTGGGGAAAGGAACGGACCGGGAGCGGACCTGTAAGCCGGGTTCTGTTCCCGGCGGCACCGCCGCCGGGTGACGGCCATTTCTCTAGGAGGCCGGTTACCCGGCCCCTCGAGCGGTCCACCCGGGGGTATTTGGCGGGCCGGACCAGCCCGCGGGAGTGACCGGGCGGGCTATGCCGCCCGGCGAGTCCTCTCCCCCCTGCTTGACCTTGCTCCCGGTGGGGTTTGCCTAGCCAGGCCGGTCACCCGGCCTGCTGGTGAGCTCTTACCTCACCGTTTCACCCTTACCGCGCGGGGTGGAAATCCCGCGAGGCGGTCTGCTTTCTGTTGCACTTTCCCTGGCCTTGCGGCCGGTGGGTGTTACCCACCACCGTGTCCTGCGGAGCCCGGACTTTCCTCTCGTCGCTGCGGCGACGGTTCGTACGACAACGCCGCCCGCGCGGCCAGCGGCCGTCCGGTCCCCTCCCGATCCGACTTTAGTAACGATAGAGCTTCCCAAGCGGTTCGTCAAAGCGGGTGCCGGTCGGACACGGCGGGGTGCGTTGTCGGCCGACCCCCGCCTGGGCTATACTCCAACACAAAGCCGCAAGCGCGGTGGAGCGCCACCGCCCACGTCCCTCCCTGGCCCCCGAGTGAATGAACCATGCCACCCCCCGAGAGAACCAAGGTGGATATCGATTGTCTCTGTGCCGGGATCTTGTTTGCCGACGTAGGCTGCGCTCCCATCGAGCGGGTCCCCAGGGCCGGCGAACTGTTGCCCACCGAGCGCATCGCCCTGATGCTCGGCGGCTGCGCCTCCAACGCCGCCCTCGACCTGTCCAGGCTCGGCGTGCGCGTGGGAGTCTCCGGCTGCGTAGGCGACGACACCTTCGGCGGTTTCATCATCGACGCACTCGCCAGCGGGGGAGTGGACATCGCCGGAGTCCATCGGCGGGCAGGGAGCAATACCGCCACGACGATGATCGTCAACGTCGTCGGCGAGGACCGCCGCTTCATCTGCACGCCGGGGGCCAACAGCCTCTTCGAGTCCAACCACATCCCCTCAGAATGGGTAACGTCCGCGCGGGTGTTTTACGTTGGGGGCTTCTTGCTCTTGCCCCGCCTGGAGGGTGAGGCGCTGGTCGATCTCTTCCGCACGGCGCGCGCCGCGGGGGCGAAGACGGTCCTGGACGTCGTTTACTTCGGCGATCCGCAGAGCATGGCGGTCCTGGAAGAGATTCTCCCCGAAACGGACGTCTTCCTCCCCAACGACGACGAGGGCGCAATCCTTACCGGCCTTACCGACCCGCGCGACCAAGCGGAACGCTTCCGACAGGCAGGTGCCCAAACCGTGGTCATCACGCAGGGCGAACGTGGCAGCCTGCTGGTGACCGACGGTCTCCGCCTGCGGGCCGGCGCCTACCCCACGGAGTTCGTCGGCGGCACCGGTTCGGGCGATGCCTTCGACGCGGGCTACATCGCCGGTCTGCTCGCCGGGGAGGGCCCTGCGGGCTGCCTGCGGTGGGGAAGCGCCCTGGGGGCCAGTTGCGTGCGGGCCATCGGAGCCACCGAGAGCGTCTTCACCCGCGACGAAGCTCTGGACTTCCTGCGCCAACACGATCTGCCGATCGAGACCTTCTGAACGCAAGGAACCGGCCCTCCGTTCGTTGACAGCCCGTCGTAAGCTATTTAGAGTGCAAGGGTTGTCGTTCTTTCTTGTCCGTGCGACTCCAGCGAGGGCGTATCCGTTGGCCGCGACGAAGAAGGCCTGGGGTGGTGTGTTCGATGAAGCGACCGACTGTCGCGTAGAGGCGTTCACCGAGAGCGTGAGCTTCGACCGCCGCCTCTATGCTCAAGACATCGCCGGCTCGATCGCCCATGCACAGATGCTCGCCCGGGTGGGCCTTCTCACCGCGGAGGAGTGCCAACAGATTGAGCAGACGCTGCTGGAAATCGGCGAAGAGATCGCCGCTGGGCGCTTCCCCTTTTGCATCGAGCTGGAAGACGTCCATATGCACATCGAGCGGGCGCTCATTGAGCGGATCGGCGACAGCGGCCGCAAGCTCCATACCGCCCGCAGTCGCAACGACCAGGTCTCCACGGATTTGCGGCTCTGGGCGCGCGAGGCGGTCGACACCCTCGATGCCCGCCTGGCCGACCTGCAGCGGGCCTTCGTGGGGCGCTGTGCGCAAGACGTCGACTGCATCCTCCCCGCCTATACCCACCTGCAGCGGGCCCAGCCGGTCCTGGCACCGCATTACTGGCTCGCCTACTGCGAGAAGTTCGACCGCGACCGCCAGCGCCTGGCCGACGCGCGGAAACGGATCAACCAGCTCCCCCTCGGTGCCGCCGCCCTGGCCGGCACCACGCTGCCGATCGACCGCCACGACGTCGCCCGGCGGCTGGGGTTCGAAGGGGTGATGCCTAACAGCCTCGATGCCTCCAGCGACCGCGACTTCGTCCTGGAGTTGGTCTTCGCCCTGGTCATGACCGCGGAGCACCTGAGCACTTGGGCGGAGGAGTGGATCCTCTGGTCGACCTACGAATTCAACTTTATCAAGCTGCCCCAGCCCTTCTGCACCGGCTCGTCGATCATGCCCCAGAAAGTCAATCCCGACGTGCTCGAGTTGATTCGCGGCAAGACGGGCCGCGTCGTGGGCAACCTGCAAACGCTGCTGGTGCTCGTCAAGGGGCTGCCTCTGGCCTACAACCGCGACCTGCAGGAAGACAAACCGCCGCTGTTCGACAGCGTCGATACGGTCGGTGCGGCCCTGGAGCTGGCGGCCCCGCTGGTGGCCCAGGCGGAGCTGAATCGGCCGGCCATCGCCGAGCGTCTGGAACGGGGCTATCTGGATGCGACCACGCTTATGGAGTACCTGATCGAGCGCGGTACGCCGCAGCGGACGGCCCACGAACTGGTCGGGCGGCTCGTCCGCCAGGCGATGGACCGCGGCGTCGCCTTGGCGGAGCTTCCCCAGGAGGACTTCCGGGAAGCCGATGCTACACTAGACGAGGGGGTCTACACTATTCTGGGCGTGGCCAACGCGGTGCGGGCGTTTGCGAGCTACGGATCGACCGCACCCGAGGGAGTCGCCGCCGAGGTCGCCCGCTGGCAGAAGCGGCTTGGGATCGAGGAACAACCATGAGAACGCATATCACGCGCTGCCGACACCTAGGGGTTCTGCTGGCGGCGATCGTCCTCTCCGCCGCTACCGCGGCGGCACAGGCGCCGATGGTCTCCTGGGAAGATGCGGAAGAGGCGGCCGACTGGGACGAGCTGGCCGACGACGCGCTTCCCTCGCTCGATCCAGCCTCCCCGGCCGACCCGCTCGTCGAAGCGATTCGCGAGACGAGGCCCACCACGCCCGCCGAGCTGCTCCGAGCGGCGAAGACGCTCGCCGACCTCGGGCACCCCGAGCCGGCCCGGGAGTACCTCCAGCGTTTTCTTGCCACGGATCCCGACGACGCCCAGTTCGTTGCCCTCTCGGCCGAACTCGGTTCGGCGGTCTTCTTCGTTCTTGGCAGCCGCCGCGAACTAGCCCCGGAGGGGGCGCAGGTGGCCGATCGGGCCCTCGCGGCCCTGGAGCGGCATCACCGCGACCCGCAGCGCCTTGCCGACCTGGTGGCCGATCTCTCGGACCCAGCCGCCGAGGTTCGCGGCCGGGCTCTCGAAGGGCTCCGCCGTGCGGGGGCCGCCGCCGTCGAGCCCCTATTGGCCGTCCTCGCCGAACCGGCGCGCAGCGAGGAGCACGCGGCGGCCCGCGCTGCACTCGCCCGTCTGGGAGGCGACGCCATCGACCCGCTCGTGGCCGCCCTGGCCGCAGACGAGGACGCCCTGGTGGCGCAGGTCGCACAAGTGCTCGGCGCGGCGCGGGCCCCTCGCGCGGCCCTCTATCTCTACGCGCCCGCTCTGAGCGGCGAGCGCTCGCCGTCCTGCCGCCAGGCGGCCGGCGAGGCCCTCGCGCGGCTCCTGGGCGACGTCCCCGAAGCCGCCGAGGCAGCGCGAGCGTTGAAGGCCGAGGCCGAGGAGTACTTCCACGGCCGCAGGACGCTGGCGGAGGACCACGAGGGGCAGGTGACCGTCTGGACGTGGGACGCCGCAGCCGGCGTGCCGCGGCAGTCGGCTCTCTCTCCCGACGAGGCCGCAATCGCCCATGCGGTGCGGCTGGCCGGCGACGCCGTAAGCATCGTTCCCGCCGACGCCGCGGTGCGCGTGCTCTACCGAACGGCGCGTCTCGAACAAGCGGCCCTGGCCGCCGGGCTGGCCCACCCGGTAGCCGGCGACGATCCCGCGGTGGCCGAGCTGGTTGCCGCGGGTACCGACGCACTGGAGGAGGTCTTGCGGCTGGCGCTGGGAAGCGGCCACGTGGGCGCCGCGGCCCAGGCGGCGCGCCTGCTCGGCGAACACGGCTCGGCGAGCGAACTGCTCCTACAGGGCGCCGAGCCCTCGGTGCTGGTCCGCGCGCTCCGCCACGGCGACCGCCGCGCCCGCTTCGCCGCGGCCGAGGCCGTCGTCCGCCTGGAGCCCTCAGCGCCTTTCGCCGGCTCGAGCCATCTGGTGGAGACGTTGAGCCACTTCGCCGCCACGCGTGGTGAGCGGCGCGTCTTGCTGGCCGGGCCGCGGACGGGCGAACTGCGGCGGCTGGGCGGGTTCCTTGCCCCGCTGGGCGTGGTGGCCGACACGGCGACCAACGGTCGCGACGCCCTGACCCTGGCCCTGGCTTCTCCCGACTACGAATGGATTCTCGTCAGTGCCGTCATCGACCGGCCTCCCGCCGACGTCTTCGTCCAGCAGGTGCGCCGCGACGCCCGCACGGCCGATCTCCCCGTGGGCCTGCTGGCTCCGGAGGGCCGTTTTCAGCGGGCCCGGCGGTTGGCCGAGCGCGATCCGCTGGTCGAGGCCTTTGTCGCCCCGACCGATGCCGAATCCGCCCTCTGGCAGGCGGCCTTCGTCGAGAGCCTCCCCGGCCGCCGGTTCGTCCCCTTCGAGGAACGCCAGCAACAGGCCGCGGCCGCTCTGACGATGCTCGCCGAGCTGGGCTCGCGGCGAGGCGTGTTCGACCTCGCCCGCGTCGAGCCGGTCGCCCTGGCCGCCCTCCGCCAACCGCAGCTCGCCGAGCAGGCCATAGCCGTCCTCGAGCATATGGGGACTGCCGAGAGCCAGCGGGCCCTGGTCGATCTCGCCGCTCGTCCGAGGCAGCCGCTCGCCATCCGCCAGGCGGCGCTCGCTGCCTTCCGCGAGAGCAGCCAACGGTTCGGGATCCTCCTGACGACCACCCAGATTCAGCGGCAGTACGACCAATACAACCGGACCCCCGCGGAGGACGAGACCACGCGGACGATCCTCGGTCTGATCCTCGATGTGATCGAGGCTCCCACCATGGCGCGGCGGGAGATGCGGGAAGCGCCGTAGAGATCGCAGGTGGCCTGCCGTGCCCTTCCGCCGCCGGATTCCGCTATGAACCGAATCGTCCCTTCGTGCTCGAGCGCGCCGCCCCTCCCCGGTCTCATCGGTTCCGGGCCGGCGATGCAGGAGGTCTACCGCCTCACCCGCCAGGTGGCCCCTTCGAACGCCTCGGTGCTCTTGATGGGCGAGACGGGCACCGGCAAGGAGCTGATCGCCAAAGCGATCCACCGCCTCAGTCCGCGCGGCAGCGGACCCTTCGTCCGCGTCAACTGCGGGGCGCTGGCGGAGAACCTTCTGGAGAGCGAGCTCTTCGGCCACGTCCGGGGAGCCTTCACGGGAGCCATCGACAACCGCACCGGCCGCTTCGAGGCCGCGCACACCGGTACGGTCTTTCTCGACGAGATCAGCTCCACCACCGCCAAGCTCCAGGTGAAGCTCCTCCGCGTGCTCCAGGAGCACGAGTTCGAACGGGTGGGCGATACGCACACGATCCGCGTCGACACCCGCGTCATCGCCGCCAGCAACCGGGACCTGCTCGAGGAGGCCGAGGAGGGCCGCTTCCGCGAAGACCTCTACTACCGCCTCAACGTGGTCACCATCTTCCTGCCGCCGCTCCGCGACCGCCCCGAGGACGTCCCGGAGCTTGTAGGTCACTTCCTCCGCGTCTACAACGAAGCCAACAACCGCAACGTTCCTCACGTGGAGCCGCGGGCCATGGAGCTGCTTCAGGAATACGACTGGCCGGGGAACGTCCGCGAACTGCAGAACTACATCGAGCGCGCCGTCGTCCTGGCCCCCGGCGACGAGCTGACGTGCGACCTGCTGCCCGAGGCGGTCCTGGGACGCAGGCCCCGGAGGATCGGCCGCGCGCGGAGGGCCGACCTGGAGACGCTCGCCGCCGATCTCGTCGAGCAGGGCATCTCGGCGGCCGGACCCGAGGGTGAGAACCTCTTCGCGCAGGTCGTCAATCGCGTGGAGCGGGAGCTGATCGGCCAGGTGATGACCGCCTGCGACAACGTGCAGATCAAGGCCGCTGCCCGCCTGGGCATCAACCGCAACACGCTGCACAAGAAGATCAAGGAATACGGACTCGAACGTTGATCGCTCGGTCAGTTGTCGGTCGTCCGTTGTCCGTGGCAGCAGGGTCCGGAGAGCAACCGACTGCGGACCACCAACAACCGGCGGCGGACAACCATGCAGGAACCCTGGCAAGCCGAGATCGTGTTCATGGGGGCAGCGGCTTTGCTGCTGGCGGTCTCGGTGAGGACGTGGTTGTTTCTCGGGCAGCGGTGGGCGGCCGGCCTGCCGGTGCTTGCCTTCGCCCGCCGCCGACCGGTCCCCTGGCGAGCGGTCGACGTGGCCTTGGCCCTAACCGTCCTCGTGGTGCTCGCCGTCGGCCTGTACGGATTCGCCGAACGCGTGGTCGGGCCACGGCCCGCCGCGGGGGCGGCCGAGGTTGCGGGCGGCGAACTCCCGAGCGAGATGCATCCGGCCGCCCGCCTGATGATCGAAGGAGAACCCCTTCTCGTGCTCCTGGCGGTCTTCATGGCCGTGGTCGTGGCGCCGCTTACGGAGGAGGTTTTCGTACGCCTGGTGCTCCAAGGGTATCTGGAACGGTTCGCGTGGAGTCTGCGGCGGCGGCACTCGGGGCTGCGCCGGGCGGCATGGGGCAAGGTGTGGCCCGTCGCCGTCACGGCCGTTCTCTTCGCAGCCTTGCACATCCGCCCTGCGGTGGAGGTCCGCGACGTCCGCGTCTTCGTGCTCCCTATGGTGACACAGCTCTTCGCCCAGGTCGTCGCCGTCGCCTTCTGCCTCGCCTGGCTGACGGGCGTGCGGGGGGCAAGCCTCACCGACCTGGGCATCTCGCGGCCGCACTGGCTCGACGACCTGAGGATCGGCATCGTCGCCACGGCGGCCGTGGGACCACCGCTGATGGCGCTGAACTTCGCCCTCAACGCCCTGCTGCCGCGCGGCGTGGTACCCGATCCGGTTCCGCTGCTGATCTTCGGTCTGGCGGCCGGGTGGATCTACTTCTGTACTCACCGGATCACCCCCTGCCTCGTCTTCCACGCCGCCTTCAACGGATTGAGCGTTGCCCTCGTGCTCTTCGCCCGCCTCCTCGGCGTGGAACTCTGACGGCGGCGCACGGCACCTGGTGCCGCCAACTGCCACGCCCCGGCAAGCTTGCCCTTGCCCGCAAGACCCTCCCACCCAGCCGATCCATCCTTCCGGAACCCCCCCTTCCGTGCCCGCACGCACCTTGGCAGGGAGAACGGATGTGGTAGGATCGATGCGATAGGGTGGCGGTTTCCGGCTGTGCGCGATGGGCCGAAAGTGCGCGGCGTGAAGGGGCGGTTTTTTCCCGGCCAGGCCGGTAGCGATCCTCCCGGCATCCCATAGAATCGCTTTTCATGGCTCCGAACAGGGTACCGCCCATAGTGGTCTTCGAGCGCCTGGCGACCGTGGTGGCGCGGTATTGGGTGTGGGTTCTCTTGGTCTGGACCCTGCTCGTGCTGGGGCTTCGCGCGGGGGCGCCCGACTTCGCCTCGGTGACGCACGACGGCGACTTCGCCTATCTCCCCCCGGCGATGACCAGCGTCCGCGGCGAGGCCCTCCTCGACGCCGCCTTCCCGGAGGCCCTCTCCAAGAGCCAGGTGGTCGTGGTTGCCGCCCGCGGCGACGGCCGGCTTACGGACGAGGACTTCTCCGTGATCGACCGCGTCGTCGACCGGTTTTCCCCCGAGGCCGGCAACGAGGATCTCGAGGCCGCCGACGAAATCGCGGCCATCGCCGTTGCCGCGGGGCCGATCGTCGGCGTGTGGAGCTATCGGAGCCCTGTTGTCGGTGAGAAGCTCGTCAGTCCTGCCGGAACCGAGGGCCAGGCTGCACTCGTCGTGCTGCGTCTCCGCAGCGAGTTCATGGCCATCGACAACATGCCGCTGCTTCGCGAGATCGACGCCGCGCTGGAGGACCTCCGCGGCGAAGAAGGCTTTCCCGCCGGCTTGGAGCTGGCCGTCACCGGTTCGGCGGCGGTGGGTTCGGACATGCTCTTCGCGGCGGAGGAGAGCATCGGCAATACGGAGCGGACCACCGTGGCCCTGGTGGTGCTGATCCTGCTGCTCGTCTACCGTGCTCCCGGACTCTTGGTCGTGCCGCTGGTGACGATTATCGCTTCCGTGGCGGTGGCCACCGACGTGGTGGCCCTCCTGGCGCAGGCGGCGGCCGGGTCTGCATGGTTCGACTTCATGGTCTTCCGCACCACGCGGATCTTCATCATCGTGATTCTCTTCGGAGCGGGAACCGACTACTGCCTGTTCCTCATTGCCCGCTACAAGGAGGAATTGCGGCGGGGTCTGGACCGCGAAGCGGCACTGGCGGGGGCCCTGGCCAACGTAGGGCAGGCCTTGGCCGCCAGTGCGTTGACGACGATCGTCGGCCTGGGCATGATGTTCTTCGCCGACTTCGGCAAGTTCAGCAACTCGGGTCCCGCCATTGCCCTCTGCCTGGCGGTGGCCCTGCTGGCTTCGGTCACGCTGGCCCCGGGGCTGCTGCGGGCCGGCGGGCGGTTCGTCTTCTGGCCTTTCGGCCCTGCAAGCGAGGCCCCCACAGCGGCGCCCGAGGCGGAAGGAGGACGCTCGGGGTGGTTCTGGAAGGCCGTCGCCCGTGGCGTGGTGGCCCGCCCCGGCCTGGTCCTCGTCTCCACGGTGCTGCTCCTGGCCCCGCTCGCCTGGCGCGGCTCGTCCGTGGCGATCACCTACGACCTGGTCAGCGAACTCGGGGCCGACCGACCGAGCGTGCGGGGGACCCACCTTCTCCGCCGCTACTTCCTCCCCGGCGAAACGGGACCCGTGACCGTCGTGGCCTTCGACCCCGCCGCCGACTTCGACGTCGGCGAGGACCGTAACCGCATCTCCCTGCTGACCAAAGAGCTCTACGAGCTGACGTACCGCGACAGCGAAGGGCGCCTCGTGCAACCGGTCGAGGCGGTCCGGAGCCTTACCGAGCCCTTGGGCGACGTTCCCGGCAGCTTCAATCCGCTGAGCTCCGCCGGCCGGCGCAAGCTCTTCGTGATCGGCCACCCCCGGACGCGCAGCGCCTTCGTCTCCCAGTCCCCGGGCCTGGAGGGCCGGGTGACCCGCATCGACCTCGTCTTCCGCTACGATCCCTTCTCGCCCGAGGCGGTCCGTCTGCTCGAGCACGTCGAGCGGCACCTCGCCGATCTGGCGGCAGACCCCGGCTCCCCCTGGGGCGGCACCCAATTCGACTTCGTGGGGACGACGGCGGGCATCCGCGACCTGGCGGCCGTCACCGCCAGCGATCAGCGGCTCATCCAGCAGCTCGTCGTGCTGGCGGTGCTTGCCGTGCTGGTGCTCATCCTCCGCCATCCGGTCGTCTGCGTCTACCTGATCCTCTCGGTGCTCTTCGGCTACTTCGTGACCATCGGAGCCACCGAGGCCCTCTTCGCGCGGATCTACGGCGAGAGCTTCCACGGCCTGGACTGGAAGGTGCCCATCTTCCTCTTCGTCATCCTCATCGCCGTGGGCCAGGACTACAACATCTACCTGGTGACGCGGGTCTTCGAGGAACAGCGGCGGCTGGGACCCCTGGAGGGGTTGCGCGTAGCCCTGGTCCGCACGGGAGGGATCATCACCAGTTGCGGTGTGATCATGGCAGGAACCTTCGCCTCGATGCTCGCCGGCTCCCTGAAGGCCATGCACGAACTGGGGTTTGCCCTGGCCCTGGGGGTGCTGCTCGACACCTTCGTCATCCGCACGGTCCTCGTACCCGCGTTCCTCGCCCTCTGGTTCCGCCGCACCGCGCGGCAGGGAGAAGTCGCCCCGGAGCCCGCCGAGGCCCACGACTCCCACACCGGGTCGGGTGGCACGTCCCTTGAGCGGAGCGCGGCGGCGCGATAAGGGCGCGGCCGTGCCCGAGTGGTCCGGTCCCGCCCGCGGGAATCGTCATCCTCCATGTCAGACCATCAAGGGGCCCAGTGCTCGTGGCGGCGCGGAACGGCGCGCAGAAGAGGAGATAGGGAGGAGAGGAGAAGAAGGAATAGGGGCGCGCCCCCGGGCCCCTTTTCCTCCTTCCGCTTCTGCGTGCCACGGTGGCACCGGGCGTGCACGTCTCTGGGGCTCCCGTGCATCGGAGGTACAATGGTGCGCATCGGTGCTCGCCAAGGGGCGAGGTCGCCGCTCGCCAGGCGTGCCATTATTCTTGCGTGCGGCGAGCAAACCCCATTTGCCAGCCTGGCCGGATTTCCACTCGAACCCCGCAGCGGAGGAGGCCATGAAGAGACGGAACGGTATGCTCGGCAGCGGGTTGCTCTGGGCAGCACTTTGGGCGATGCCGGCCGACGCCGCCCCCGTCGAGGTGCAGCTGGCCGAGGATGGCCGTGCCCTTGAAGACCTCGTCCCCGCCGCGCCGCTCAACCTGCCAAAAGGGAGCTGCTGCTGCCGCGGGAAGTGGTCGCGGCCGACCGCGATTGATGCTCCGCCCTCCCCGTGTCAATCGTCTGCCACGGCGGCGCCGCGGAGGACCAGCGGGTCGAAGCGGTGCGGGCAGGTTCCAGCCGCCCAGGCCATGCCGCGGAGCAGGAGGATGCGGAAATAAGGATCGTCGAAGGTCCAGACGTAGTGCCCGGGGACGCAGCCGAAGACCCGCCCTTCGCCCTGCTGGTAGGCCCAGAACTGGGGCTGCGGACCTTCGGCGGGCTGCTCGGGATGGATCCGTTCCCGGCTCACTGCTAGCACGGTGAGGCGCTCGTCGTCGATCAGCGGCGTGGGGGGCCAGTAGGGCTCGTCGACCCAGCGGATCGTGGCGGGCAGTCCGCGGCAGATGGGATGGTCGGCCGCGACGATCTCGATCTCCATCTCGCCGTGGCGCCAGAACTGGAAGCCTCCCGAGCCGGTCAATTCTGCCACCTCGGGCGAAGGCTCCGGGCGCGTCCAGTTGGCCGAGTGGATCAGCACCAGGCCGCCCCCGCGGGCGAGGAACCGCTCGACCTCCTCGAGCCGCTCCGCATTCCAGGGCATATAGCCGAACACCGCCACCAGGTCGGCCGCCGCCCACTGATCGGCATCGGGCCAGTGGTGGGCGCGGATCACCCGCACGTCGGCCGCCCCCTCCTGCTGTTCCGGATCCACGCGGTCGGGTCCGTAGAGGTTGACCGCCGCTTCCGACGAGGCCTCGGCGCCGCCCAGCAACAGCGCCCACCGCGCCCGCCAGAGGGGATAGTCGTGCTCATCGGGCCCGTGATCCTTCTCGTCGGCCAGCAGCACCACGGTCAGGGGACGGAGGGAGGTCTCCGCCGCTTCCGACGCTGCGGCAAGGGCACGCTCGACGTCACTCCGCTTCGGCGGCGGAGGCGGCTCGGCGGCAGTGGCCGGCGCCCCGCCGGCAAGCACCGCCACCAGGCCCAGCCATCCCATTCCCCTAAGCAACCACACCCGGTGCAGACCGCTCATGAAAACTTCTCCCGTATTCGTTCGGCCATTAGCCCTCCGCCTGCCGCCGCGACCTCCAGGGTATCATGCTATCCTCGCATCCAGCCGCTCGTCCAGCCCCGGAGGATCGTCGGGCACGGAGGTTCGCGGCCCGCGCGGCGCCATCACCACATGCCGGCGGGCGAAGTGGAGCTTCCCGGAAGGGTGTTCCCAAGCTGGGAATAACGGGATTCGCCCGCACGAGACTATTCCGTCTCGTCGGTTTCCGCGAGGGCGGACGCGAGCTTCCGGCTGAGCTGGGCGAGGTGGGGGCGGGCCTCGTCGAAGATGGGAAGGAGCCGGCGGTAGAGCTGCGTAGAGGTCGGGTCGGGCCGGTTCAGCGCCTCGGGCCGGTGGACCTGGTCGATGCGAGCGAAGTCGGGCCAGAGGCCGCAGGCGACGGCAGCTACGGCGGCGGCCCCCAGGGCACCGGCCTCCTGGCCCACGTTCGTCTTCACGATGTCGATCTCCAGCGCGTCGGCCAGGATCTGCCGCCAGAGCGGGCTGCGGCTGCCGCCGCCCACGACCACCATCTCACCACCCACCTTACCCAGGCGCCGCAGCTCGTCGAGCGCGATCCGCAGGTTGAGGGCAATCCCCTCGAGCGTGGCGCGGACCACGTCGGCCTGGGTGTGCCCCAGGTCCAGCCCCAGGAAGGCGCCGCGAAGATCGGGGCTGGGCTCCAGCGAAGAGCCGCCGGCCAGGCTGGGGTTGAAGAGCAGCCGCCGCGCTCCCGCCGGCGACTGTGCCGCCAGGGCCGTCATGCGATCGTAGGGGTCCGCCCCCTCGGCCAGCGCCTCCTGGAGCACGTTGGCGCAGAGCTGGTCGCGGACCCAGCGCAACGTCGTACCGCCGGAGAAGATCGCCACCGCCGAGGCGAACATGCCCGGGATCACGTGCGTGAAGACGTACGGCCGGGCCCGCTCGTCCACGAGCGGCTGGCTGGAAGAGACGGCAATCCACATCGACGAGCCCAACGAGGCATAGCTCCGGCCCTCGGCGATGTTCCGCGCCCCCAGCGCCATGCAGGAGTTGTCCACGCCGCCGCAGGCGACCGGGATCCGCCGCGGCAGCCCCAACGCCTCGGCCGCCTCGGCCGTGAGCGTCCCCAGAATCTCGGTGGAGGGAACGATTTCCGGCAGCATCGCCCGCGGCAACTCGGCCGCCGCCAGCAGGCGGTCGGAATAGTCCCAGCCCATAAGGTCGTAGACGCCGGTGCCCGAGGCGTAGGAGTAGTCGGTCGCCAGCCGCCCGGTGAGGCGCCAGTTGATGTAGTCCTTCGTCCCCACCACCTTGTCGATGGCGCGGAACACCTCCGGCTCGTGGTCGCGGTACCAGAGGATCTTGAAGACGGTGTAATGCCGGGCGGGGAAGCCGTTGCCCGTGAGCCGGTACCACTGGGCCTCGTCGACGCGGGAGAAGAACCGCTCCACCTGCACGGTAGGCCGCTTGTCGGACCAGATGGGCGTGGTGTCGCGGAGCAGCCGCCCCCGGGCATCCAGGGGGACGCATCCCAGGCTGTGGCCGGAAATCGCCAACCCGGCAATCCCCTCCGGCGGCACCGTCCCCGCGGCCAGGAGCTTGCGGGTGCTCTCGACCACCGACTGCCACCATGCCTCGGGACGCTGTTCGTGCCAGTCGGGCTGGGGATATTCCGTCTCGTATGGGGCGAATGCCGTCGCCAGCAGTTCCCCCCGTGCATCGTAGTGCGATGCCTTGTTGCCGCTGGTTCCCAGGTCGTAGGCAAGGATCGTTTCCGACATGGCGTGCTCGCTTGAGGAGTTCGAACGGAGCATGCCCACGTTGATCACCATGTCGATCTCCGCGGCCCCCAGCGCCACTTGCTCGCGCGCCTCGGCGGCCTTGGTGGGCGTGCTCTGCCCGCCCGAGGGAAACCCCACCACCGCCCCCAGGGCCACCTCCGGTGCGTCGGCCAGCAAGTCGCGAAGCTCGGGCAGGTAGCAAGGGAGCACGAAGGCGCACACGCAGCGGTAGGCCTTGGCCACCTCGGCGAGCCGCCGCACCTCGGCGGCATCGACGTCGGCGCGCACGGCGCTCAAGTCGACCATGCGGGCCAGTTCCCGGACCATCGGCAGGGCGCTCACTTCGAATCCTCCCCGATCCCGAAGGCGGCCTTGAAGGCATCGGCGATCTCGGGGTGCACGTCGGGATTGATGCCATCGGCGTCGTAGCGGATACCCAAGAGGTCCAGGTCCCGCTTGAGCTGCGCGGTCTCGGCGGCGGGGTCGACCCGGGGCGGCACGGCGCGCTTCAGCGGCGTGAGCCAGGCGTTGAGCGTATGCCCGCCGTCCACCACCAGTTCGTGCCCGGTGACATAGTTCGAGGCCGCGGACGCCAGAAAGACCACCGGCCCGTAGAGGTCTTCGGGCCGCTCGACGTAGCCTAAGGGCGTCAACTCGCGGATGCGGTCGCGGACCACGGTGGGCGTTGAGGCGTGCATGGGCGTCAGTACGTAACTGGGGCTCAGGCAGTTGACGTTGATGTTGTACTGCCCCCACTCGGCGGCCAGCATGCGGGTCATCTGCACCACGGCGGCCTTGCTGGCGTTGTACGAGGCGTTGCAGTTGCAGACCGTGGCCGAGATCGAGGCGAGATTGATGATCTTCCCCTCGGTGGGCATCTGGCGGATCATCTGCTGGGCCTCGGCCTGGGCGCAGAGGAAGACGCCGGTGAGGTTCACGCCCAGCACCTTGTGCCAGTCCTCCTCGGCGAACTCCTCGTCGGCCCCCAGGATGCCGATGCCCGCATTATTCACCGCGATGTCCAGGCGGCCGAAGGCCTCGACCACCTGGCGGACCATGGCCTGGACTTCGTCCCGCCGGGTGACATCGCAGCGGACGGCGATGGCGTTCCCCCCCGCCTCGCGGATGCCGACGGCCGCCCGTTCCGCCGCCTCCTCGTTGAGGTCCACGACGGCCACGTCGGCCCCCGCCCCTGCCAGGGCCACGGCGCAGCCGCGGCCGATTCCCACGGCGGCGCCGGTGACCAGCGCCTTCTTCCCCGTCAAGTCGAACAACGATCGATCGGCCATGGTGTCCCTTTCACAGTTCAGCCTTCGGATTCGAGAATCGCAAGCCATCCATGTCGTGAAATGTGCCGTACTCGGTAACCAGCGCCCCCTCGGGGCCGGCCACCATGAAATGCCAGGCGTTTCGCCGGTTGAGGTGCCCCACCTCGTCGATCGTAAGGGGTGTGCAGCGGCGCGAGTTCACCAGGGAGCGCTGGCTGGCAGGAATCCGCTCCAGGTATTCGGGTGTGGGATCGCCTTCACCGAAGGTATAGATCATCCCGCGGCGCGGCTGCCACGATTCCATCTTCGCGTCACCCATTGCCGTCGCTTCGTGGCAGTGTTCGGGGATCATCTGCCCGGGAAGCAGGTAGATCTCATGGCCGAAATAGTTGTAATCCTCGCGGTTGAGCCAGAAGATTCCAGCCATGCCCACCCCCGCGAAATCGCCCAACCCAAACTCGAGGATCCACATCTCCTTCTCGAGGCGATCCGAAATGGGGTAGTGAAACCGGCGGAACATGTCGTAATAGGCTTCGCGGGCCTTTTCGGCCAGGAAGTTCCCCTGCGCGTCGTAGAAGTCGCTGCTGCTGTAGGTGTTCACCTGGCCAGAGTCGCCTGCCCGGCACTCCTTGCCTCTTCCCAGGGATAGTGCTCCGGTCATGGCGGCCGCGCCCGCCAGCCAGGCTCGGCGGGTGAAGGGGGATTGCGATGCATCGTTCATAGGAATCTCCTCTGCGAGGGTCATCTTGGCGGGAAGTAGGCATGCCGCGAGGCAGGCACGGGGAGCTGGTTGCTCATGAATTGGCCGGCGGCCAGCAGTCGTCATTCGCCCTGGGGATGGTCGTAGTGCTGCTCGCCGGCGAGGATGGCGGCGCGCATGGCGGCCTCGAGCCGGCGGAGGGCGTCGTAGCGGGCCTGCTGCTCGATCTCTTCGGGGCGGACGAGGCCGAAACCGGCCATATCGGCGCGGGGGCGATTCATGAGCATCTGCCGACCGGTGCGGATGATGGCCAGCGCCTCGGCGTAAGCGGCGCGGTCGGCGTCGAGCAGCGGTGTAAGGCAGGCGGAGAACTCGGGGCGGGTGAAATTCACCTTGCCGACGTGCTGCATTTGGGCGAGGTTCATGCCCGTCAGCTCGCTGAGCCGTGCAAGCTCCTGGGGGGCCAGCGGAGCGCGGCCGTAGAGGTTGTCG
>SKOZ01000044.1 GCA_007119795.1 Planctomycetales bacterium | reverse complement strand
GGCGGATCGGTTCGAGGAACCGTTCCTCGCCCCGCGCGCGGCGCCGCAGCCCCAGGGCTGCGACGTCGAGCATGGTCTCGGCCAGCGCGGCAAGGTGGGGGCCGTCCCCCGGCGCCGCCAGCCCCCCCCGGCAGGCCGCCTGCCGCGCCGCGCGGAGCTCCTCCCAATCGTGGGGCGCCAAGGCCTCTTCGGCCTCGTCGAGCGCCGAGGCCAGCCCCAGCGTCACGGCGGCGGGCGTGAGCAGCTCGCCGCGAGGCTGCTGGTCGAAGGCGCGGTTCTCCACGGTGAAGTACCGGGAGATGCGCGCCGTGAACCAGTAGCACGAGTTGTGCAAGTCGACGTCCTCCGCCCCCGGCGTGATCGCGTGGCGGCGTCCCTCTAGATCCACGCCTTCGGCCGCACCGCTGGCGTAGTATTCGGCGAAGCTGCCGTAGTCGTGAAGGATGAGGGGGGCGCCGTTGCGGCGGACGTAGATCGGTCGCAGGGCGGCGATCTGCGTTACGTAGTCGGCCAGGTCGGCGAAGGGCCGCAGCGGCAGGCCGCTCCGCCCCGCCGCCGGCCGCCAGAGGTCCCAGAGGACCTCGCCGACCGCCTGGTACTGCGGGTCGACGCTGTTCCGCCAGACGCTCGAATCCGCGCCCAGGGCGATCTGCGCCCCGGCGAAGCCGTTCAAGACGTTCACGGCCCGCACCGCCTCGTCCGCGGTCACGCTGACGTGGACGTGGCTGCCGGCGTTGATGGTGAAGAGATGCACGTCGTCGCCCTCGGCGAGCGGGATCACCCGATTCGAGGGGACGGCGCGGTCCCAGAAGCTGGCCCGCTCCTTCTTGAGCAGGAGGTCCTTGCCCGGCGGCGTGACCGGCTGTATGCCGTAGCCGAGAAACCGCACCTCGTTCCGGGCGGCGAAGGGTCGCAAGAGGGCCAGCAATTCGTCGACGGCCCGCTCGAGTTCGGTGAGATCGGCTACGTGCGCGAGGGAGAACTCCGTCTTGCAGTAGCCCGTCTCGCAGGAGGCCACCGAGTCATTCTCGGGACCCGGCCGCGTGGCCCCCACAACCCGCCCGGAAACGCCGTCGTGAAGCGGCTGCCAGCCTTCCCCCGCCAGATACTTCCAGAGGGCATCGACCGCGGTCCGCGAAGCTGCCGAACCGTCGGGGCAAACCAAAGGAAACTTGAGTTCCGCACCGACCCGCCGCGCGCGGGGGTCGCGGCCGTCGGTCGCCTCGCGGAAGGTACGTTCGAAATGTTCGTAGAGCTGTTTCATCCGTTGTCTGTGGCCGGTGGTCCGTCTTGCTCCTTCCCAAGCTCCAGCTTGGGAACGGCGGTCCGCAAAACGCCGCTTCGCCCGCAACTGCGAACCGACGAGCCAACCATGCCTCGATTGCGAGTGGTCAATTGTCAGTGGTTCCGATTCCCAAGCGTCAGCTTGGGAATCACACCTCTCCCCCCCCGCCCCTTCACCCCTTTCCCATGGTGTGCCCCCGGCCGTGGATCACGAACTTGTAGCTGGTCAACTCCTCGAGCCCCATGGGGCCGCGGGCGTGGAGCTTGTCGGTGGAGATGCCGATCTCCGCACCCATGCCCAGCGCCTGGCCGTCGCAGAACATCGTCGAGGCGTTCACCAGGACCACGGCCGAATCGACCTCGCGGCAGAACTGCTCGGCGCGGTTCTTCTCGGCGGTGACGATGCTGTCGGTGTGGTGCGAGCCGTAGCGGTTGATGTGGTCGATGGCCTCGTCCACCCCGTCGACGACGCGGAGGGAGAGGATCATGTCGAGATACTCGGTCCGCCAGTCCGCCTCCTCGGCGGGGTCGAGATCGGCGACGGCGGCGCGGCTGGCGGGGCATCCCTTGACGGTGATCCCGGCCTCGCGGAGCGCCGCCACGATCTGCGGCAGCGCGGGGGCGAGCGAGCGATCGACCAGCAGCGTTTCCAGGGCGTTGCAGACCTCCGGCATCAGGCACTTCGAGTCCAGGACCACGTCGAGGGCGGCGGCCAGGTCGATGTCGCCGTCCAGGTAGACGTGGCAGACGCCCTCGTAGTGCTTGATCACGGGAATCCGCGAGCGGCGGGCCACCGCCTCGATAAGTCCCTTGCCGCCGCGAGGGATCACCAGGTCGATGAGTCCTTGGAGCTCGAGCAGCTCGTGGATCGTCTCGTGGGGGCCGGAGATCACCTGGACGGACTCCGCGGGGAGACCCGCCGCCAGGGCCGCCTCGCGCCAGAGATCGCCGAGTACGGCGTTGCACCTTCGCGCCTCGGAGCCGCCGCGGAGGATGGCGGCGCTTCCGGCCTTCAGGCAGAAGGCCCCGGCGTTCAACGTCACGTGGGGCCGCGCCTCGTAGACCATCAGTATCACGCCCAAGGGAACGCTCACCCGCCGCACCCAGAGACCGGTGGGGAGCGTCTCCTCGCGGAGGGTGCGGCCCACGGGATCGGGGAGCCCGGCGATCAGCTCCAGCGACCGCCGCCGGCCTTCGATCTTCCCCTCGTCGAAGCGGAGACGATCGAGGAGGTTTTGCGGAACGCCCTGCGAAGCCGCTTCGCGGCGGTCGGCCTCGTTGGCGGCGAGGATCTCGGCGCGGTGGTTCTCGAGGTGGGCCGCCATGTTCCGCAGGGCGGCGTCTTTCTGCTGCCGCGTCGCCGCAGCCAGCGTCCGCGAGACCTCGCGTGCCCTGGCGGCGACCACCTCGGCCGCATGATGGGCTGCTTCCTGCTGCTGCACGATGGTTGTCTCCCTTCTTCTCTCGATGGTTGTCGGCGTACGTGGTGCCGGAGCGACGCCGCTGGCCGGGCGCTCCTGCGGAATCGGGCTAAACGGTCGGCTCGCAGAGCGGCCAGGCGACGATCTCTTCGATCTGCACCCGCTCGGGCATACCCACGCAGAAGAGGGCCATCTCCGCGAGATCCTCGGGCTGCAACCGCTCTTCGGGCGGCCAGGGGAGCTCCGCCCCGGCCACGCCGGCCCACTCCGTGTTCACGGCCGCCGGGCACAGGCTGTTGACGCGGATGCCGTGAGGGCGGACTTCTTCGTAGAGACTGCGGGAAAACCCGATAACGGCGAACTTGGCTGCCACGTAAGCGGCGTAGTTGGGGAAATGCCGGAAGGAACAGATCGAGCCGATGTTGATGATCTGCCCGCGGCGGCGCTCGATCATGTGCGGCAGCACGGCGCGGCAGCCGTAGCAGACACCGCGGAGGTTCGAATCGATCTGGGCGTCGATCTCGGCGACGCTGCTCTCGACCAGCGGGCCGGCCACGGCGTGGCCGGCGTTGTTGATCCAGACGTCGATCTGGCCGAACTGCTCCAGGGCCCGGGCCACGAGCCGCTCGACAGCCGCGTAATCGGTCACGTCGGTGGGTACGGCGAGGGCCTCGCCCCCCGCAGTGGTGATCTCCTCGGCCAGGGCCGCGATGCGGTCCTCGCGGCGGGCCGCCAGGGCCAGCCGGCTCCCGGCTCCGGAAAAGCGCCGTGCCATGGCGGCGCCGATTCCGGAGGAGGCGCCGGTGACTACGGTGACCCTGCCGGCCAAGTCGATTGTCTGCGGGGGCTGCATTCCATCTCCTGCGCAAGGGGTTGTGGCGGCCGGGTATTGGCGATGTCCGGCCTGAGCAACGGCGCACTGCCAGGAGGCGCGCGCCGCCACCCGCGTGACGCGACAAGGGCACGAACGGCCACACGCCCGTGCAGCCACCTCTTCGATGCTGTGCCCGGGACTGCCGTGCGCCGCATTCCGAAAAGGCGCCCGGCCGGGAATCGTGGGCACCAATCACGATTCCTTGGGGACCGCGGCGATTTCCATCCCAGCGGACCGACTTCCCGCGGGCACGATACCCGGGGCATTCTGCTCGAAGCGAACGGGCGAATAACCCTATTCCCCACGAGGGCGTATCGCAAAGGGGCACCTTTGCGACGCGCGATACGGTGCGTTTCGAGCGGCCTCATTATATACCAGGCGGCCCCGACCGCCAACCCATACGCGATATCTTTTTTCTTGTTTTTTGGTTATAGCGCTGCACCGTGGAGTGCAGCCGGCGCCACCCACGAGTGGGCTGCGATGCACTGCGACTGCTTCAGCCGCGTCCCGAGCGCAGCCTGTGCCGCGCACGGCAAGACGGATGGGGAGGTGGGGAGGGCGCGCGGGAGGGGGGGCGAACCGGTATTCCCCGCCGCGCGCGGCACCGAGGGCTGGCCTGTCCGCTCTGCGGGCGGCAGCGGCCCTCAGAGGGCGGTGATCTCCGGGTAGCCGAACATGAGATTGAAGTTCTGCACGGCGGCCCCCGAGGCACCTTTGATGAGGTTGTCCAGGCAACTGATGGTCACGACGCGTCCGCGGACGATCCGAGCCGTCACGTCACAGTAGTTCGTGTTCATCGTGTCCTTGGTGCCGGGGAGGTGGGAGACGACGCGGGTAAAGGGTTCGTCGGCGTAGAACTCCCGCAAGACGTTGAGGAGGTCCTCTTCGCTGGGGTTACCGCGGGGGATCGAGTAGGCGGTGGTGAGGATGCCGCGATCCATCGGGATGAGGTGGGGCGTGAAGACCACTTCGACCGCTGCGCCGGCGGCTTCACTGAGGATCTGGTCGATCTCCGGTGTGTGGCGGTGGCGGCCGATGTTGTATGCGGAGATGCTCTCGTTGCACTCCGGGTAGTGGGTGGTGAGCTTGAGGGTGCGGCCGGCTCCGGAGACGCCGCTCTTCGAGTCGATGACGATGCCCGCCGGCTCGATGACACCGGCCTTCAGCAGCGGGGCGAGGGCCAGGACGGCGGAGGTGGGGTAGCAGCCGGGGTTGGCGACGACGTTCGCTTCCGGGATGCGGTCGCCGAAGAGTTCGGGGAGGCCGTAGACGACCTTGCCCAGCCGGTCGGGGTCGGCGTGCTTCTGGCCGTACCAGTGGGCGTAGGTCTCGGCGTCGGCGAGGCGGTAGTCGGCGCTGAAATCGATCACCCGGCAGCCGGCGGCCAGCAGCGGGGCGCAGAAGGCCGCGCTGGCCCCGTGGGGCAGGCAACTGAAGACACACTCCGCCCGGCTGGCGATTTCCGTGGGGCCGAGGTCTTGCAGGCAGATATCGATGCGTCCGGTGAGCGAGGGGTGGACCATGGCTATGGGAGGGTTCCCCTCCTGGCGGCTGGTCAGGGCAACCATTTCCGCCTCGCTGTGGCGGAGGAGTATCTTGATGAGCTCGACGGCCGTGTATCCGGTGGCCCCGAGGATGGCGATCCGCGTCATGATTCGAGACTCGTGGGGTAGCGGGGACGGGCGAGTTGCCGTGCAGCCGGTGGGTGACCGCGGAGGGCCCGCCGGGCGCCTAGGCGCGAAGACCGCTGAAAAGGCCCGATCGCGCAGTATACTCCGTGCCGCCGGGACCCGCCAAGTCCGGCGCCGACGGGCCGCGGAATGCTCGTTCCCTTGCGCGGTGCGCATCGGCGGCTTGCAGGCCCCGCGGGGGTGCTTATAATACCCGCTGTCGGTGGGACGGCGCGACCCTTCTGCTGGTCTTCCCGGGGACCGCCGGGAGCTGAGGCCGGCAGGGAGTCGTTGCCCGCGTACGCTCGCGGTGGTTTCAGCAGTTACACGTGGAGGCGCAGTGATGGCCGAGAATGGGAACGGCAAGTTGCGTGCTGTGGCCTGGGCCGACCTGCTTCCTTGGCTTATCCTCGTCCGCTGCTTCCGGCTGGCGATCGGTCCGCGGAACCTGCTCCTGGCGGCGGCCGCCCTGGCGCTGACGGTAAGTGGTTGGTTCCTCCTGGACCTGATCTTCTTCGGCCCGCGGGAACCGGACCGGATTCCTTCGCCGGCCGCCTGCCCGTGGCTCGAAGTCACCCACGTCGTGCCCGATTATCCCGAGTGGCCGCGGTGGACAATGGCGCATCTCGGCCCGGCGGCCACTTCCGGTCCGCCGGTGCGGGAGAACTTGGGGCTGCCGCGCTCGACGGCGAATCCCCTTTGGGACGGTTGGGAGTATCTCAGCCGCCCGGGACGAGCTCTCTTCCTGCCCCAGCAGACGTGGCGGGGGCTGCTCTTTGCGCTCTTCTGCGGGCTGTGGGCGGTCGCCTTGTGGGCCTTCTTCGGCAGCGGGATCGCGCGGTCGGCGGCGGTGCAATTGGCGGGCGACGAGCGCGTGGGGACGGCCGCCCTGGTCAAGTACATGACCGCCAAGTGGCGGGCCTACGTGGCCGCTCCCCTACTGCCCCTGGCCGGGGTCCTGCTCATCGTCGTCCCCTTCCTGGTGGCCGGCCTGATCATGCGGGTCAACCTGGGGCTGGTGCTCGTGGGGCTGCTCTGGCCCCTGGCGCTGCTCGGCGGCCTCGCCATGACGGTCCTCCTCGTAGGGCTGCTGTTCGGATGGCCGCTGATGTGGTGCGCGATCAGCACCGAGGCGACCGATTCCTTCGAGGCCGTAAGCCGCTCCTACGACTACGTGGTGCACCGTCCGCTGCAATACCTGTTCTACGTGGTGATCGCCGGAGCGCTGGGGCTTCTCGGCTGGCTGCTCGTGCAGAACTTCGCCGCGGCCGTGGTGGGATTGAGCTACTGGGCGGCTGGCCTGGGGGCGGGGCAGGAACGCATCGCCCTGGTCGCGGGCGCGGCGGCAGCGGAAGGCGAGGGGCTCGCCGGTCTGGGGGCCGCCGGCGGGACGCTGGTGCGGTTCTGGGCCCAGTGCGTGAAGATGATCGCGGTGGGCTACCTTTTCAGCTACTTCTGGACGGCGTCCGTGGCTGTCTACCTTCTGCTGCGGCGCGACCATGACGCGAAGGAGATGGACGAAGTGGCCCTGGACGACGACGAAACCGCGCCGGGGGAGCTGCCGGAGATGCCGACGGGCACCGGCGAGGTGCCGGATAACGAGAACGAGGCCGACCCCGATGGGGGCGGCAAGGGCTCGCACAGGGGAGCGGGCCTCTAGTGGTCTGTCTAACTCGAGTTTACCAGTAGTGGGCGGCACGCTCGGCCGTGAACCCTTTTGGGAATGACAGGAAGGGTCCTTCCCGAAATAAGGGGGAGAGGGAATGGGCTATCTCTTCCCTCCGTTCCCTCGTGCTCGGTCTTCTCGACTGTTTCTTATCCCCTTCCCCTTCTCCGTTCCCTCGGTTTCCTCCTGTTCAAAAGAAGAACGACAAGAGAGCGGGCGCCTTGCCCACCTTTCTGGAACAGGAGGGAACGGAGCGAGTGAGGGAGAAAAGCGTGGCGCCGGTATAGAGGGAGCTGCTCCCGGATGGTTCTCGACTCCCCGAATCCCTCTCGGTTCCCCTCGGCGCCCTCCTGTCCGGTAAAGATCGGGCGATTGGAGGTGGTTCTTGCTCGAACAGGAGGGAACGGAGGAAATAGAGGAGTGGTTGTACAGAGCTGGACATTAGTAAACTCGAACTGGACAGACCACTAGACGGATCGAGCACGGCGCAGTCTTCGAGGCCGCCGTACTGGCGGTTGTTCGCGACCGCCCAGGTCGCGGCGAGCATCGACAGGAGCGCCTCGACCGCTGTAACGCGCATGAAGGGCGAAGCGTGAAGGAAGGGCGGTTGTTCCCGCCCGCTACCGTCCGAGCTCCTTCCAGAGCTCCGCGCTGGCGCGGATGCCGCGGTGGAAGTCGGCCAGGGCGAAGCTCTCATCGGGCGCGTGGACCTGATCGCCTTCCTGCCCCCATCCGAGGAGCAGCAGATCGGCCTCGAGCACCTGGTGCAGGGTGGCTACCACCGGGATCGAGCCGCCCTCGCGGATAAAGACCGGGGCGCGGCCGAAGGCCCGCTCGATGGCCGCGGCAGCGGACCGGAGGTAAGGGCTTTCCAGGGAAACGAGCACGCCGGGTGAGCCGTGGTGGCCGGAGAGCTCGAAACGGATGCCCGGCGGACAGACCTGGGCGAGCTTCCGCTTCAGGGCCTGGCCGATCTGCTCCGGATCCTGGTGGGGAACGAGGCGGAAGCTGATTTTGGCTGAGGCGGTTGCCGGGAGCACCGTCTTGGCCCCTTCGCCCTGGTAGCCCGCGGTCAAGCCGCACAGGTCGCAGGTGGGCCGCGCCCACCGCCGCTCGAGCACCGTGTAGCCCTCCTCGCCGGTGGAGCCGTCGACGCCCACGGAACGGAGGAACCGCTTCTCGTCGAAGGGGAGCTCGGCCAACTGCCGCCGCTCGCAGTCGGAGAGCGGCACCACGTCGTCATAGAAGCCCTCGAGCGTCACCCGCCCGCGGTCGTCGAAGAGGGCAGAGAGCATCCGCGCGAGGGCGTTGGCGGGATTGGTCACGGCCCCGCCGTAGCTTCCCGAGTGCAGGTCGCGGTGGGGGCCCCGGACGAGCAAGTCGTAGTAGGCGATGCCGCGCAGGCCGTAGACGATGCCCGGCAGTCCCGGTGCAAACTGGCTGGTGTCGCTGATCACGACGCAGTCGCAGGCGAGCCGCGCGGCGTTCTCGGCAACGAAAGGATGGAGGTTCGGGCTGCCGATCTCTTCCTCTCCTTCGAGGAGGAATTTCACCTGCAAGGGGAGGCGCCCCTCGACGGCCTGCAGGGCCTCGACACCCTTGATGTGGGTGAAAACCTGTCCCTTGTCATCGGAGGCCCCCCGTGCGTAGAGGCGCCCGCCGCGGCGCGCCGGGGCGAAGGGGGGGGCCGTCCAGGCCTCCAGAGGTTCGGCGGGCTGGACGTCGTAATGGCCGTAGACCAACGCCACAGGGGCTCCGCCAACGGGGGGAGACTCCGCGTAGACCAGCGGGTGGCCGGCGGTGGGAATCTCTTCCACCTGGAACGCCAGGCGCCGGAGTTGGTCGGCTGCCCAGGCGGCGGCGCGGCGGACCTCGTTGCGGCGGATTTCCTGCGCACTGACACTGGGGATCGCCAGCCACTGGATGAGCTCTTCCTCGAACCGCGGGGCCTCGCAGTGCAGGTAATCTCCAATGTCGGCCATGAGTGGGCGTGGTGGTTGGCGGCTCGCGAGCGGGTGGGCGATGCGGGAGGCATCTTCCCGTTTCGTCCGGGGGAAGATGACCGGGGAGGCGAAGCGGCGGCGGGCAGGCGGATTGCCCGCCCTGCCCCCGGACGACGCGGACGACGAGGGCAAATGCCCTTCCTGCAAGGTATCGGCCGCTGCTCGATCCGCTGTCGCCGATCAGCGGCACCCCTCTTTAGGGTTACGGCGTCTTGCATCCTGGTTCCGTCCCTTTATAATAGGTGTCGGCCATTCCGGCTATTGGGGTTCGGTCGCGCTGGCGGCTGGCGGGATGCCTCGGAGCCGCATAGAGGCCGATGGCTTATCGGTTCCGTGCGCGCTCGGCGCGCCCGCGGCCTTGTTGTCGGCGTTTTGGTGAGTGAAGGATTCGCCCCGCTTCACCAGACCGTCCGGCGGTCGGACCCTCAAGGATACTTATCTGTTCGGCCGTGCGGCTCCGGTGGATTCCGGCGCCGGTACCGTGGTGCTCATGAAGAAACGCTCGCCCGCCGAGCGGTGCGCCGCGGTCGGGCGTCGCCGCCTCGAATCTGTTCATAGGCGCTGCGTGGTCGAGGGGGGACAAGGCGAGCGGCCTCCGTTCGGTTGCCGGCTCGCAACAACGCGATGGTTTTGGTGATCCGATGAACGAGCAGCTCACCTACGCCGAGGAGCCTCTGGTCGAGACGCTCCGCCGCCGCCGCATCCACCGGCAACGGCAGCAGAAGCGCCAGCCGCGCTACCAGGTGATCCTCTGGAACGACGAGGAGCACACCTACAGCTACGTGGTCTCCATGCTCTCGGCCCTTTTCGGGCACCCGCCGGAAAAAGGCTTCCAGCTTGCCAAGGAGGTGGATACCCGCGGCCGCGCCGTGATCCTCACGACCACCTTCGAACACGCCGAGCTGAAGCGCGACCAGGTCCACGCCTTCGGCCGCGACCAGGAGATCCAGTACTGCTCCGGCTCGATGTGGGCGACGATCGAACCGGTCAGTTGACACCGCCTACGCTGCGCACGGTCACCCTCGGCTGCAAGGTCAACCAGTACGAGACGGCCTGGCTCCGCGAGGGCTTTCTGCGGCTCGGTTATCGCGATGCCCGCGACGGCGAGGCGGCCGACCTCTGCGTGGTCAATACCTGCACGGTGACGGCCGAGGGCGACCTGAAGAGCCGCAAGCTCGTCCGCCGGCTCGCCCGCCGCAATCCGGCCGCCGAGATCGTCGTCATGGGCTGCTACGCGACGCGGGCCCCGGACGAGGTGGCGGCGCTGCCGGGCGTCGCCGAGGTCGTCACCGACAAGCGGCAGCTCCCCGATCTTCTCGCCCGCCGCGGACTGGTCGACGTGCCGCGGGCCATCTCCTCCTTCGGCGGACGGCACCGCGCCTACGTCAAGGTCCAGGACGGCTGCCGCATGGGGTGCAGCTACTGCATCATCCCCCAGGTGCGCCCCGTGCTCTCCAGCCGTCCCGGGGCGGAGATCGTCGAAGAAGTCCGCGGCCTGGTTGCCGGCGGCCACCGCGAGATCGTGCTGACGGGGATCCATCTCGGCCACTACGGGCGCCGTTCCGCCTCGGTGCCCTCGGCTCGGGCAAGCCGTGGCGAGTCGCCCGAGGGGGGAGAACCCTCCGCTCCCGCGCGCACGCGCCTGGCCGGGCTCGTGGCCCTCCTGGCGGCGTTGCCCGGACAGTTCCGCATCCGGCTCTCGAGCCTCGAGGCGACCGAGGTCGACGATGCCCTCCTGGACCTCGTCGCTTCGCGTCCCCAGCGGATCTGCCAGCATCTGCACCTCTCCATGCAAAGCGGCTCGGATCGCGTGCTCCGCCTCATGCGGCGGCGGCAGTCGAGTGAGGAATTCATCGCGCGATGCCGCCACATCGCCCACCGTCTCGACCGGCCGGCAATCACCACCGACGTGATCGTCGGCTTCCCCGGCGAGAGGGAGGAAGACTTCGCGGCCACCTGCCGCGCCGTGGAGGCGGTGGGGTTCGCCAAGGTCCACGTCTTCCCCTTCAGTCCCCGCCAGGGCACGCCGGCCGCCGAGATGCCCGACCAGATCGCGGCGCCGGTCAGGCAGCAGCGTGCCGCCGTGTTGGCTGCCCTGGCCGAGCGGCAGCGGGCGGCCTTCCTCGCAGGACTGGTGGGCCGCCGGCTCCAGGTGCTTCTCGAATCGCCGGCGGGCACCTCCGGCGAGGCCGCCGAGGGGACCTCGAGCCGCTATGCCCCTGTCACCGTCCCCGCCGCCGCAGCGCAGTGCGGAGAACTCGTCGAAACGACTGCCGTGCGCTACGAGGCCGGACAGCTCCGGGGAGCCCCGTGGGGCTCGGAGCGGTGAAAGGGATGCCCACGGTCTGCCGGGAGCCGGGCGTGGGAAAGGGAAGCCGCGAGACAAGGCGGGAAGAGGGGACAGAGGTCGGAGCTCAGAGGTCAGGGGACGCCCCCGAGGCGCGGAAGACCGTTCCCTCGCCGGTCGCTTCCCCGCCCAAGACCGAAAACTTCTTCCCCGTTTGCTGCCGCCGCGCCGGGCAACTAAGATGGTCTGCGGCTTGAGGGCGAGTGGTCGGCGATCCCCGCCGGCACTCGCTTCCGTGGTCGTCGCACGCTCGTTTTCCATGAGGGGACACCAATGAAGCACCGAGAGACCTCCCATCGCCGCCGCTTCCTCGCCGACTGCACGGCGGCGGCCGGCGCCTACTGGCTGGGGGCCGTGGCGGGGACCGCCCGCGCCGCGGCGACGTCCGACGAGGGGCTCCATCTCGCCACCAACCAGTACCCCTGGAGCACCTTTTTCGGCCGCGAGGGAAAGCGTTTCGAAGAAGACCTCGACGAAGGTCTGGCGGCGGTGGCCCGCGCGGGGTTGGACGGTTTCGAACCCATCCTCGACAGCGTCGAGCAAGTGGAGCACCTCGCCGGGCTGCTGGAGCGGCACGGCCTGGCCATGCGTTCGTTCTACATCAACCTGGCCCTCCACGAAGAGGAGGCCGCGGCCGCTTCGATCGACCACCTGCTCCCCATCGCCGCCCGCGCCCGGGAGGCGGGAACGCAGATCGTGGTCGTGAACCCCACACCGTTGCAATGGGGCGGCATGGAAGACAAGGACGACACCCAGCTCCGCACCCAGGCCGCCGCCCTGGACCGCCTCGGCCGGCAATTGGCCGAGATGGAGCTGACGCTCTCCTACCACTATCACGATGCTGAGCTCCGCCAGGCGGCCCGCGAATTCCACCATATGATGGTGGGCACCGACCCAGAGCTCGTCACCCTCTGCCTCGACGCCCACTGGTACTACCGCGGCGCGGGGAATTCGGCCGTGGCTCTCTTCGACGTTGCTACGCTGTACCTCGAGCGGATCAGCGAGCTGCACCTGCGGCAGTCGGTCGACGGGGTCTGGACCGAGGCCTTCGGCGAGGGGGACATCGACCACCCCCGCCTCGCCGAGATGCTCGCCGAGGCGGGGCTGCGGCCGCACCTGGTCCTCGAACAGGCCGTGGAGGGCGCCTCGCCGCACACCATGGACGCCGTCGCGGCGCACCGCGCGGGCGCCGCGTACGCCCGCCGTGTGTTCGCCGCCCTCGGCGGGTGAGGCACCGCCGTATTGACAATCCGGCGGGCGGAGGTTATCCAGGGGCCGTCGAGCGGGCACGCCTTCCACCGGCGGCCCCCTCGATGCCGCCGAGAGAACGGCGGTTCCCGCAGCGGTGACGACCTCGCGGATCGCCCCGGTGACACAAGGAGCTTGACGATGGGCGTTGAAAGGCTGGCGATCGGCTGGCTCGACATGGTGGTCTTCGTCGCCTTCTTCGCGGCGGTCGTCTCGATCTCCCTCTACGCCTCGCGGCGCGAGAAGACAACCGAAGACTACTTCCTCGCCGGGCGGAACCTGGGCTGGTGGCTGATCGGCTTCTCGCTGATCGCCTCGAACATCTCCACGGAGCACTTCGTGGGCATGTCGGGACAGGCCTTCGGCGAGATCGGCCTGGCCGTGGCCAGCTACGAGTGGATGGCGGCGGTGACGCTGATCCTCGTGGGGTGGTTTCTCCTGCCGCGGTTCCTCAAGGCGGGCATCTTCACCATGCCCGAGTACCTCGAGTACCGCTACGACGCCGGGGCCCGCACCATCATGGCCGTCTTCCTCATGGTGCTCTACATCCTCGCCCTCCTCGCCACCGTCCTCTACAGCGGTTCGCTGCTCCTCAACACGGTCTTCGACTTTCCCGGCATCCTCGAGCAACGGTTCGGGATGGAGCAGGCGGACGCCGTCTGGTGGGCGCGGGTGATCTCCATCTGGCTCATCGGCCTCATCGCCGCCAGCTACACCATCTACGGCGGCCTCAAGGCGGTCGTCTGGTCGGACCTCATCCAGGGGGCGGCCCTGCTGCTCGGGGGCGTGCTCGTCCTCTACCTGACGATGACGGCCATCGGCGGCGGCGACTTCTTCGCCGGCTGGACGGAATTCCGCGAGGAGAACGCCGCCAAGCTCAGCGCCATCAAGCCCGCCGACCATCCCGTCATGCCCTGGCCGGCCGTCTTCATCTGGGGGCTCTGGATTCCCAACCTCTTCTACTGGGGCCTGAACCAGTTCATCACCCAGCGGGCCCTGGCCGCCCGGAGCGTCAACGAGGCCCAGAAGGGCATCCTCTTCGCCGCCTTCCTCAAGCTGATCATTCCCTTCATCGTCATCTTCCCCGCCATCGGCGCCTACCAACTCTACGGCGAGGAGATCGCCGCCCTGGGCGACGACGACCAGGCTTACCCGTACCTCATCGTGGAGATCCTCCCCTGGTACTTCCGGGGCATCATGCTCGCCGCCCTGGCCGGCGCGGTGATGAGCACCTTCAACTCGGGCCTCAACTCGGCGGCCACCATCTTCACGATCGACCTCTACCGCAAGTACCTGAACCCCAACGCCTCACAGCGTGCGGAGATCACCATCGGGCGGATCGCCTCGGCCGTCATCGTGGTGCTGGCCTGCCTCTGGGCACCGGTGATCTTCGGCTTCCCCGGCGTCTTCCACTACATCCAGGAAATCTGGGGCTTCATCTCGCCGGGGATCGTGGCCGTCTTCCTCGTGGGGTTGCTGGTGCCGCGGACGCCGGCCATTGCCGCCAAGGCCGCCATGATCCTGGGCCTGTTCCTCTACGGTTTCTCCCGCTTCGGGCAGAACCTCTGGTTCCTCTTCGGCAGCCGGGAGGACGCCACGGGCGAAATCGTCGCCACCGTCCCCCCCTGGGCCGAAGCCGCCCACCAGACGATGCTCAGCTTCCACGGCTGGCCCTTCCTGCACCACATGGGGCTCATCTTCGGCATCCTGGTGGTCTTCATGCTGCTGGTGCGGCTCCTCCGGCCGCTGCCGGCGCCGCGGGTGCTGCCGGTCTCGAAGATCGACACCCGGGTCAACAAGTCGGTCTACGTCATCGGGGCGCTGATCATCCTCATCGTCGTCGAGCTGTACGTGATCTTCCAGTAGACCGGCGTACGGAGAACACCGCAGATCGGGGAACCGGCAACCTCCGGCGATCCATCGCTCCTCCCCTCGGCTGCCTCCCTTTCCTCATGTAACTCCTCTCATTCTCAAAAGGGTCCACGGGCGAGCGCGCCACCCACTACTGGTACGCCCGTACCGCGCGGCACTATACTGAGCGGTCCGTTCGATTTGTTCCGGGCTGCAGCCCCTGTGTACCGCCCTTATGGAGGCCGTTATGCGCCCCTGGAAGCTCGCCGAGACCAACTACGGCACCGTCCGCCAGACCGAATATGAAGTGGCCGTCCTTCCCCTGGGGGCCACCGAGCCGCACAACTTCCACCTCCCCTACAGCATCGATACGCGGGAGGGCGAGCACATCGGCGAGCGGATCTGCGAGGCCGCTGCGGCCCGCGGGGCCAAGGTCCTCCTCCTGCCCACGGTCCCCTACGGCACGCAGACGAACCAGATGCAGTTCCCCTTCGCCATGAACGTCTATCCTTCGACGTTGGCGAAGATCGTCGAGGATCTCACCGAGTCGCTCGTCCGCAGCGGGGTCCGCAAGGTGGTGCTCCTGAACAGCCACGGCGGCAACGAGCTGAAGGGGGTGCTCCGCGAGATGTACGGGCGGACGGAGGCCCAACTCTTTCTCGTCAACTGGTGGACGATCTTCTCGGACAGGTACCACGAGATCTTTTCGGAGCCCGACGATCACGCCGGGGAGATGGAGACCTCCTTCGCCCTGGCCTACTGCCCCGAGCTCGTGGCCCGCGACGCCGAGGGGAACCTCACCGCCGACGAGGGCCGCACCGCCCAGACCCGCTTCGAGGCGGTCAACCGCGGCTGGGTCTCGATCACCCGCCCCTGGCACCTGCTGACGACCAACTCGGGCGTCGGCAATCCGCACGGTGCGGCGGCCGAGAAGGGCCGGCGGATGCTGGAGGTCCTCGTGGAACGCCTTTCCGGCTTCCTGGTCGAGCTCTCCGCGGCCGAGATCGACGAGCGATTCCCCTTTTGAGCGGATCGCTCCCGGGACGCAGGCGCAGCGCAGGCTACACGCGGGGGCGGCCGCAGTAGCGGGTGTGGAGGAGGTCGTGGGCCCTTTCGCCCAGCGGCTTGCCGAGGAACTCGCGGTAGAGTTCGATCACCGAGGGGTTCTCGTGCGACTTGCGGAGCTGCTTCCCCTCGTCCTCTTCGTAGATGGCCTTGATCCGCGCTTCGCGGACGCGATTGTCGGTGAAGCGGGGCTGCCCGCCGCCGCCGATGCAGCCGCCGGGGCAGGTCATGACCTCGACGAAGTGATACTGCTTCTCGCCGCGCGCCACGGCCGCGATCAGTCGCTGCGCGTTGGCCAGCCCGTGGGCCACGGCCACGCGGAGCACCACGCCGTCGAGGAACTGCCACTCGGCGAGGGGATTCTCGATGGCCAGTTCCGCCTCCTTCACGCCCCCAAGGCCGGCGAGGGGTCTTACGTGCAGCCCCTCGGCGGGGAGCGCCCGCCCGGTGACGATCTCGTACGCCGTCCGCAGCGCCGCTTCCATCACCCCTCCCGTATTGGCGAAGATGTCCGCCGCCCCCGTGGAGAGCCCCAGCGGGGCGTCCATCTCCTCGTCGGGCAGGAGGTCGAACTCGATGCCGGCGGCGCGGATCATCTTGCCCAGCTCGCGGGTCGTGAGCACCACGTCCACGTCCCGCACGCCGCCGGTGTTCATCTCCGGCCGCTGGGCCTCGAACTTCTTCGCCGTGCAGGGCATCACGGAGCAGACGAAGACGTCGGTGGCGGGGAGGCCCAGCTTGCGGGCGTAGTAAGTCTTGGCGACGGCACCGAACATCTGCTGCGGCGACTTGCAGGTGGAGACGTTCTCCAGAAGGTCCGGGTGGTAGTACTCCATGAACTTGATCCACCCGGGGGAGCAGCTCGTGAACATCGGCAGGGCGGCCGGCTCCCTGTCGACCAGGGCGCGGCGGAGCCGGGCGAGCAGCTCGGCGCTCTCCTCGACGATGGTCAGATCGGCGGCGAAGTTCGTGTCGAAGACGGCGTCGAAGCCCAGGCGCCTCAGGGCGGCGACCATCTTCCCCGTCACCCGCCTACCCGGCGGGTGGCCGAAGCATTCCCCCAGGGCGGCCCGTATGGCCGGGGCCGTCTGCACGACGACGTGCTTGCCCGGCGAATCGATGGCCTGGTAGACCTCGCTGATCTGGTCCTTCTCCGTGATGGCGCCCACCGGGCAGATGGCCGCGCACTGGCCGCACTGCACGCAGGCCACGAGGCCGAGGTCGCGGTTGAAGGCGGGGCCCACCACGGTCTCGAAGCCGCGGTTCTGCGGAAAGAGGGCACCCACGGCCTGGATCTCTCCGCAGACGCTCACGCAGCGCCGGCACTTGATGCACTTGCCGCTGTCGCGGAGCAGGGCCGGCGTGGAGCTGTCGATCCGCCGCCGCGTCCGCTCTCCGGTGTAGTGGATCTGGCGGATCCCCAGCTCCGCGGCCAGCCGGCTCAGCTCGCAGTCCTCGGAGCGGTCGCAGGTCTGGCACTCGCCGTTGTGCTCGGAGAGGAGCAGCTCCACCACCGTGCGGCGCGCAGCCCGCACCCGGGCCGTATTCGTGAAGACCTTCATCCCCTCCGTGACGGGCATCGAGCAGGAGGCCACCAGGTTCCGCGCCCCCTCGACCTCGACCACGCACACCCGGCAGGCTCCGATGGGCTGCAGCCCCTCCACGTAGCAGAGCGTGGAGATGCGGATACCCGCCGCCGCTGCGGCCTGAAGGATGCTCGTCCCTTCCGGTACCGAAATCGGACGTCCGTTGATCGAGAGGTTCGTCATGCGAGGCGGGGGGAAGAGTGGCGAGTGGTGAGGAGTTGCTGGTTTTTCCGGTTTCGTTCGTCTGTCGGGGCGGGGAAATCGACGGCTGCGGAGAAGGCCTCCCCGCCTGTTCTCCTCCTCTGCTTCCGCCCTCACCCGGTTCCCTGCACCTCGAGCTGGTGATTGGGGCAGCCGCGCTTGCCGTAGTCGCAACGGAGGCAGCGGCGGGACTGGCGGACGGCGACCGACTCGACCCAAGGCTGTTCGACTTCGTCGAAGTTGGCCCGCCGCCGCTCCACGGGGATCATGGCCATCTTCTCCCGCGGTGCGTCGCTGGGTTCGGCATCGGGATCGAAGAAGGTGTCCACCTCCTGCTCCACCCGCCAGAAGGCGTTGTTCTTGCCGGTGAAGTACTGGTCGATGCCCGCGGCGGCGCGCTCCCCTGCGGCCACCGCCTCGACGACCGAGGAAGGGCCGCTGACCATGTCGCCGCCGGCGAAGAGCCACTTCTCCGCCGTCTGCCCGGTGACGGGATCGACCCGCGGGAAGGCGTTGCTACGGACCTCCACGGAGACGTCGTCGCATATCTCCAGCGGATCGAGGGTCTGGCCGATGGCGACGAGGATGTGGTCTGCCGTCAGGATGAAGGTCTCGCCTCCCTCTTCGGGGCGGCGGCGTCCTGAGCGGTCGAATTCGCCCAGCCGCATGGGCTGGCACTTCAGCCCCACCACCTGCTTGCCCTCGGTGATCACCTCCACCGGTGCCGTAAGGAGCCGGAGGATCACCCCCTCATTCTGCGCCTCTTCGATCTCTTCCTTATAGGCGGGCATCACCTCCCGGCTGCGACGGTAGACGACCGTGACCCGTTCGGCTCCCAGGCGGACGGCCGTGCGGGCGGCATCGATGGCCGAATTGCCGCCGCCGATGACGATGACCGACTTGCCTACGGGGACCGATCCCCGCAGGTTGTACGTCCGCAGGAAGGAGAGAGCGTCGGTGATCCCCTCTGCGTCCTCTCCGGGAATGCCCAGTCCGACGCCATCGGGCGCCCCCACGCCGAGGAACACCGCCTCGTAGCCGGCCGCCCGCAGCGAGCGGAGCGTGAAGTCGCGGCCCAGCTTCATCTCGGTGACCACCTCGACGCCCATCCGCTCGATCATGCGGACTTCGCGGGCTACGATCTCGCGCGGCAGGCGATAGGCGGGGATGGCCTGCACCAGCATGCCGCCGGGCCGCGGCTCGGATTCGAAGACCTTCGGCCGGTAGCCCAGCCGCACCAGGAAGTAGGCGCAGGAGAGCCCCGCCGGGCCGGCCCCCACAATGGCGATCTTCCGCCGGGCGTTCAGATCGTTCTCCCGGACCTCGGGGAGCTGGATGGTGACCTCCTGGTCGACCATGAAGCGCTTGATGCCGCGGATGGTCACGGGGCTGTCGAGCGTGGAACGCCGGCACTTCTCCTCGCAGGTGTGGAAGCAGACACGCGAGCAGACGGCGGCGAAGGGGTTACGCTCGCGGTGCAGCCGCAGGGCTTCGGCATACCGCTTCTCGCCTACCAGGGAGACGTACCCCGGAATGTCGACATTGGCCGGGCAGGCGCTGGAGCAGGGGGCGCTGACCAGCGCCGCGCACACCCCCGCGCGGCAACGCCGGTCGCGGATGTGCTCCACGTATTCGTTGCCGAAGTGGCGGATCGTGGAGATCACCGGGTTGGCCGCCGTCTGCCCCAGGCCGCAGAGCGAGGCGTCCTTGATCATCTCCCCCAGGTCGAGGAGCCGCTCGATGTCGTCCTCTTCCCCCTTGCCATCGCAGATCCGCTCCAGGATCTCCAGCATCCGCTTGGTCCCCACGCGGCAGGGAACGCACTTGCCGCACGACTCCTCCTGGACGAACTCGATGAAGAAGCGGGCCACGTCGACCATGCAGCTGTCCTCGTCCATGACGATCAGGCCGCCCGAGCCCATGATCGCTCCGAGCTCGGCGAGCGACTCGAAGTCGAGGGGGACGTTCAGGTGTTGCTTGGGGATGCAGCCGCCGGAAGGGCCGCCGATCTGGGCCGCCTTGAACTCCTTGCCGCCGGGGATGCCGCCGCCGACGTCGTAGATCAAATCGCCCAGGGGCATGCCCGCCGGCACCTCGACGAGGCCCGAGTTCTTGATGGCCCCGGCCAGGGCGAAGACCTTGGTCCCCTTCGTCTTCTCCGTTCCCAGCGAAGCGTACCAGGCGCCGCTGTTGAGGATGATGGGAGCGACGTTGGCGTACGTCTCCACGTTGTTCAGCAGCGTCGGTTTTCCCCAGAGACCCTTCACGGCCGGGAAGGGGGGCCGCGGTCGCGGCTCGCCCCGGTTCCCCTCGATCGAGGTCAAGAGCGCCGTCTCCTCGCCGCACACGAAGGCCCCCGAACCCTTGCGGATCTCGAGGTGGAACGCGAAGCCGGTGCCGAGGATGTCTTCGCCTAAGAGGCCCCGCGCGGTCGCCTGGTCGAGGGCGGCCTGGAGCCGCTCCACGGCGAGCGGATACTCCGCCCGCACGTAGACGAAGCCCTGCGAGGCCCCCACCGTCTTGGCGGCGATGGCCATTCCCTCGATCACGCTGTGGGGGTCTCCTTCGAGGACGCTCCGGTCCATGAAGGCTCCGGGGTCGCCCTCGTCGGCGTTGCAGACGACGTACTTCTCCGTCCCGGCCGCCTCGCGGGTGAACTTCCATTTCAGCCAGGTCTTGAACCCCGCCCCGCCCCGCCCGCGCAGCCCCGAAATCTCGAGCGACTCGAGTACGGCGTCGGCATGGTCTTCGCTGAGCACGGCGGCCAGGGCGAGGTAGCCGTCGCGGGCGACGTAGTCCTCGATGTCCAAAGGGTCGATGATCCCGCAGTTGCGGAGCACGATCTTCGTCTGCCGCCGGAAGAAGTCCATGTCGTCCGCGCGCGGCACGGGCCGGCCGTCGGGACGCTTGTGGGTCAGCCGCTCGATGACCTGCCCCTTGAGGAGGTGCTCGGCGACGATCTCGTCGGCGTCTTCGGCGCCGACGTTCTCGTAGAAGACGCCGTCGACGCGCATCACCGGCCCCGCCGAACAGGGCCCCAGGCAGCCGGTCTCCACCACGGCGACCCTCTCGCTCATCCCGCGATTGGCGAGCTCCTCGACCAGGGCGGCCTTCACGGCCCCCGCACCCGAGGCGATGCACCCGGCCCCCATGCAGAGGAGGATCTGCTTGTGGTCGTTCGCCTCCGCGACCGCCTTGCGGGCGCGGATTGCTTCGCCGAGGGCCACCAGAGCCTCGACGCTGCCGATGATCTCCGTCATGCCGACTCTCCGTTGCCGCTTGCCGCCGCGTTGCGATAGGGTTCCAAAATGCGGGCCAGCTTGGCGGGGCGGACCCGCTGGTGGACGTCGTCGTCGACCATGATCACCGGCGCCAGCCCGCAGGCCCCGAAGCACCGCCCGACGTCGAGCGAGAAGACGCGGTCGGCCGTCGTCTCGCCGACCTCGATCCGCAAGTGGCTCTTGAGGGCCTGGAGCACCTCCTTGCCGCCGCGGACGTAACAGGCGGTCCCCAGGCATACGCGGAGCAGGCACCTCCCCCGGGGCACCGTGGTGAAAAAGGAGTAGAACCCCACGACACCGGCGACTTCACTGTAGGGCTTCTCCAGCGCCAGGCTGATCCGCTTCAAAGCCGCCTCGGGCAGGTAGCCGAACATGGCCTGGGCGATCTGCAGAACGGGGATCAGGGCCCCGGGGACCTCCCGGTATTCGGCGAGCACCTCGTCCAGGAGGGCGAGGCGCTCCGCTTCGGACATCTCCTCGCAGGCCGGGCCGTTGGGATGGTTGACGCACATCGCTCGCCTCGCTCGCTGGATACTCACACTCCCGCTGCGGAAAGCACGCCCCGGTTGCCGACCGCGGCAGGCCGCGCCATCCAAAGTGTCCGCTCCGCGGACGCCCCTGCGGTCGACGGAAACCGCTCGATGGTTATAGTTCATGCTGGGGAGGCAGACCGGGAGCCTTTCTCGATCTATGCAAATCCCGTGCCATGCTCTAAAACCTTAGCTTTCTTGCCGCTACGGCCCAGCTCCTCCGAATTGCCCGCGGAATGCCGCGTGGGGTCGCGGAATGCCGCGGGCGCAGCGTCCGGGGGCGCCGATTCGGCGGCGTGAATGGGAGGTCAGGTTGAACATTGCCCTTTGGCGGAAGGCCGTTCGCGAGGCCTGGAAGCAACTCGTCGGTTCGGCGATCGCCCTCTTTGCCTTCGCCTGGCTCTTCGTCTGGCTGATGAGTCAGTTCGATCTGGGGCTCTGGGGCGCGATTCTCAAGAATCTTCCCCGCTTCGTGCAGCCGATGCTGGGGGTTCCCCTCGCCGATCTGGCTACGACGGAGGGCAAGATCAGCTTCGTCTACGTCCACCTGGTGACGATCATCACCTGCCTGGGCTGGGCGGTGGGTCGGGGGTCGGCGGTGGTGAGCGGGGAGATATCGCGCGCCACGCTCGACCTGGTCGTCTCGCTGCCGGTGCGGCGCGTGGAGCTCCTGCTTCCCCCGGCGGTGGTGGCTGTCGTGGGGAGCGCCCTCCTCGCGGGGGCATTGTGGGGGGGAACGGTCGTGGGGCTCGCCGTTCTCGATCTGGGGGAGGACGTTGCCCTCGGCACTTTCCTGGGCGGCGCGCTGAACCTCACCCTGATGACCTTCGCCATGACCGGCGTGACGACGCTCCTTTCGGTCTGCGATCACGACCGCTGGCGGACGATCTATTTCGCCGGCGGCTTCTACGCCCTCTCCGCGATCGTGAAGATGGTCGCCCGCATGTGGGAGCGGGGCGACTGGCTCAAGTATTTCAGCTTTCTGACTGCCTTCGAGCCTCAGCAGGCCATCCTCGCCGAGACCGAAAGCCCCATGCTGACGTACAACCTGGCCCTCGCCGGCCTGGGCTTGACCTGCTATGCCGCCGCCGCCCTCTACTTCCACCGCCGCGATATCCCCACGGCCATCTGAGCCGAGGCGATGGACGCCGACTCGTCCGGCACGTCCAGGCTTGTGCCACCCTGCGCCTTGGAGCCGAGGCGACCGTCTCGCTCCACCGGGGGAGACGAGAGGGAGAAAGGGGATAGAGATCGGGGGAGAGTGCGGGGGAAACGCCCTGCGCCGAGGGGGGGGCGGTCCTCATGCCGCCCTTCTGCCGAACCACCGATAATCCCTTTCGAGAATCAATTACCTGGAATCTAGCCTTTTCTGATAAGGGTGTCGGGGGAATGATGGAAAGGATGGAGGGGGAAGGGAGAACGATTCTTGTCCTTTTTTATTCGGAAAGGTTTGCCTCTAGCTATTCTTGCTCGAGGCAGCATTCATGCGGAAAGCGGGATATTCGGAGCTCGGAGGGAGCAGGCAGAGTTCGGAGGGGGCGAGGGAGACGGAATCATTTTTGCGAGTTTTTCTCCAGATGACTTGACGAACGAGGTGGGAGTATGAAACAATCAAACAATGCCGCTGAAAAAATTTGTTGTGACCCCGTAAGGTGCACCGGCGGTATCCCACCGTACCCCCGTTCGTAAAGCAGGCCGATTATCGGCGTGTCCGGCGAAGTGGTGCCCAAGTCGGATCCCACCTGTGGTTGAGGCAGGCCCTTCCGGCTCCCAGCCAGTTGATCAGCGGACGGGCAATTGTCGGGTTCTTCCCGGGCGCCTGGAACCGCACCGAGGTCGAGGTTCGGCGTCGATCCGCTCAACACCCCTAGTATTTCGGTGTATGGTTGCAGACGGGGACGGCTCGGCGGCAGCAGTCCTCGCTTTCCGCGAGGATGGTTTTGCTGCACGATCCCTGCCGGGAACGGGTTGGTTTCGGAGGGCGGGTTGGTGGCTCGGTTCAGCAGACCGGGGTGCCGGCGCCTCCACGTGATCGTTGTCCTCGGGAGCGTCGCCGCTCACCGGAGATGGTAGGTTTTCCTACGGACAAGCGCCCTTACCACGCAATGCTCGCCTTGGCGGCCGCTCATAGCCATCAAGGGGGACATTGCTCGTGAAGGGCCCAGGAGAAGAGCATGAGAATCACCGCAAACCCTCGCGTGGACGATCTGAAGGCCGCCATTCGCTATGAGGCGCTTCGCGAGATCCTTCGGAAGGAAGACTATGCGCACCACTTGGACAAGCAGTTGGCCTATTGGGCGCTGCCCACCGACCGCCGCCTCCCCCTTGCGTTCCTGGGCCGCAGGTTGGGGGAACTCCTGAATACGCCCTTCGCCGAGCTGGCGTCCACCCCCGGGATCGGCACCAAGAAGCTCGATACCTTCGTCAAGCTCTTGGCCCGGGCGGCCAATACCGACCCGTCCGACTTGCCCGTCGATCCGGCGCAGCTCGAGATGGGCAACGAAGCCCTCTGGTCCGCCGCCGAGAGCGAGCCGCACATCGATTTCGACGCTACCGCCATCTCCGAAGTCAACTGGGGCAACTGGCGGAGCACGGTGCTCAAGCACGGTCTTGGCAACGAGAAACTCGGCCGCTTTGCGCCGAGCCTGCGGGGAATGACCCGCGTGATCTGGAACAGCACCCTGGAGAGCTATGCCGCGCTCTCCCTGAACGACATCCGTAACAAGCGGACCCACGGCGACAAGCGGGTCCGCGCCATTCTGGCTGTCTTCCACGGCCTCCACGAGGTCCTTTCCCGCATCGGCGAGGTGCCCCACCTGGCCGTCCGCGTGGGGCCGCGCCGCATCACCTCCGTGGAGGAGTGGGTGGGCTACTGGCTGCAAACCCCCGGCGTGCCGAATACCAAGGAAATCCAGGATCGCTTCATCACCCCCCTGGTCGAACAGGTCCGCGTCGACGCCCCGCAGCAGATCGTCAATCTGGTGGAGAACCGCCTCGGCGTCTCCGGGCCCATCACCAGCGTCCGCCAGGCCGCCCGCACCATGGGCCTGACCCGAGCCCGCGTCTACCAGCTCCTCAACGAGGTCAACGACATCATGATCGTCCGCTGGCCGTCGGGCCGCCGGCAGTTGTACGACCTCAAAGAAAAGGTCCAGCAGGAGGCGGCGCAGCTTTCCTCGCCCCCCAGCCTGGCCCGCATGCTCGCAGCCATCGAGCTCTTCTATCCCAGCACCCGGCGGGGGGCCGCCGGACCGCTCGACCGACCCTTCGATCCCGCCGAGTCTGAACCGAAGCGCAAATCGCGGAAGCGCGGGAAGAACGACGACGCCGAGACACCTCGCGCGGCGGCCGTGGCCGGACACTGATCCCCCCCGCCTCGCGCCGCCGGTCTTGTCCGCGTGGGGGACTGCACAAGCAAAACGGTATGACTCACACGGGCCACTGCCAAATCCCTCTGGGGGCGGTGGCCCGTCGCCGTTCCTTGGCCGCCGGCTGCCTTCCGGGTTTGCCTAACCGGTAAATTCGCAACTTCGAGTACCGCCGCGAGCCCTTTCGGCCGATTACAGCAGAAGAGAACACCGGTCTGCGCCGGTGACCCTGCTGACCCCCCCTACCGGCGGTGCATCCCATGCAGCGAAATCGGCCCCACCTCGCTTCCCTGGTCTGCCTTGGTCTGGTTCTCGTGCTGCCCCGGTCGTTGGGGGCCGAGGAGGAGACGATGGGCGCTCCCTCCGGAATCACCTTCCCGGCAACCGCGTCCGGTGCCACCCGGGGTCACCCCACCTACGGGGACCCCTCGCTGCGCGACCTGGAGCCGGCACCGCCGAGTGTCTTCGAGCTACCCGCCGCTACGGACCCCAGTCAGGTGCCCGTGATCAGCGGCATCGCCCTCTCGTCCCGCGAGCAGGTCATGGCGACCGCCGGCGACGACCATTTCGTTCGCCTTTGGAGTCTGGTGGACGGCAGGGTGCTCCACCGGCTGGCCGGCCATGCCGACTGGGTCCGCGCCGTGGCCTTCTCCCCGGACGGACGGCTCTTGGCCTCCGCGGGCAACGACCGCCGCCTCATCCTCTGGGACGCGGAAACGGGGCGTTTCCGGAACGATCTGTCCACGGGCGGGCGACCGCTGTATGCCTTGGCTTTCAGTCCCGACGGCCGACTCCTGGCGGCGGCGGGATTCGAACCGCAGGTCCTCCTCTTCGACACGGCCACGGGGCGGCTGCTCCGCGAGCTGGCGGCGCCCGGCCCGGACGTCCGCGCCCTCCGCTTCTCCCCTCGAGGGACGCACCTGGTGGCCGCGGGGCGGGAAGGGACGATCCGCATCTGGGATGCCGGCGATTTTGCTGCCCGCGATCTGGTCGGCCACACGCGTCGCGTCCACACCCTGGCCTTTTCGCCCGGCGGAGCGCTGCTCGCCTCGGGCGGCGAAGACCGCCGCATCCGCCTGTGGGACGGAGACGACGGGGAACTGCTGGCGACGCTTCCCGAGCGCCCCGGACGCGTCCTCGCCTTGGCCTTCTGCGGCGAGGATCTCCTGGCCGCCGGCAGCAGCGACAATGCCTTGCGCCTTTGGGACCTGGACAGCCGGTCCGTGCAGGGGGAGCTCGACGGCCACACCGGTTCCGTGGCTGCACTGGCCTGGGATGAAGGGCGAAGAGTGCTCGTATCGGGCGGTTTCGACACGACGGTCCGCCTCTGGCCGCTTCCGCCCCGCGAGCGACGAACCCCGCAGACCGAGGACACGGCCGCCTACTGAAGCTCCACACCATGTCGGAAGGGCGGGATGTTTGCCCGATAGGGGCCGTTAACATTCCGATCCGACGCCGTTCCGGCCGGCGAGTCGTGTCCGCCCCCCGGGGGTTCGGGCATTTCGTCGGGCGGGCATCGAACCTATCGACACATTGGCTTGGCGGACGGGGACGTCCGCCCTACTACCCCGCGGGCACGGACCAGCACAGACGCGGGCAACCCCGCTTTGCAAGACACGGAGGTACGCATCGTGGGTCTGTTCAGCTTCCTTCGCCGCCCGGCGCGCCGCGTCCGCGGCGCCGCCCGGCCCAACCATCCCCGCCGCTGCCGCTTCGAACAGATGGAGCCCCGAGAGCTCCTGGCTGCCGATTTTCCCCTCTGGGTCGGCGCCGTTTACCATGAGCCGGGCGATGGGCTGGATAAGGCCGGAAACCTCTTCGAGGTGACCTTCCAGGGAGGGGCCGTGGAATCGCGGCTCACCCGCCTGGTCATCGACACCGATAAGCTCGGCACCGGCCGGCTCGATCCCGGCGACGCCTTCTTCCATACCGAGGAAGAGTTCGGCGCCTTCGGATGGCTCCCGCTGTCGATCGTCTCCGCCGACGGGTTCACCGTCACCAGCCAGTTCGTCGAGAACGGGGGGTCGGAGCTGGTGCTCACCTTCGACGGCTTCACGGCGGGTGACAAGCTCGTCTTTCAGATCGACGTCGACGAGCTCCAAGAGGACGGCGTCGTGAACGCCATCGTCGAAGGGGCCGAGTTCGAGGGCTCCTGGTTCCGGGCCCTGTTCACCGCGCCCCACTACCACGACGTCGAGGCCGAAGGGCAGTTCTTCGATCTCTACGACGGCCACCTGGCGGCCGCCCAGCAGAGTCTCCCGGAGGGGCAGCCGCTCGACCTGCCTCCCGAGAACTACATGCCACCCAGCGCCACGCCCCGCACCGTCTTCACCGCCGGGGCCGTCTTCTCCGTCGAGCAGACGCCGCTGCCGATCACCATTGCGGGCACGGTCTTCGAGGACGTCAATCTGGACAACGCTCGGCAGCCGGGGGAGCCGGGAATCGCCGGAGTCCACTTGAGCCTGGAACAGCTCGTCAACGGCGACTACGTCGCCACCGGGAAGACGGCCATCACCGACGGCAACGGCGAATACGCCTTCGAGAGCGTGCTCCCCGGAACCTACCGCATCGTGCAGACGCAGCCGGCGGGCTACTTCAGTGTCGGGGCCACGGCAGGGACGGTCGACGGCGACACCCGCGGCTACGTCGTGGGGACCGACGTCATCGCCGGCATCGCGCTGCTCGGCGGAGAGGATAGCCTCGGCAACGACTTCGCCGAGGCGCTGCCCGCCACGCTCAGCGGCTACGTCTACCACGACGCCAACGACAACGGGCAGTTCGATTCCGGGGAGGAGGGGATCGGCGGCGTATTGCTGGACGTCTACCAGGTCCTCCCCGACGGCACCACCGGCGCCCACTACCAGGTCCATACCGACGCGACCGGCTACTGGTCCGTCGACGGCCTCTTCCCCGGCGAATACCGCGTCGAGCAGGTGCAGCCCGACGGCTGGCTCAACGGCCGTGCCTCGGTGGGCACCCAAGGGGGCGTGGCCGACAGCGACGCCGACACCATCAGCGGTATCGTCCTCCTCAGCGGCGCGCTCGGTGCCCAGTACAACTTCGGCGAACTGCTCCCCGGAACGATCAGCGGGCAGGTCTTCGTCGACCACGACCACTCGGGGAGCTACACGCCCGGCGAACCGCTCCTGGCCGGCGTGACCATCTACCTGCTCGACGCCGAGGGGAACCGCATCGGCAGCACCCTCACCGACGGCGACGGCCAGTACGCCTTCACCGGCCTGCGGCCCGGCGCCTACGGCGTCGAACAGATCCAGCCGGAGGGTTATTTCCAGGGGAGCACCATCGTGGGCAGCGCGGGGGGCGTGGTCGTCGAGGACGACGTCATCGGCGCCATCGAGATCACTTCGGGGCTCTCGGGCCTGAATTACGACTTCGCCGAGTTGGCCCCCGTGGCCATCTCCGGCTACGTCTACGTGGACGCCAACAACAACGGGCTCCGCGAGGAGGGCGAGCGGGGCATCGGCGGCGTGAAGCTCACCCTGCTGGACGAAGCCGGCCAATCGCTCGGCGTGAGCGTCTACACCGACAGCAGCGGCTACTACGTCTTCGACGGCCTGCGGCCCGGGACGTACGGCGTCTACCAGACGCAGCCGGAAGGCTACTTCAACGGCCGGGTGACGGCGGGGACCAAGGGGGGCGTGGCCCACAACCCCGGCGATCGGATCACCGGCGTTACCCTCACCTCCGGGCAGGAAGGGTTCGAATACAACTTCGGCGAGCTGGAGCCGGGGGAGATCAGCGGGCAGGTCTTCGTCGACCACGACCACTCGGGGAGCTACACGCCCGGCGAGCCGCTCCTGGCCGGCGTGACCATCTACCTGCTCGACGCCGAGGGGAACCGCATCGGCAGCACCCTCACCGACGGCGACGGCCAGTACGCCTTCACCGGCCTGCGGCCCGGCGCCTACGGTGTCGAGCAGGTCCAGCCGGAGGGCTATTTCCAGGGGAGCACCATCGTGGGCAGCGCGGGGGGCGTGGTCGTCGAGGACGACGTCATCGGCGCCATCGAGATCACCTCGGGGCTCTCGGGCCTGAATTACGACTTCGCCGAGCTGGCCCCGGTGGCCATCTCCGGCTATGTCTACGTGGACGCCAACAACAACGGGCTCCGCGAGACGGGCGAGCGGGGCATCGAGGGGGTCAGGATCACCCTGCTGGACGAAGCCGGCCAGTCGCTGGGCGCGAGCGTCTACACCGACAGCAGCGGCTACTACGTCTTCGACGGCCTGCGGCCCGGGACCTACGGCGTCTACCAGACGCAGCCGGAAGGCTACTTCAACGGCCTGGTGACTGCGGGGACCAAGGGGGGCGTGGCCCATAATCCCGGCGACCGCATCACCGGCGTTACCCTCACCTCCGGGCAGGCAGGCCTGGATTACAACTTCGCCGAGCTGGAGCCGGCGCGGCTCTCCGGCTACGTCTTCCAGGACGGCGGCACGCTCGTCCTCGACGAGGGCGACGCCGTTCCCCCGGTGCATACGGTCCGCGACGGCGTCCGCCGCGACGGGAGCAAGCCGCTCGCCGGCGTGCGGCTCCAGCTCGGCGACGAGTTCGGCAACCCTATCCTCGACGATGCCGGCCAACCGGTCTCCACCGTGACCGACGCCGCCGGCTATTACGAGTTCACCTTCCTGGCTGCCGGCGGCTACAGCGTCCTCCAATTCCAGCCCCAGGGTTATCTCGACGGCATCGATACCCCGGGAACGCACGGCGGCGTGGCGCTCAACCCCCACGAGGCGATCGCCCCGGACCTCTTGGCGCGGCTGGCGCCCACGGTGCCGCCGACCGACGCCATCGTGGGGATATTCATCGACTACGGCGACGACGCCCGGGGCTACAACTTCAGCGAAGTCCTCGTCGAATTCGTGCCCCCGCCCCCGCCGCCGACGCCCCCGCCCCCCGATCCTTACCCTTGGACGCCCCTGTCCCCGCCGCCGTCGGTGACATCGACCGACCCGAACGCCTACCCGATCGGCATCACGACCACCAGCCTCTCCCCGACGGGCCTGTGGCCCTCCTACGGCGGCGGCGGCGGCTACGGTGAGCCGAGCAGCTACAGTTGGCACCTGAGCGTGGTGAACGCGGGGCAGCCCCGCCGCGAGGGCGACTCGGCCGCTCTGGCCCGCGCCGGGCGGGAAGCCACCGTCCGCCTGGTTTCCCGGGGCGAACTCGGCGAGGCACTGGATGAAGGCCGCTGGGTCTTCGTCGACGGCTCCGGCCGCACCGTACGGACCTTCCACTTCGGAGCCCGGGGCGCCCTTCCCATCGTCGGCGACTTCAGCGGCGACGGGCGCTTCGAGATCGGCGTCTTCATCGACGGCCAGTGGTTCATCGACCTGAGCGGCAACGGCGTTTGGGACGAGGGCGATCTCTGGGCCCAACTGGGCGATGCCGGAGACCAGCCGGTCGTCGGCGATTGGGACGGCGACGGCAAGGCCGACATCGGCACCTTCGGGCCCTCGTGGCCGGGCGACGCGCGGGCCATCGCCGCCGAGCCGGGCCTGCCGACGGTGGCCAACCGCAGCCGGGGCGGCTTCAAGAATCTTCCCCCCCGGCCCACCGAGGCCGCCAGCGGCGACCGCCAGCTACGCCGCGTCAGCGACGGCCCCCTCCGCCGCGACCTGATCGACCACGTCTTCGCGTACGGCCAGCCGGGCGACCGCGCCGTGGCCGGCGACTGGAACGGCGACGGCGTGGCCACCATCGGCATCTTCCGCGCCGGCACCTGGTACCTCGACGTCAACGGCAACGGCCGCCTCGACGACGCCGACATCGTCGCCCTCTTCGGCCGCGAGGGCGACGTCCCCGTCGTGGGCGACTTCACCGGCGACGGCGTGGCCAATATCGGCGTCTTCCGCAACGGCAAGTGGATACTCGACACCGGCGGCAACCACCGCGAGGACGCCACCGACAAGGTCTTCGAGCTCGGCGGCCCCGGCGATGTCCCCGTGGTAGGCGACGTCACCGGCGATGGCCAGCTGGAGTTCGGCGTCTTCCAGCCCGGCGCGCCGCCCCCCTCGCACCGCGCCGCACGGTAAGCCCTTCGCCGCGGCGCGGGGCCGGCCTAGTGGTCTAGTTTACCAGTAGTGGGTGGCACGCTCGGCCGTGAACCCTTTTGGGAATGACAGGAGGGGTCCTCCCCGCAATAAGCGGGAGAGGGAATGGGCTACCTCTTCCCTCCGTTTCCTCGTGCTCGGTCTTCTCGACCGTTTCTCACCCCGTCCTCTTCTCCGTTCCCTCGGTCTGTTCAAAAGAAGAACGGCAAGAGAGGGGGCACCTTGCCCACCTTTCTGGAACCGGAGGGAACGGAGCGAGTGAGGGAGAAGAGCGTGGCGCCGGTATGGAGGGAGCTGCTCCCAGATGGTTCTCGACTCCCCGAATCCCTCTCGGTTCCCCTCGGCGCCCTCCTGTCCAGTAAAGATCGGGCGATTGGAGGTGGTTCTTGCTCGAACAGGAGGGAACGGAGGAAATAGAGGAGTGGTTGCACAGAGCTGGACATTAGTAAACTCGAACCGGACAGACCACTAGCCGGCCCGGCGGAGGCGGCGGTGGCGGGCGACGAAGGCCGCGTAGTCGTCCGCGGTGTCGATGCCGCCGAAGGCCTCGGCGACGATACCCACGAGGATCGGGTATCCGGAGTGCAGGACGCGGAGCTGCTCGAGGCTCTCCGTCCGCTCGGTGGCGCACTGGGGGAGGCGGGCCAGGCCGAGGAGAAAATCGCGGCGGTAGGCGTACAGACCGATGTGCTGGTAGAAGAGCGGCGGCTCCACCTCGAAGAGCGAATCGTGCCACTGCCGGGGGTGGGGGATGGGGCTGCGGCTGAAATAGAGGGCCCGGCCCTGGGCATCGAAGACGACCTTCACGCACGCGGGATCCTCGAGCAGCGCGCGGCGGCGGATGGGAGTGGCCACGGTGGCCATCGCCGCGTCGGCGTGCGTCTCCAGGAGGCGGACGGCCAGGTCGATCGAAGCCCCGGCGACCTCGGGTTCGTCCCCCTGCACGTTGACCACGATCCGGGCATCCTCGATGCGGCGGGCGACCTCGGCAACCCGATCAGTGCCGCTGGCCACCCCGGGATCGGTCATCTCCACGCAGCCGCCGAAGCGGTGGACGGCCTCGGCAATCGCCTCGTGGTCGGTGGCCACGCGGACCGAACGGGCCGAACGGGCCGTGGCCGCGGCCTCGTAGGTGTGCTGGATCAACGGCTTGCCCGTCTCCGCCAGCAGCATCTTCCGGGGCAGCCGCGTCGAGGCCATGCGGGCGGGGATGACGACCTCGACTGCACCTCCGGAGGGGGCAAGCGTGTGCGCAATGGACATCGAACGACCTCCCTGTCGTTTCTGTCGTGCCGCGGTGCCGCGTTTTCGTGCCCGCCGGTCCGCCGGCGGTGGTCTCCACGGCGTGGGAGGCGATTCTATCCCCTCCGCCCCCCCCGGAGAAGACGAGTTCCGCCGAGGCCGAGCCCATCGAGCCGCGGAGCCCCTCCGGCCGCGCCGCGGGGCCGAAGCGAGGCGAAATCCACCGCTTCTCTCCCGCGGACCAGCCTCTCGCCTGCTGGAGCTCGTGTCCGCGCCGATCACGGAATCAGGCGGATGGTGAGCGGGTAGCGGTAGTACTCGCCCTGCTGGGCCTTTACCGCGGCGATAATGATCATCACCAGCGCGAAGATGGCCACCGCAATTGCCAGGAATACGCCGATGATGATAATCGACAGCACGATAGAGATCAGGAAGTAGATGACGATGCTGATCTGGAAGTTCAGCGATTCCTTGCCCTGATCGTCCACGAAGGGCATCTCATCCTTTTTGATCAGCCAAATGACGAGTGGCCCGATGACGTTTCCCAGAGGGATGGCATAACCGGCCAGCGCGAGCAGGTGGCAGAGCATCCCCCAGAGCCGCTCATCGGCGGTAGGGGCAGCGGTGGGTGGACCGGTGGACTGGGGTGCTTCGTAAGGATTGGGCGGTTCGGGGGGGACGGATGCCATGGAAGGTCTCCTTCGAGACGGTTGCTATTTCGAAAAGTTAATCCGAAGCCACTACCCCGCGGCAGTCTCTCTTCAACAGTCTAAGCCACTACCCCGCGGCAGTCTCTCTTCAACAGTCTAATGGGGGCCGCAGGCTAATCAAGGAGCATTTCGCCCGTCGGCAGGGGATCTTGGCCTGCTCGCCCGCCACTGGCGGGATTGAGCACTAATGCCAGCTCTATCCCCACCATGGTGGCAGGCCCACGCCGTTTGCACCCCTCATTCAGGACAGCAGGGGACCTACACACTTGATCCCGTGGCGGTTAGACCCTATCGTGGCGCCAGCGGCGGCGGCGAATTCGCCATTTAGGGGGGGGCGAAAGTGTCAGAACGGAAGATTTCGGGAGGAAGCGCGGATGAAAGTGGTGGTTTGCGAGACGAAGGAAGAGCTGGGGCGGAAGGCGGCGGCCGAGGGGGCCGAGCGGATACGCGCTGCGCTGGGGGCGCGGGGGGCGGCCAACATCATCCTGGCCACCGGAGCTTCTCAGTTCGAGATGCTCGGGGCCCTGGTGGCGGCCGAGGGCATCGACTGGTCCAAGGTCACCGCCTTCCACCTCGACGAGTACATCGCCATGCCGATGACCCACCCGGCCTCGTTCCGCAAGTATCTCAAGGAGCGCTTCGTCGACCGCCTCCCCCAGGCCCCGGCCGCCTTCCACTTCATCGACGCCGAGTCGGACCCGGAAGCCGAGTGCCGCCGGCTGGGGTCGCTGATCGCCGAGCACCCGATCAACGTGGCCTTCATCGGCATCGGCGAGAACGGCCACCTCGCCTTCAACGACCCCCCCGCCGACTTCGAGACCGAGGAGCCGTATCTCATCGTCCAGCTCGACGAGGCCTGCCGCCGCCAGCAGCTCGGCGAGGGCTGGTTCGCTTCGATCGACGAGGTGCCCCGGCAGGCGATCTCCATGTCGATCCCGCAGATCGTCAAGTCGCATTCCATCGTGTGCAGCGTCCCCGACCGGCGGAAGGCCGAGGCCGTCCGCGGCGCCGTCGAGGGGCCGGTGACCCCCTTGCTACCCGCTTCGATCCTGCAACGCCACGAGAGTGCCGTCCTCTATCTCGACCGGCCCGCCGCGGCGCTCCTGAGCCAACAGAAGTGACGTCCGGCTGCCGCTCGGGGCGAGGGCGGTGTACCGCCGCCCCGCCGCGGTACCGCGCCGGTGATCTCCCTTGCCGCGCCTGGGATTTTCGGCGTCTACTCCATGCGCACCAGGGTCTCGCCGACGAGTGCCGCCAGGTCGGTGTGCTTGAGGTGGTCGGCCACGCGGGGGTGGGCGAAGAGCCGCACCCGCTTCACGTAGTCGTCGAACTGCTCCTTGGCGAGCACGCGGATCACCGGCGAGACCTCCGCCAGCGGCCGGTAGCGGTCCTCCTTGGGAAAGAAGACCTCCACGTCGAGTTCGACCTCGCGGGCCACGGGTGGGGCGTCGAAGAGGATTTCGTGCGGGGCGATGATCCGCCCCGTCGCGGTGCTGGCCACGACGGCGAATTGCTCGGCGCAGGCGACCAGGAAGGGATAGGGGCGGCGTGCCAGGCGGCGGTACAGCGAGGGCTGCTCGACGAGGCTGTACTGGGCCAACCGCTTGTAGAGCCGCCGCGTGCGGCCGAAGAGGCCCTCGAGCAGTTCGCCCGCCGGCCCGCCGTCGGCCGCCTGCCGCAGGGCCTCGATCCACTCCGGCTCGCTGAGGCGGAAGAGGCGGTCGAGGTCGAGGGTCCCCTCGAGCAGGTAGAAGGCCCGCTGGAGCATCGCCGTGGCGGCGCGGACGCCGTGGTGCCAGTAAACCTCGCTGAACATCACGTAGCGCGCGAAGACCATGAGTTCGGCGGCCGTCTTCCCCTTGTCGCTGATCGCCAGGCCGTCGCCGGTCTCGTTCAGGCAGAGGCTGCCGATGAGCCGTTCCTGGTCGAAGTGCCGGCCGTAGGGGACGCCGGCGTGGAGGCTGTCGCGGAAGAGGTAGTCCATCTTGTCGATGTCGATGGGGCCGGAGAGGATGCCGGCGAGGATGCGGCCTGCGGGGTCGCGGGGCTTCTCGCTCATCAGGGCCACGACGTCGCGTGGCGGCACGCCCCAGTCGTGCCGCAGCACGTCGGCGATCTCGCCCTCGAGCAGGAAGCTGTTGGCGAAGAGCTCGTGGCTGGGGACGCCCGCCAGCCGGATGTCCTCGATGGGGTGGCAGAAGGGCCAGTGGCCCAAGTCGTGCAAGAGGGCCGCGGCCAGGAAGACTTCCGCCCGCTCGGCCGCCACCACCGCCGAAAACCGCCGGTCGTGGGCCAGGCGCTTCAGGCAGAGAAGCCCCAGGCGGTAGACGCCCAGACTGTGCTCGAAGCGGGTGTGATGGGCCGCCGGGTAGACGAGCGAGACGAGCCCCAACTGGCTGATCCGGGCCAGGCGGCGAAACTCGGCGGTATCGATGAGCTGGCGGACGCGGCCGGAAAGGGGCACGTCCAACTCGGGGGGGATGCGGATCATCGACTGCCGCGCGTCGAGGGCGGCGATCTCCGGGATGTCGAGCAGCGTGGTCATCGGGGGGAGCCTGCTCCATGGACGGGGCGCCGCGGCGGCCGGCGCTCAGCCGTTGAGCTGCCAGATCCAGCCCATCCCGCCGATCCCGCGGAGGATGATCGTCACCAGCAGGTAGAAGGCATAGTGGAAGAAGGCGCTGCCGAACTCGAGATCCAGCGTCGCCAGGGCGATCAGGGTGCCCATCACCGAGAAGAGGGGGGCCACGTAGAACCAGTGGTAGAGCTCGCCGCTGCCCATCCCCGGGGCGACGAAGTAGCCGAACACGCCCCAGAGAAGAACGTAGCCCGCCGCGCAGATGGCGGTGCGGAGGTAGAGTGCCTTGCCGCGGTAGGGCTCCAGCTCGTCGTCGTAGAGGAAGGTATAGGCCCCCAGGACCAGCGGCGGGGAGACGAGCAGCAGGCCGATAGTCCGCACCAGAGCATGGTCCCAGAAGGCCGCGCGGCCCAATATCCAGGTGGCTACCAGTACGACCAGCGCCCCGGCGGCGATCCCCACGGCCACTACGGGCTCGAAACGGACCTGGGTGCGGGCGATCGGTTTGAGGACCAGCTTGCCGGAGACGCCGCGGCTCCCTTCGAAGGCCTCCGGGGTGTGGACCTTGACCTCTTCGGCGGCGGTGGGGACGCGGATGGTGGCCTTGCACTTCGGGCAGGCACCCGACTGGCCCGCAAAGCGGTCACTGACCTGGAAACGGGCTCGGCAGCCGGGGCAGACGACGACGATGGGCATGGAATCGCTCGTGAGGTTCTTCAGGGGGCCTCTTCAGTTTGTCAGCGGCGCCCGTCCTGTCAAGCGCCGCGTGCGTGCGGCGGCGGTCGCGGTGCCGCGGGTGGAGGGGAGGCCTCCTCAACACCCTAGGCCACGCTGCGGTCCGGCGGCCGCGCCGGATCCGCATCATCGCCCGGGCGCCGCCGCCCCCGCCGCGGGGCAGGGGACTGCCTTCAGCCCTCGGAAACCATCGGGTTCGAGGGGCTCCTCATTGTTCCCCACTGGGATGTGGGGTAGTATTCAGAAAAGCCAATCGCGGCCGGGAAAGTTTCTCCAACCACGTTGCGCCCTGTCCTCGGGGGGGGCACGGTGATTCGATTCTTCTGTCCCAACGGACATCGCATCCACTGCTCCGATTCGCAGGCCGGTCGCGCTGCGCGCTGCCCGAGCTGCGGAGTGAAGTTCCGCATCCCCAATCCCTCGGATGCGGCGGGACAGGCCTTCGACGACTCGGACTCCGAGGTGGCCCAACCGCAGATGTCGGATTCCCGCGTCTTCGCTCCCGTCGGCGAGAAGCCCGCTCCGGCGCGCGAGGAACAGATCGAATTCCTCTGCCCCAACGGCCACCGGCTCCACGGCCCGGCGCGACTCCAGGGCCGGCCCGGCCAGTGCCCCGAGTGCGGTTCGCGGTTCCGCATCCCTTCCTACGACGACATCCCCGACCAAGAAGAGCAGGAGGACCATGAGGAGATCGCCGTAGGGCGGGCCGATGGCGGAGACGCCTCGGCGTCGTCGCTTACCTGGGGAGATGCGCCGCCACCGCACACCCAACACGGGGGGACGCCACTGGCGACCGGAGGGACCCGTACGGCGAGTCCTCCGGTCCCCACGCGGTCCGGCGTCGCCCCGGCGTCGCTGGCCGCGCTCTTCCCCGCCCTCTGGGCCCAGCGGCCGCAGGGGGCCGTCGTCGAGCTGCACCTGGGCGATGGCGAGATCGTCGTTCCCCAGCGTTTCTCATCGGAGCGGTCCGCCGAAGAGGTGGGCCTCTTCGCCGTCCGCGAGGACGACGAAAGCTTCACCGTCTACGCCATCCCCTGGCGGAAGGTCGCCCGCGTCGTCGTCCGTCACCTCGACCGGCTCCCCCCCGACCTGACCGACTGAACCGCCGCGGTCGGCAACCCGTGCTCCCGCCGGGGATGAATACGCTGGCGGCGCGGATTCTCGCGCCGCTCCGCGTCGAGAACCGCATCGCCGGGATTCGCCCGGCGCGCTTCCTCCTCTTCGCAGCGGCGGGCGCGGTTGCCCACACCGTCGCCCGCCGCCGTTGGAACGAATCGTAGCCCCGCAGCCGGGCCCGGCCCGCCTCAATCCTCGTCGGTGCGCAGCCGGGCGAGAACGCTGAAATCCTCGAGCGTGGACGTGTCGCCCGTCGATTCGCGGCCGGAGGCGATGTCGCGGAGCAACCGCCGCATGATCTTGCCGCTGCGCGTCTTGGGGAGGGCGTGGGTGAAACGGATGTCGTCGGGGACGGCCAGGGCCCCGATCTCCTTGCGGACGTGGGCCTTGAGGGCCTTGCGGAGATCCTCGTCGGGATCGAAGCCCTCGGCGAGGGTGACGAAGACGGCGACCGCCTCGCCCTTGACGTCGTGGGGACGGCCCACGGCGGCAGCCTCGGCCACGGCCTCGTGGCTGACCAGGGCGCTCTCGATCTCGATGGTGCTCAGCCGGTGCCCGGAGACGTTGAGGACGTCGTCGATCCGCCCCATGATCCAGTAGTAACCGTCCTCGTCGCAGCGGGCGTTGTCGCCGCAGAGGTACTTCCCGGGCACGTCGCTCCAGTACTGCGCCTTGTAGCGCTCGTCGTCGCCCCAGATGCCCCGGAGCATGCTCGGCCAGGGCTTGGTGATCACCAGCCAGCCGCCGTTGCCGGGTTCCACCGGAATGCCGTCTTCACCGACCACCTCGGGGATGACGCCCGGCAAGGGCTTGGTGCAGCTCCCCGGCTTGGTGGGGATGGCACCCGGGAGGGGGCTCATCATGATCCCGCCGGTCTCGGTCTGCCACCAGGTGTCGACGATCGGGCACCGCTCGCCGCCGATCTTCTTGTGGTACCACATCCAGGCCTCGGGATTGATCCCCTCGCCGACCGTCCCCAGCAGCCGCAGCGTGGAAAGGTCGTGCTTGTCCACCCACTGGTCGCCCCATTTGATGAAGGAGCGGATCGCCGTGGGGGCGGTATAGAAGATGGTCACCCCATACTTTTCGACGATCTCCCAGAACCGCCCTTCGTCGGGCCAGTTGGGCGCTCCCTCGAACATCACCGACGTAGCCCCCGCGGAGAGCGGCCCGTAGACGATGTAGCTGTGGCCGGTGATCCAGCCGATGTCGGCCGTGCACCAGTAGACGTCGTCGTCGCGGATGTCGAAGACCCACTCCATGGTCTTCGTCGTGAAGAGGTTGTAACCCGCCGTGGTGTGCTTGATCCCCTTGGGTTTGCCGGTGGAACCGCTGGTGTAGAGGATGAAGAGCGGCGCCTCGCTGTCGAGCGGCTCGGCGGGGCAGTTGTCGTCGGCCTCGGCCGACAGCTCGTGCCACCAGAAGTCGCGGCCTTCCTGCATGGGGCATTCATTCCCCACGCGGCGGAGCACAATGCACTTCTTCACCGTGGGGGATTTCTCCAAGGCCGTATCGACGTTCTCCTTCAGCGGCAGCGCCTTGCCGCGGCGCCAGCCGCCGTCGGCGGTGATGATCAGCTTCGCCGAGGCGTCGTTGTTGCGGTCGGCGATGGCTTCGGCGGAAAAACCGCCAAAGACCACCGAGTGGATGGCGCCGATCCGTGCGCAGGCGAGCATGGCGATGGCCAGCTCGGGGACCATGGGCATGTAGAGCGTCACTACGTCGCCCTGCTGGATGCCCAGGTTCTTGAGCACGTTGGCGAAGCGGCAGACCTCGCGGTGGAGCATGGCGTAGGTCATCACCCGCACGTCGCCCGGCTCGCCCTCCCAGATGAAGGCCGCCTTGTTCTTCCGCGGTCCGGCCAGGTGCCGGTCCAGGCAGTTGTAGGAGATGTTCGTCTTCCCCCCCACGAACCATTGGGCGAATGGCGGGTTCCACTCCAGCACCTTCTCGAAGGGCTGGAACCAGTGGAGCTCCTCGGCGAGCTTCCCCCAGAAGCCTTCCAGGTCCGCGGCGGCCTCCTGCCAGAGCCGCTCGTACTCCTCCATCGACTTGATCCGCGCCTCCTCCACAAAGGCAGGCGGCGGAGCGAAGAGCCGACTCTCCCTCATCACGTTGACGATCTGGCTGGCTTTGTCCTCTGGCATAGATTTCTTCTCCGGTTTCGACCAGGGTTCGCTGGGCAGCAATGCAGCCAAGGCGCGGTAGGGAGGGCTCTCCGCACAGGTTGGCCCCGTCGTACGAAACCGCGGTCCGGTTACGCAGAAACGCCCCCGGTCCCCCCCAGAGCTGTAAGACTTTCGCGCCGTGGAATAGTCGGCATTTTAGGGCACATTAGAAACCGGTGTCAACGAGCGCCGCGCGGCGGCGGGCAGGAATTCCGGCCCCGGTGTGATGCAAGGGGGCGAGAACCGCCCGGTTGCGGGTAACAATTGCCCCTCTCGCGGGTTGACGGCAGACACCGCCCAACCCTAGAGTTGTGCGCGGTCAACCCTCACCACACCCGATTCCTCCCCTTGCGAGCAAATCCTCCATGGATGCTGCCACTCTGGAACAAGCGATTCTCGAAATCGTGCAGCGGCCCGGCTACCAGCCGGTCAAGCCTCGGGTCATCGCCCGCAAGCTCAACGTCCCCAAGGAGGAGGTCGCCGAGGTCAAGAAGGCCATCAAGCGCCTCATCCGCAACGGGAAGCTCACGTACGAGGCCAGCCATCGCGTCCGTTCGGTGAGACCGGCGGATATCGGGGGCGATACCCCCCGAAAGCCAGGGCGCATCGTAGGAACTTTTCGCCGCGCCCAAGGGGGGTATGGTTTCGTCCGCCCCGCCGGCGCGGTCGCCGCCGGCGATCGGAGCGTCGATATCTACATCCCCACCGAGAAGACGCACGATGCCGCCACCGGGGATACGGTGGTGGTCCGCGTTCGTTCTCGGGGGCGGTCGCCCCAAGGGCCTCGCGGAGAGATCGTCGAGATTCTCCAGCGCGAGACCTACCGCTTCGTGGGGACCTACTTCGAACGGACCGGCACCGGGTTCGCCCTGGTGGATGGCACGGTCTTCGCGCGCCCCGTCCCCGTGGGCGACCCGGGGGCCAAGAACGCGCGCGAAGGCGATAAGGTCGTTCTGGAAATGGTCCGTTTCCCCACGGCGTTCCACGATGGCGAGGGGGTGATCGTCGAGGTCCTCGGACCCTCCGGCAAGCCCGGCGTGGACACGATGTCCACCATCCACGAGTTCGGCCTTCCCGAGGCGTTTCCCGAGGACGCCCTCGACGAGGCCCGCCGCCAGGGCGAATCCTTCGACGAATCGGTCCCTCCCGGACGGCTCGACCTGACGGACCTGGCGGTGATCACCATCGACCCGGCTGAAGCGCGCGACTTCGACGACGCCATCTCCCTGGAGGTCAACGAGAAGGGCAACTGGGTGCTCGGCGTCCACATCGCCGACGTGGCCAGCTTCGTCTGCCCGGGGACGGCCCTCGACCGCGAGGCGCGGCAGCGGGGCACCAGCGTCTACCTCCCCGACCGCGTGCTCCCCATGCTCCCGGAGGCGATCTCCAACAGCCTGGCCAGTCTTCAGCCAGGGAAGGTCCGCTACGCGAAGACGGTGTTCATGGAGTTCACGCCCGAAGGGCTCCGCATCGACGCCGCCTTCCACAATTCGGTCATCCGCAGCCGGAAGCGGATGACCTATGAAGAGGTCGACGACTACCTGGCGCAGCCCCAGCATTGGCAGAAGCGGCTGGGCAAGCAGGTCCACGAGCTGATCGGACGCATGCACACCCTCGCCATGACGCTGCGCCGGCGGCGCTTCGAGCGGGGCGCCCTGGAGCTGGTGCTCCCCGAGGTGCGTGTGGACCTCGACCGCAGCGGGCGGGTCATCGGCGCCACGGTGGTGGCCAGCACGGAGAGCCACCAGATCATCGAGGAGTTCATGCTGGCGGCCAACGAGGCGGTGGCGGAGATGCTCCACGCCAAGGGGGTGCCTTTCCTCCGCCGCGTCCACGGCACCCCCAGCGACCGCAAGATGCAGGCCTTGACCGAGTTCGTCGCCGAACTGGGCCTCAAGGTGACGAGCCTCCGCAATCGCTTCGAGCTGCAGGAGCTCCTGGCCGCCGTGCGGGGGCGGCCCGAAGAGCGCGCCGTCAACTACGCCCTCTTGCGATCCATGCAGCGGGCTATCTACAGCCCGCAGGAGGAGGGCCACTACGCCCTGGCCAGCGAGTGCTACTGCCACTTCACCTCACCGATTCGGCGCTATCCCGACCTCACCGTCCACCGCACCCTCGCGGCGATCCTTGCCGGCCGCCGCCCGGCGGCGGACCTCGTCGAGCTCGCGGCGCTGGGCGAGCATTGCTCGGACCGGGAGCAGCGTGCCGAAGCGGCCGAGCGGGAACTCACCAAGGTCAAGCTGCTGGCCTACCTGGCGGAGCGGATCGGCGAGGAGATGGACGTCGTCGTGACGGGCGTGGAGAGTTTCGGCCTTTTCGCCCAGGGGATCGACCTGCCCGCCGAAGGCCTGCTGCACGTCGACTCGCTGGTCGACGACTACTACAGCTACGACCGCGCCGCGCACACCCTGGCGGGCCGCAAGGCCGGCAATCAGTTCCGCCTGGGCGACATGCTCCGCGTGGCCGTCTCCCGCGTCGATCCCATGCGCCGCGAGCTCGACTTCCGCCTCGTCGAGCGCCGCGCCCGCAAGGCCAAAGCTCCCGCCGGCGGCGCCGCCAAGGGGCGCGGCAAACGCACCTCCCGAACTGCGAAGACCGCCAAGGACACCGCAGCGAAGTCACCGAAGTCGCGGACGACGAAGAAGAAAAGCCGCCGGGGGAAGGGATAGGGTTCGTCCACGGATTACAAGTATCATGCGGTTCGGCCCGCGCAGCGGGTCAAGCGGGGGCAGAACGTCAACGAGCGGCCCGCCGTGGGGTGTCTTGGGCGCCGAGCAGATCGAAATCACAGGTGGCGGCCCGGAGTGTGGCACGGCCCTCCCCCTTCGATGGAAATGCTGCTCCCGAACTGCGAGCCTGTGCCGCGAAGCGGATCACTGCTGGAGCGAGTAGAGGAGCACGTTGAGGCTGATGCGGGCGGCGTCGTCGCGAGGGTAGCCGGGGCACTCGAGCATGGCGTGCTGCTCGAGGGCGCAGCTGATGTCGTATTGCGAGAAGACGACGCCCCAGCGGTTGTCGATGCGGATCCCCTCGAGCACGGGGGGGCCTTTGCGGATGGTCGTCGCGATGGGGCCGTCGCCGGCGTTGGTCTCCAATTCGCGGCGGGAGACGGTCGAGAGGTCGAAGCCGCCGTAGTCGGGGGAGTAGAGGGGGTCGCCGGCCGCGATCGGTTCGGAGGAGCGATCGGGGAAGATCTCCGCCATCTCGCGCCGGAACGATTCGGTGAAGGCCTTGCTCGTGCAGATCGAGTTGGCGAAGACCATCCCCCCCCGCTCGACGAACGTGCGGAGGTTCTTCCGCTCGGTGTCGGTCAGCCGGAAGGTATGGCGGCCGTGCATGAAGACCATATGGTATGCGAAGAGCTCCGGGTCGGTGAGGTCGACCTCGCGTGCCTCCGTTCCCACGCGGAGCTGGAGCTGGTCGGCGGCGGCCTCGAGGAAGTTCCTCAGGGCCAGGGGGGCCGCGTTGCAGCCGCCGGGATGGCGGATGCTGGCCAGGTAGAGGCGGCCGCGGTCGAGGGCGTCGCGGGGCCGGTCGCTCTCGGGGGGGGCGAAGTGCTCGTACTTGTACTTCACCTCGCGGTTCGTGGCGTAGGCGAGGATGTTCATGCCGATGGACAGGCCGGCATCGACCTCGCTCTGGACGGCCGCGGGGAGGGTGATGCCGCGGCCCGTCCGCGAGACCTCCCAGAGGCAGGAGAGGGCGTGCCGCGGCGGGTCCGGCGGCAGGTGCACCAGGCTCGTGCGGCAGCCGAAGTCCAGGCCCAGAAGCGGCCGCACCTGATCGGGGTCGATGCGCTCCTCGGTCCGCCAGATGGGGTGTTCCGGACCGAGGAGCCGGAGCTGGTATTCCGGCTCGGGGAAGGCCAGTTCGACCAGTTCGCGGAAGCCGCGGTCGAAGGCCTCGCCTCCGCAGACGGCCTCGGCGAGCACGAAGCCGCCGCGGTCCATGTAGTCGCGGAGCTTCTCCGCGGCGGCGCGGCGGGCGGGATCGGCCGGGAAGGGATCCTCGCGCCCGCTCAGGTAGAGCACCGGGGACTGGACGAGATCCTCGACGCTGGCAGCCGCCAGGTCGACCACCTGCCAGGAGAGGTCGCGTTCCCAGCGGGACTCGACGTAGCCGGTGAGGTTGGCGACGTCGCCGCGGTGGAGGTTCCACTCGTTCCCCTCGCCGTAGCGGAGCTTGGAGAGGAGGATCGGCCGGCGGCCCTTGGCGAGAAAAAGGAGCGCCAGGCTGGTGGCGATCCGCTCGTTGTTCTCGATTTCGATGCCGCGCCAGAAGTCGGCGTGGCCCAGTTCGCGGCTGACGAGTCGGTCGGCCCCCGCGCGGTACCAATCGTGCTCGCCGAGGAAGCGGCGGTTGGTCAAGCGGCCCACCCGCTCGATGCCGTAGAGATAGTAGTAGAACCACCGCTGGCCGCGGGCCCCGGGGCCGGGATTCGCCGAGGCGGAGAAGTTCTCGCCCATCCACCGCAGCCCCCGTTCCAGCCGCCGCTGGCCATTCTCTCCATCGTTCTGGCAGCAGACGATCTTCCCGCCTTCCACGCGTGCGTCGCCGCTGTGGGTCATGTCGGAGGCGATCACCAGGCAGGCGATGCCCGCCGCCGTCATGCTCCCCGTCCCCGGGGAGCGGGGATGGTAGCCCCAGGAGCCGTCGGGGTTTTGGGCCGCTTCCCAGTAGTCGAGGGCCATCTGCCACGTTGAGTCGCTGACGGGTACGCCCGCCCGCTCCGCCTCGTGGAGGGCCAAGAGGGCGAACTGGGCGTTGGAGTTGTCGCCGATGGTCGCCGCGCCGTGGGCGAAAGTTCCGGGTTGGCCGTAGGTCCACGAACCGCGCCGCTCCCCGCCGGGAACCTGGATGGCCTCCAGGCGGGCAACGTTGCGGGCGATCAGCGGCAGGTCGCGATTGGGCTCCGCCTTGGCGAAGACCATCGTCTGCAGTGCCAGGACGTACGTACCGGTCGGCTGCAGGGCGCGGAGCCAGTTGAGGGCCCGCGCCATGTGGGGGTCGTCGGGGGGCACGCCGGCCTCGAGCAGCGCCAAGGTACTAAGCGCCGTGACGCCGCCGCTGTGACCTACCGTATCCGGCCAGCTCCCGTCGGCCTGCTGCTGGTTCTTGAGCCAGTCGACCCCGCGGTCGATCGCTTCGTGGACCTGCGCCGCGGTGATCTCGGCGGTCGCCTCGGCGGGCGCGAGGGCCAGCCCACCCAGCACTGCCGTAGCGAGAGCGATTCGTGGAGCGTACATCGAAGGCCTTTTGCCCGAAGAAGGGCCGCAACGCCAGCGGCCGCGCCCGGCAGGCCGCTCGCGCTGCGGAGATTGCCCCCGAAAATAGTCTACTCTTGAAATCCTATGGCGGACGACGGGGGGTTTCAAGTCGGCAACCGGCACGGGCGAGGGGTTCGCCGCAGGGGAGAGCCGCAAGCGCGCGCCGCGCGCTGCGCCGACTTTGCCGACCACCGGCCACTGCCTGCCGGCTGCGTAGCGGGTTATGATGGTGTGATTACACCATTCGGCAAGGGTAGCGGCATTGGCAAGAGTCCTCCGACGCCCCCCAACCCCCGAACCGCCAAGGCAACTCCCCAGGCATCCACCCGTAAGGATCCGATACGGTGATTTTCGGTGAACCGACTCCCACGGCCTATGACATCCGCTTCAGCTTCCTCGGCTTCCCCGTCCGCATCCATCCCTTCTTCTGGCTCGTAGGGCTGATCCTGGGACTGGGCAGTATCGATGCCGTCACGCTCACGGCCTGGATATGCGCCTTCACGATCGGCATCCTCGTCCACGAGCTGGGCCACGCGGTGGTGCTCCGCAGCTACGGCGCGCGGCCGCACATCACCCTCTACGGCATGGGGGGATTGGCCGCCTACGACGGCGCCAGCGCCCGCCGCTTCTCCCCCTGGCAGCACATCACCGTCTCCATAGCAGGCCCCGGGGCCGGTTTTCTTCTGGCGGCGGTGGTGATCGCGGCGCTCGGCTTGACGACCGGCAGGTGGCTGACGATCGAAGTCGGCGGCGCGCGGCTCTTGGGCATCGGCGGCGAGATTGCCGTGGAAAGCCCCTTCCTCGGCTACCTCTCGTACTCTCTCGTCTGGATCTCGGTCTTCTGGGGCGTGATCAATCTCTTGCCCGTCTACCCGCTCGACGGCGGGCAGATCGCCCGCGAACTGTTCCTCCTGGTCGACCGCGGCCGCGGCATGGAACTCTCCCTGTGGCTCTCGGTCTTGGCGGGCACGAGTCTGGCGGCGTATGCCCTGATTGTCTGGGGGAGCATCTTCATCACCATCCTCTTCGGCTATCTCGCCTACGCGAGCTACGCGACGCTCGAGGCCTACCGCGGCGGCCCGCGCTGGTGAGTGGCCCAGGCGTCGCCGGCCTGGGCATCGCGGACGGTGGCTTGTGGCCTGCGCTTCGTGGACGGCGCTATGGTGTCGCTCACCGGTCGGCCATCACGGGAATCGCCGCCCGCGCGTGCGTTGCGCGCAGCGATCGCCGCCGCCGCGCTGCCCAAGCTTGGAGCTTCTTCGAGGAGTTCTGCGCCCGGCGGGGGAAAAACTTTGCCGAAAACACGCTTCTTCGGCCGATAACCTGTTGCAAGATTTGCAATATAGGGTACAAATATTCGCCAGTAGCGAGTCGCATGCGATCGAAAGGAAGCGTCAGGATACCGTGAGCGCAAACGGAGACGTACCGCACGGGGTGTCCGAACCGTGTCTCGCTTCCCTTCGCCGCATGGGCCGCACGCGAATCGCTCGCAGGGAGACGGCCGAACGGCGCTCCCGGCGAGCGACCGAACGCGTTGGTGGTTTCTGGTCAAGGGTGAGCGCTCCGGGCATCGGCCCACGGGAGATATCCGCGAGGGCGCTCGCCGGGTCTTGGACGGAGGAATAGCCGTGCCCAAGAAGAAGAAGAAGGCGGCCAAGAAGAAGGTCGCCAAGAAGGCGGCCAGGAAGAAGGTCGCGAAGAAGGCGGCCAGGAAGAAGGTCGCGAAGAAGAAGGTGGCCAAGAAGAAGGTCGCCAAAAAGAAGACGGCCAAGAAGAAGGCCTCGCGGAAGAAGGCCTCGCGGAAGAAGGCCGCGGTGGTCCCCGCTGCTCCCGGCGGTCTTGTCTGAGCGTGGTGGCCGGGTCCTGCCGGCCGGAATCGCCTCACGAGGGTGTCTCGGCTGTCAGGATCGTGAGCTCAGCAAGAGGGGCCGTGCCGGCGAGCGTCGGCCGCGGCACCGCAAGGGACCGCCAGCGGCACCGCCGATCCGTGTCCGGCGTGCCTGCGGTCGCCGAGCGGTGACGGGAAATCCCTCGCCTCGCGGCGAAGTGTGGTGTGCTACGACGAGAAAGAGCCGCCCAGGAGTCTCCTGAGCGGCTCTAGCCTTTTCGGCAAGTCAACTCGCTCTCTAGGGCAGCTCCGGGGGCTCGACCACGGGGAATTCCCCGGAGAGGGCCCGGAGGAACGCGACGATGTCGGCCTGCTCCTCCTCGCTGAGCTCGGCCGCGCCCACCGCCCGCATCATCGGGCTCAAGTTGGGGTTCTCGATTCCCCCTTCGGCCATGATGGCAACCGCTTCCTCGAGCGAGTCCACACTGCCGTCGTGGAAAAAGTGCGACATGTTGGCCACCTCCCGCAAGGGTGGGACGCGGAAGGCGCCCCGGTGCCGCTCGTTGCCGGTGACCCCCTCGCGGCCGAGGTCGGGATCCTCCTGGTCCATGCCGATGCCGGCGTTGTAGAACTGGAAGTTGCTGAAGATCGGCGGCGTGTGGCAGACGGCGCAGCTCTCGGTGAACAGCTCCAGACCGCGCCGCTGCGCGTCGGTGAGGGCGTCTTCGTCGCCCGCTTCATAGCGGTCGTAGGGCGAGTTGCCGCTGAGGATCGTCCGCTCGAAGGCGGCGATGGCCTTGGCGACCCCGTCGTCCGTCACCCCCGTGCCGAAGACCCGCTGGAACCGCGTCGTATAGCCCTCCAGCCTGGAGAGATCCGCCACCATGGCATCGAGCGTATGGCCCATCTCGATGGGGTTCTCGATGGGGCCCAGGGCCTGCTCCTCCAGCGAATCGTCCCGCCCGTCCCAGAAGAGCGTGGTGTGGTAGGCGGTATTGATCACGGTAGGCGACTTGCGGTCGCCGAACACCCCGCCGATCCCCTCGCTGGTCGGCCTGTCTTCGGCCCAGGTCATCTGGGGGTCGTGGCAGGTGGCGCAGGAGATCGTGCCGTCGGCGCTGAGGCGGGGATCGAAGTAGAGGAGCATCCCCAGCTCGACCTTCTCCGCCGTCATCGGGTTGTCGGCAGGTATGGGAACGGTGGGAAGCCCCAAGGGCGGATTCTCCACCAACGCCAGGAGTTCGTGGACGATGGGGGCCACCTCGGCGGCCGGTTCTTCCACCGGTTCCTCGACGGGCTCCTCCACCGGTTCCTCGACGGGCTCTTCCACCGGCTCCTCCACCGGCTCCTCGACGGGTGGTTCCGGTTCTTCGGGGCGCGCGCATCCAAGTGGCATGGCAGCCACCGCCGCACCCATCACTGCGAGCAGACACAGGTGTCCCAGACCTCGAAGCTTCATTGTTGTGTCCTCCTCCCCTTCGTCGGTCGATCTTCAGTACGGGCCATCCAGCCCCACCGGAGCATCCGATTCTACCGGTCCTGCCGGCAAGGTTCAACTAAAGCCGCCTTCTCTGTCGCTCGACCAATCCGTGTGGCACAATTGATCCAGGGCGCAAGGGTGCGCGCGCCGGCCCGGCTTGCCCGGCCCGGCCGTGAAGCGGATTATTATTGATGTACTGAATGCATCATGAAGGAGAGGCGCGAACTATGGAGCTTCGATACCATCGGAAGCGGACTTGCGGGCGGGCTTTGCCCATTACCGGCCCCTCGGCGCGGCTGTTCGTTGCGGGAGTGCTTGTCGGGGGGCTGGCGGCGATACCGTACGCCGGCACTCTCCGGGCCGAAGAACCGCCCGCGGGCCGGACGCCTCCTGCAGAGGAAGCGGCGTTCGACAGCATCCAGCGGTTGCCCGAGGCAGTCACGCTGGCGCGGTTGAGCAACGGGCTCACCATCGTCGTGCAGGAGAACCACACCGCCCCCGTGGCCACGGTCCGCTGCTACGTCCGCAATACGGGAAGTGTCTTCGAGGGCTGCTATATGGGGGCGGGGATCAGCCATCTCGTCGAGCACGTCGTCTCCGGCGGTACGACCGCCCACCGCACCGAAGCGGAGATCGAGCGGATCATCGACTCCTTCGGGGGGGCTACCAACGCCTACACGTCGACGGCGCTGACGGCCTATTTCATTGACTGTCCGGCCGAGCATACGGCTACCGCCGTCGAGCTCATCGCCGACATGATGCTCCACTGCCAGTTCGAGGCCTCCGAGTTCGACCGCGAGCTCCGCGTCGTCCGCCAGGAACTGGCCGACCGCCTGGTGAACCGCCACGCCGTTCGCTGGGAGCTGCTCAGCCAGACGCTCTACACGACGCATCCGGTCCGCCACCCGGTCATCGGCTATCTCGACGTCCTCAATCGCCTCGACCGCGAAGACGCCGTGGCGTTTTATGAATCGCGCTACGTGCCGGCGAATCAGGTGTTCGTGGTCGTCGGGGCGGTCGACACCGACACGGTCCTCGACCAGTTGGCCGCCTTGTACGCCGAGGCGCCGCGGGGGACCGAGACCTACCTTCCCCTCGAAGAGGAGCCCCAGCAGCTCAGTCCCCGCGAGGCCTTCCGTGAAATGGACGGGGCCACGGTCGACGCCGTTCTCGCCTGGCCCACGATCCGCCTCGATCACGAAGACCTCTACGCCCTGGACGTGGCGGCGGCGATCCTCGGCGAGGGCGAGAGCTCTCGGCTGGCGCGGCGGCTGAAGCACGAGGAGCCGTTGGCGCTCGACGTGGGGACGGCGAGCTACACTCCCCACTTCGTCCGCGGCTTCTTCGCCCTCTTCTTCACCGCCCCCCCGCAGACGTGGCAGCCGGCCGCAGAGGCTGCCCGGGAAGAGGTAGCGCGGCTCCGGGACGAGCTCGTCTCCGAGGCGGAGCTGGAGAGGGCCAAGCGGCAGCAGGTTGCCGAGCTGGTCCTCGGCCGGCAGACCGTGCAGCAGGCCGCCAGGGCGCTGGGCCGCGACTACCTGGCCACCGGCGACCCGCTCTTCTCCTCGCACTACGTGGAGATGATCCAGCGGGTCACCGCGGAAGAGGTGCGCGACGCGGCCCGGCGGTACCTCGATCCGGCGCGGCTGAACCGCGTGGCCCTTGTCCCGCCGGGCACGCTGGACGAGGTGGCCGAGGAGGAGCCCGAGCCTCGCGAGGGGCCCATCCAACTCTCCACGCTGCCCAACGGCCTAACGGTCCTCGTCAAGCGGCAGAGCCATCTCCCGCTGGTGAACCTGCAGGCCTACGTCCTCGGCGGCGCGCTGGCCGACAGCGAGGCCACCGCCGGGCGGGCGAACCTCGTGGCGAGGATGCTCGACCAGGGCACGCGGGAACGGTCTGCCGCCGAGATCGCCGAGTTCTTCGACTCCCTGGGAGCCCGCTTCTCCGTCAGCGGCGGCCGCAACACGACCTACGGCACCCTCACGGTGCTGGCCGACGACGTCGCGGAGGCGGCGGCCGTCTTCGCCGAGTGCTTCACCGACTCCACCTTCCCCGAGGCGCAGTTCGACTTCGTGCAGCAGCGGGCTTTGGTGGCCATCGACCGCCGCCGCGACAACGCCCGCACCGAGGCCATGGACCTTTTCTTCCGCAGCCTGCCCGAGGATTCGCCCTACCGCGTGCTCCAGGAGGGCACCCGGGAGACGGTCGAACAACTCACCGCCGAGGACCTGCAGCAGTTCCACGCCCGCTACTTCGTCCCCAACAACATGATCGTCACCGTCTTCGGCGATATCGACGAGGAGGAGGCTCTCTCCATCGTCGAGCAGCACTTCGGCCATCTCGAGTCCGTCGAGGACTTCCAGCCGGTGACCTTCGACTACGACAACACGATTCCCGAAGACACCACCGTTCATCTGCAAACGGGGAAGCCGACGGGGATGGTGTTGCTCGGTTACCGCGGGGTGTCGATCCGCGACGACGACTATCCGGCGTTGGAGGTTCTGGGGGCGATCATGGGGGGGTATCGCTACCCCGGCGGCTGGCTCCACAGCGAACTCCGCGGCGAGGGGTTGGTCTACGCCGTCCACGCCTTCCCCATCACCGGTCCCGCACCGGGCTACTTCGTCGCCGTCGCCCAGACCGACCCCGGCCAGATCGACGAAGTCGTCGAGCGGATCCGCGCCAACGTCTCCCGTGCCCGGGCGGGCGAGATCGACGAGGCGGAGTTTGCGCTGGCCCAGCAGCGGATCATCGGCCTCAAGGCCATGGAGAACACCACGGCCGCCGAGCGGGCACAGCAGGCCGCCCTCGACGAGCTCTACGGGCTGGGCTACGACCACAGCCGCACCGCCGCGGAGCGGATCGAAGCCGTGACCCTCGACGACATCGTTCGCGTGGCCCGCGAGTACCTCACCGAATCGCTCCTGGTCACTACCTCGCCCGACCCGTGATGTGGTGGCTGGTGGGTGGTCGCTGGTGGCTGGCGGGGTGCCCGGAGCGTCTGGTCCGCTGCCTGCCACCCATGCGGACCTGCCCTACTAGCCGGCGAGGCACTCGGCCAGCGCGGCGTCGATCAGGGCGAGCTCTTCGCCGGAGAGCTCGACGGTGCCCGCGACGGCGTTCTCCAGGGCCTGCCCGCGGGTGCGCGCCCCGCAGAGTGCGTGGGTGAGTCCCGGCTGCTGAAGCGTCCAGGCGACCGCCACCTGCGCCAGCGTCAGTTTGCGGTCCTCGGCCAGGGGACGGAAGCGGTCGAGGAGCTGGGCGATCCGGCGACGGTTGTCGACACTGAAGCGGGGATCGTCGCGCCGCAGGTCCCCGGGGGGGAACTCGCGGTCGGGGCCGATCTTGCCGGTCAGGAGCCCGCGGCCCAGCGGCGAGTAGGCCAGCACGGCGATGCCGTGTCGGCGGCAGTAGGAAAGCTGGTCATTCTCGATGCCCCGGTCGAGCATCGAGTAGAGCTCCTGGTCGGCATCGAGAGGGCCGACCTTGCGGTATTCCTCGAGCTGGGCGGAGGTGGCGTTGCAGGCCCCGATGGCCCGCACCTTACCCTCGTGCTTCAGGTCGAGGAGGGTCCCCATGGTGTCTTCGATGGGGGTCGTCGGGTCCTGCCAATGGGTCTGGATGAGATCGATGGCGTCGGTCTGCAGGCGCCGCAGGCTCGTTTCCACCTCTTGGCGGACCGATTCCGGACCGAGGTAGGCCTGCACGGAGAGATGACCGTGGGGGTCGGGCCCCCGGACGTTGCTGAAGAACTTCCGCTCTCCGCGGTCCGTGTTCGTAACCAACCCGCACTTGGTTGCCAAGACCACGCGGTCGCGGCGGTCGCGGATGGCCTTGCCCACGATCGTCTCGGAGAGGCCGAATCCGTAGGCGGGCGCGGTATCGATGAAGGTGGCTCCCGCGTCGATTGAGGCGTGGATGGCGTCGATGGACGTCGCCTCGTCGGTCCCGCCCCACATCCACCCGCCGATCGCCCACGCCCCGAAGCCGATCACCGGTGCCTCGATTCCCGAGGGTCCCAAGGTTCGCATTCGCATGGCGCTCTCCCTTTCGTTGCAACCTGGCCTTTGCCGTTCCGTTACCGAACGCACCATTGTAGACCTGCCCCTGGCGGGGCTTCAATCCGCTGGCGAAGGCCACGGGGGATTTCCGGTATTCGATGCTGTGCGCGCCACGGCAGCGGCGGCTGCCGATCGGCGAGAAGAATCACCCGCTCCGTCCCCGGCCAGCCGTGGGCCGACGATACCGCGTCCGAGGCCATTGGAGCTCCTTGCCCCTCGCGGCGAAGCGATCCGTGCCCCGGACGGGGCGGCTTGCCGCGACGGGGGATGCTGTCGATAATAGGTGGAGTGGGGGGCCGGCCGTAGGGCCGCCGCTCGGCGGCGTTTTCGGGCCGCCGACGGACCCGGAGCTGCGATGCACGAGACGGCCATCGTTGCGGCGCTGATCGATCAAGTCGAGGAGCAGGTGCGGCAGAGCGGCCTGCAGGGTCCGGTGCTGCGCGTGGAGATCTCCATCGGCCGGCTCTCCGGTGTGTGCCCCCATTCGGTCCGCTTCGCCTTCGAGTTCCTCGCGGCGGGGACGGTCGTCGAGGGTGCCACGTTGGCGATCGATGAGCCGCGGGCCTGCTGCCGGTGCTTGGCGTGCGGAGCGGAGACCGTGATCGACGAAATCGCCGTGCAGTGCCCTCGGTGCGGCAGTGACGAGGTCCGTATCGAGGGGGGGCGGGCGCTGATGCTCCAGACCATCGAGCTGGCCGATTGAGATCGCCGCCCCGCCGTCAGGGCTGTCGCCCCCGTTCCCGAAGAGCCATCGAAGCCGGTTCGCCCCGATGAAAATTGTCGCTGCCAAGAGTCTTCTCAAAGCCAACGATCAACTTGCCGCGGCCAACCGCGACGCCCTTTCGGCCGGGGGGGTCTTGGCGGTCAATCTGGTCGGTTCGCCCGGCTGCGGGAAGACGACGCTCTTGGAGGCCCTCTTCGCCCGCCTCGCCGGGCGGCTGGCCCCCGCCGTGATCGAAGGGGATATCGCCGGCTCGATCGATGCCGACCGCATCGGTGCCCTGGGGGTCCCCGTGGTGCAGATCAATACCGAAGGGGCCTGTCACCTCGATGCCATCATGATCGCCGCCGCCCTCGAGGGCGTCGATCTCGGCGGCCTCAGCCTGCTCGTCGTAGAGAACGTGGGCAATCTCGTCTGCACGGCCGGATTCGATCTGGGCGAGCACCTCCGCGTCACGGTGCTCAGCGTAGCCGAGGGGGACGACAAGGTCGTCAAGTATCCGGCCATCTTCCAGGGCGCGGATGCCGTGGTGGTCACCAAGACCGACCTTGCCCCGCTGAGCAACTTCCGGCTGGAGCGGGTGGCGAGCGACCTGCGGCGCCTGACACCGGCGGCCGAGCTCTTCCCGGTCTCGGCGCTGAGCGGCGAGGGGGTCGACGCCTTGGCCGACTGGCTGGCGGCCCGTTCCCTGCCGCAGCCGGCCGGGTAGTGGGGCGTTCCGGAACCGCAGGGCCCGCGGCGCCGGGCGGCGCGTCAGACGGCCGAGGTTTCGGCGCCGTGGAGACAACCGGCCACGGTTGCCTGGAGCTGCTCCGGCAGGAAGGGCTTGGCGATGAAGTCCTGAGCCCCGCCGCGGATGGCCTCGGAGATGAGCCGCGTCTGGTTCAGCGCGCTGACGACGACGACCTTCGCGTCGCGGTCGACCTGGAGGATGTGCCGCAAGGCGTACATGCCGTCCGTACCGGGCATGACGATGTCGAGCGTCACGGCATCGGGCCGCAGCTTCTCGTATTGCGCCACGGCCTCCTCGCCGGACGCGGCCTCGCCGGCGACCTCCCATCCGGCGGCGGAGAGAGAATCGGCGATCATTCGCCGCATGAGCATGGAATCGTCCACGATGAGCACGCGCTTGGCCATCTTCGCCTCCTCCGCGCTGGATCCTCGAGAGAGACAGACACCACCGGCACCGTCCGCCCCTGGAACTATAGGTTCCCATTCCGGCGGCGGCCTCCAAGGGGAGGGCCCCCGGGGCGGCTCCTGCGACCGGCGGCGCCGGCGCCACCCTTGCAGGCCGCAGGAGGCGCATTGGCTGCCGCAGGGTGCAGGGTGCGACGTGGGAGGCTCGATAAGGGAAGAAGGGGGGAAATCCTCCCGGGTGCCGTGTGGCCCTCGCCCGGCGGCGCGTCGTCGTGTCGTCTCCGAGAGGTGCGCTCGACTGCGCAGCCCGGGCGGCGGCGCGGTCACGGCGGCTCCGCGGCTTGGCATGGCGCCGGAAGAGGCCGGCAGGTCCAGGAGGGATGACGATGCTGGACATCACGCGCAACCAGTGGTTTGCGGCCGGAGTGGTGATCGTGTTGCTGGGGGTCCAGTTCCGCATGGTCGAGTCCTACGAACTGACGCCCGACGCAACCCGCATCCTTGCCCGCCAGACCGGCCATCCCGTGGCCTCGCTCAACGACACCATCGAGTCGCTCACCGGCCGCACCCAGCCCATGCCTAGGGCCACGTTGCGTCCCCCCGAGTGGCTCGGCTGGTCGCTGATCTCCTTGGGCTCCGTCCTCATCCTCCACGCCATGGCGATGAAGAAGCCGGATTAGGCGGCGAGCGGCTAGCGGTTTGTCTAACTCCTTTGATCTTGCGGCGGCGGCGCAGTTTTCGTTATAAGCCCCCACCGGGTCGTGGAACGAACTGCCGGTCCCCCCAAGCGGGCTATAGGGGAGTTGGAAGCCGTGGATTACCGCCTGCACTTGAGTGTTTTCGCCGCCGTCGCCTTGGTTCTCGGGCTCTCGACCGATGGGCTGGCGAACGATCGAGGCCGCCTCGACGCCGAGGCGATGAAGACGGCCCTGCGGACGGACCGCGTCGAGGAGGACGACTTCATCACGTACGTGGTGCGGCTCACCCGTTTGGGGATCCTCCCCCGCGACACTGTCGAAGCCGCCTTCCTGTGGGCGAGACGGAAGGCTGTCCACCGCTTCCAGTACTTCCGCGAGGCCGTTATCCACCGCGCCGCCGAAGAGGGAATCCGCCTCACGCGGCGACCGACGAGCACGATCGTCGGCCAAGTGACCTGGGCGTCGCTCATACCAGCCAATCGGGTACGCGTGGAGCTCCGGGGGACCACGCGGACAGCGGAACCCGCGTGGGTGCCGGATGCCTCGTGGGCGACGGAAACCTCGCGGACGACGCGGGTTTCGCGAGCGACCACCACCGACAGGAACGGCCGCTTCGCCTTTCGCGACCTTCCTTGGGGCGAGTACACGATACACGCCGAGCGCTACCTCCTCGACGCCGACCGGCTCATCCTCATCGACCTGTTCAACACGTCCGACCTCCTCTTCCGCTATACGGACGTGGCGCGCATCTCCCTCCCCACCGACTCGGAGCCGGCCGTAGTGAACCTCACCCTCGGGGTGGGCTTGACGTCGGATGACGAAGGCGATTGAGGCGACGGACCGATGGCGCCGGGCCCGTTGATCACTGCCGAAGACGAGGCAACGGATGCCTGCTCGCCTCGAGGCCGCAAAGGGAGCCGAAGCGGCAGGGACGCGGCTACCGCGCCCCCGGGGGGGAACTGCCCCAAATCATCCTCCTGGACGAAGCGGCGCGGCTTCAAAGGTCCGCTGGCGGGGCTGGGGCCGCGCGCCGGCGGCCGCCGGTCACACCCGGGCGCCGGCTACGAGGCGGGCGAAGTGCTCGAAGGAGCGGTCGAACGTCGCCTCGGCGTCGGCGGGGAAGCAGCAGCCGGGCAACTGCCGGCTCTTCAGGTGGTACTGCAGGCAGTCGCAGCAGATGCCCTTGCGCGGACAAGGGTCGTAGGTGCAGGAACACATGGCCAGGTTCCGCGTCTTCTTGCATTCCATGGCGTTCTCCATGTCTCGGTGCAGCTCGTTTCAGGGTAGGTCCAGCAGCAAGGCCACGGCGTGGCCGAGCCGCGATTGGTTGAGGAGCAGGGCGGAAGGAGGCCGTCCGGAGAGTGGTTCGTCATGGACGACCCGAAGGGGACATTGGGGATCGGGGCGGCGGTAGTTGAGCGTCGGTGGGATCAGGCCGCATCCCAGTGCCAGCACGCTGGCTGCCGCCTCCACCGCCCCGGTTCCCGCCCCCAGATTGCCGAAGAAGCCCTTCAGCGCCGTCACGGGGACGTCGCCGAGGGTGGTGCGGATCGCTCGGGCCTCCCGGCAGTCGTCTTCGACCGTTCCCAGGCCGTGGGCGTTTACGTGCCCCAGCGTCTCCGGCCCCCACCCGGCTCGCGCGAGCACCTGGCGGATGCCGCCGGCGACGGCTTCGACCAGGGCATCGGAGGAGGACCGTCGGAGCCGCACGTCGGGGGTCGCTTCCGGTTCACGCAGGCTCAGGCCGGGCTCCGTCTCGGTTTGCCGGACAGGCAGGTCCGGTCTGCGGGATGCCGCCGGCTCAACCGTTTCGGCTGCCCGGCCGTGCCCAGCAAGCTCGACGTGGGCGGCGGGAAGCAAAGGCCCGCGAACGTCCCGGGCGGCGAACGTCTCCGTGCAGGCCACGATGCGGGCCAGCGGGGCGGCGCCGCGGGCCTTCGCGTGGTGCCGTTCTTCGAGGACGAAGGCCGCCGCCCCCTCGCCGTGGACCATGCCGTCGCGCTCGGCGTCGAACGGCCGGCACGCTCGCGTCGGGTCGTCGATGCGCCGCGAGAGGGGGTAGGCGCGACTGAGCGACCAGGTGATCGGCTGCACCCGTGAGCTCGTCCCGCCGGCGATCATGGCATCGGCCCGACCGCACTCGATGACGCGAACGGCCTCGGCCATCGCGGCGAGACCGGAGACCTCGCCCAGCGTCAGCGAGTTGTTCGGTCCGCGGGCATCGCGGGCGATCCCGATATGGCAGGCCGGCATGTTGGGCAGGTACTTGAGCATCCAGAGGGGGTGCATCTCGGCTTCCATGCTGTCCCCCCACCGGGAGAAGTCGAACTCCCCCCGCACCAGGCACCGCCGCACGGTGGCCGCGAGCTCCAGCGGGTCGCAGGGGATGAGCTCGGCACCGAAGACCACTCCCAGACGATCCGGATCCACGGCCCCGGAGCCGAGGCCCGCCTCGCCGCAGGCCAACTCGGCGGCGGCGAAGGCCAACTGGATGTCGCGGCTCATCACCTTCAGGCTCTTACGGGGGCGCACGAAGCGCTGCGGCTCGAATCCCACCACCTCGCCGCCGATCGTCCAGGGCAGGCGGCTGCCGTTACAGAGGGTCAGATCGCGGATGCCGCTCCGCTGGTCGATCAGTGCCGCCCAGAAGGCCTCTGCGCCGATCCCGATCGGACTGACCACGCCGACACCGGTGACGACGACTTCCCGCCGCGTTGCCATGCTCGTCCCACGATACCGCCCATGACCCACACCCCACCCGTCCCCATCGCAAATCGACAGAGCCCTCACCTTATATCGCCCGACGGCGGGCGACAAGCCGTCTTTCCGCCGTTGCATTCCCGCGTATTCGGCTGCGATCTTCCTCGCGGCTAGAATTCGAGCCGCCGGAAGGCGCGAATGCCGATCCACAAGGGGGCCACGGTGGCCGCAAGGGTCAGCAGCACGCTGCCGGTGGTACCGTAGAAGAGCCAGCGGGCGAGGAACCGCTCGATGGCGGCCGGGTCGTGGAGCCACCCGAGTTGGGTAGGCAGGCGGGCCGCCGAGTCGAGGTGGTGGGGGAGCGCGGAGAGGACGACGATGGCCGTGATGTAGAGGGCGCTGACCACGAGGTTGATCGTCCCGCCGAAGCCCGCGGCGATCTTCGAGGGCGACTGCTCGCGCAGGTTGGGCATCTGAGCCCCCAAACCGACGGCGATGGCAGCCAACCCCAGACAGAGGAAGAGGCAGGTGATCTGGTGGACGAGGAGGATCCGCGGCGGCACGCCGAGCATCAGGTCGCTGAGGAGCACCAGCAGCGCGCAGGGGATGAGCGAACCGCCTGCGGCAAAGCAGAACTTCGCCAGGAGGATCGTCTCCCGCCGCAAGGGCAGGAGCCCCAGTATCCAGAACCGCTGCCCCTCCAGGCTGATCATGGGGAAGATGAACCGCGTGGTGAAGGTGGAGAGGATGAGGCCTACGACGGTGACGTTGAGGAAGCTCACCATGTTGGCCCAACCCTCGTGGTGGACGTCGTAGCCGAAGCGGCGGACGTTGACGAAATAGAGGGCCAGGAGGCCGAAAAAAATCAGGAACTGGGACCACTGCACCGGGTCGCGGCGGAAGAGCCGCAGGTCCTTGACGATCAGCTCGCGCATCGCCGTGGGGAGGAAGGCGGCGCGGGCGAGGAGGCGGTCGATCCAGAAGGTCCGCGCCCTCTGCTGCGGGGCGCGGCTCGTATGGAGCCCGGCGTAGGCGGTGCGGTAGAGGCGGGCCGCCGTCCAGAGGGCCGCCTGCTGGCCGAAGAGGGCGTTGGCCACGAGCAGGGAAAGGAACATGAGGCACTCGTTCCAGCGGTCCAGGGTCGCCTCGAGCAGGCCGGTGCTCAACCACCAGCTGGGGAACAGCCGCCCCTCGGCGAGGCGCATGCGGCCGAGCATGGCGGTGAACCACTCAGGCGTGAGGACGTCGGCCCGCGGCCCCCCCCAGATCGTCCAGGCGCCCCACGCGATTCCCACCAGGGCCAGGAAGGCGGCGGAAGCCGCCAGGGCCTGCTTCCGTCGCTGGGGGACGTAACGGACGATCACCAGGCAGGCCAAGGCCCCCAACGCTGCGGGGATGAAGACGAAGGCCAGCAGGAAGGGCAGCAGCAGCACATAGTAGTACCAGGGGGCCTGCGCCACTCGGCCATAGGCCAGGAGCATGGGGCTGCCGAGAAGGACGAAGGCCCAACTGCTCACCACCACGGCTTCCTGGAATTTGTGCAGGAAGACCCGTTCGGCGCGGACGGGGAGGGTGAAGAGCCAGGCGACGTCCCGTCCGCGGAACAGCACGCTGTAGAGGACGATCGCCGAAGAGAAGACGAGCATCACCATAAGGGCTACGAAGAAGACGCCGAAGACGGCGCGGACCGTCTGGTCGTGGAGTCCCGGATCGGCGATGGTCACCTTGAGGAAGCGGAAGCCGTCGGCGAAGAGGAGGTACAGGCCGCCCCAGAGGACGAAGCTCAAGAGGGCCACCAGGCTCAACCGCAGCCGCCCCTCGCGGAAGGCCTGGCGGAGGGCCGTGGCCAACTGGCGGCGGCGGAGGAGCCAGAAGACCGCCGCCTCTTCGGGCGGCGGTAGCCCCGCCCGGCGGTCATCCGGTGCGATGGCGGCAGCGAGTGGAGGCAGTGATTGCACAGAACTCTCCCCCAACCTACGACCCGTTCGCCGGCGTAGCCCGCGACCGCCCGAGCACCCACTGCAGCCCCGCCACCACCACGCCCACGATCAGCAACCCGACCGCCCACAGGCCCTCGCGCGATCCCACGCTGTAGGAATAGGTGAGGCTGGAATAGAACATGAACAGGCAGATGCCGCCGAAGATGGCCGGCGTTACGGGGTAGCCGGTCACGCGATACGGCCGCGGCGTCTTAGGCTCGCGGATCCTCAGCACGTAGACCGACGCACCGACGAGGAAGAAGAACGCCCAGAAGGGCGGCGCCGTGAAGATCACCATCTTCTCGAAGGCGCGCTCCAGGTTGGGCACGTCGTTCGTCGTGTTCTCCTCGGTGCCGCCTTCGAGGCCCTGCTCCAGGTCGGCTGCGTCGCTGCCCGCGTACCCCTCCTCGCCGGGTTCGAAGGCCTGCTCGGCGATGGCTGCGTCGTTGCCCGCGTGCTCCTCCTCGCCGGTGAGGAACCCCACCGCCGCCACCAGCGTCAGGGTGACGGCCATCAGCGTCGCCAGGGCCCAGACGGGGGTTCCCATCCAGGGGTGCCACTTGCCGAGCCACCCGAAGAGGCGGTGATCCTTGCCCATGGCGTAGAGAATCCTGCCTCCCGTAAAGATCTGCCCGTTGATCGCTCCCAGCGCGGAAACGCAAATCAGAAGGGCAATGGCCTTCGAGGCGTACGGCCCCAGCCAGAGGTCCATCACGTCGGCGGCCACTGCCGACGAGTCGCGGACCCCCTGGAAACCCAAGGCGCTGACGAAGGCCAGCGAGACCAGGATGTAAATGGCCGTCACGCTCAGCGTCCCCAGCAGCAGGGCCCGCAGGACCGTCCGCTTGGGGTCCTTCAGCTCGGCGCCGACATAGGCCATCTCGTCCCAGCCGCCGAAGGTGTACATCACCAGGATCAGCGCCAATGCCAGGCTGTACGGCGGCAGGCCGCCGGGGCGAGTGCTCGTCTCCTCGGGAACCGGGCCGATCGACTCGGCCGCCGGAGGAGGGTTCCCCTCAAGCAGGTCGGCCGGGGCCGCCTCGGCCTCGCCGGGCGTCTCCGCCTCCACCCGGTAGACCGGCTGGGTCATCGGCGTGGCCGCTTTGCCGAAGAGCGCCAGTCCGGCGAGGATGATCGCCCCGAGCCCCAGGACTTTGAGGACCGTCAAGAGGTTCTGCGTCCACTTCCCTTCGCGGACCCCGACCACGTTGATGACCGTGAGCACCAGCACGGCCGCCACGGCGTAGACCATCGACCCGAACGCCTCGTAGCCCGAGGGCAGCGGCAGCCTGTAGACCGCCTGGTTGGCGTAGTCGCCGAAGACGTAGGCCATGGCCCCGATGCTCCCGGGGCGGACCACGAAGAGCTCCGACCAGGCAAAGACGAAGCCCAGCGGCGATCCGTAGGCGCGGGTGAGGAAGATATAGGCCCCGCCGGATCGCGGATAGGTCGTCACCAGCTCGGCGTAGCAGAGCGCGCCGACGAGGCTCAGCAGGCCGCCGAACGCCCAACATGCGAGAAACGCCCAGAGGTTGGGCACGTTGGCCGCGATCATCGGCGTGCTGCGGAAAATACCCGCACCGATGATGATCCCCACGATGATGCACGTGGCGTCGAAGACGTTCAGTTGGCGGCGGGGCCCGGCCGGGGCGGTGCTTTGGGAATGGGACATGGACTCTAGGATACGGCACCGCTGCGGGCGGGGAAAGTGCGGGCGGAAGACGGTCCCCCTGCCAAGAGCCGTTTCCGCCCCGTCGAGTTCGCTTTGCCGAGCTGCGGCTAGCGCTTCTTCATCGTCACGCCGACGCCCGAGCCCTCCATGTACAAAAAGGCGGTCTCCAGGGCGGGGTTCTCCGTGATCGCTTCGAGGTAGCGGGGGTCGGCCTGGCGGGGGTTCATGTTGTGGGCGACGATGAGGCCGCCGGGGCGGACGACCGGCAGCAGCTTCTCCAGGTAGACGATGTAGCCGTCCTTGTCGGCGTCGAGAAATACCATGTCGATCGGCTCGGGATGGATCTCGTGGTGCATTTCGACCGTCTCGTGGGCGTCGCCGAGGACCAGCGTGATCAGGTCGTCAACGCCGACCTTCTCGAAGTTCGTCTGGGCGATCTCGGCCCGGCGTTCGTCGATCTCGTGCGTCCAAAGGTGCCCGCCGGTGCGCCGCAAGGCCAGGCTCATCCAGACGGCCGATTCCCCCGTGGACGTGCCGATTTCCACGACCCGCTTCGCACCGATCGACTCGGCCAGCAGCCACAGCAGTCGCCCGTCGGTGGTGGGCACGTTGGCGTACCGAGGACCCTGGCGCATCTCTTCGAGGCCCTCGAGAATCCGCCTCTCGGTCTCGTCCCTGGGCAAGGGGGGAGAGGAAAAGACCGCGGGCAGCTCGGCGGACGGCTGGGGGCGGCCCGGGCGACCGGGGGGCTGCGCTACCATGGTCACGGCGACCAGGACCGTCAGGGCCAACGCGGCGACTGTAGGGATGGTGCGTCGCACGATTCGATCCTCCTTCGGAAAGCGTTTCTAGAGTTTGGGGAAAGACTCCACCCCTTTGACCGGATGGGACGCCCGGTCGTCGTTCGGTGCAAAACAACTCCATAACCAACCCCGCAGGCGAGCCTCGGTTCCGCAGCCATCGCTTCTCCTAAGGCGGCACCCTCGGTGCGCGGCATGGGCCCCGATGCGGCGGGGGCCCGAAGGAACTCCGCCATGCCCGGTATCCCCCGCGGGCCAAACTCTTACCCCGTGGCTCGCCTTCCCGGCCATTTCGCCGCACAGGAGACCGTCTGGGACTCCGCAACGATGTCGGCGGCCGGAACCGCCGCAGCCTCCCAGCAGCCGTGACGCAACACCGCTCACACGTTGCAGATTTCGAAGGCCTGGCGGAGGCTGGCCAGGGCGTCTTCGCGGCGGGGGACGAACTCCTGGCCCACGTACCCGTCGAAGCCGGTCTCGGCGATGGCCAGCATGATCTCGCGGTAGTCGAGCTCCTGGCTGTCGTCGATCTCATTGCGGCCGGGATAGCCGCCGGTGTGATAGTGGCCCCAGCAGGCGTGGTGCTCGCGGATGTCCCTGAGGATGTCCTCCTTCATCATGGCCGCGTGGTAGATGTCGTAGAGGACCTTGACCCGCGGCGAGCCCACTCCCTCGACGAGCTTGACGCACCACTCCGTCGAGTCGGCCATGTAGTCGCCGTGGTCGATCGAGTTGAGATACTCGAGGCAGACGGTGACTCCCTTCTCCTCGGCATAGGGCGCGATCTTCTTCAGCCCCTCGATGCAGTTGGCGAGGCCCTCCTCGTCGTCCATCCCCTCGCGATTGCCGGAGAAGCAGATCACGTTCGGGTAGCCCGCTTCGGCCGTGGCGTCGATGCGGTTGCGGAGGGTGTCGAGAATCTCCTCGTGGTGCGCTACGCGATTGAGCCCGCGGGTGATGCCGTGGCTCGGGGTCATGGCGCAGATGAGGCCGTGCTCCTCGAGCGTGGGCCACTGGTCGGGATTGGTCAGCTCGATCGACTTGATTCCGATCTCGGCCACCGCGGCGGCGAAGTCGTCGAGCGACATCCCCTCGCGCTGCATGAAGCCGTTGTAGCACCAGAGGCAGACCGACTGTTTGAACTGCCCCTTCCGCTCCTCCTCCGCCGCCCACCCCAGCCGCGGCACCACCGCCGCGGCCGCGGCCGCGCCGGCCGTGGCACCGAGCAGCGCCCGACGGCTGAGAGTCGTTGAAAGCAACGTCCGCGGCGTCTTCTTCATCATTGCAGGTCCCTTCTCGAGCAGTCACAGGTGGTGGCTTGCGGAAATCCCCAGGCTTACCAATCATCCTAACCCGGAGGATGGGAGCTGACAACGCGCGGGGAGTCGATCCGCAGAGGCGCGGCCGAGGCGGCGGATAGAAGTCCGCCGTGTCGAGAGGAGAAACCGCGGCTTGGGAGCGGGGGGGCATCGGTTGGGAGACCGCCTTGCCTCTCCCCGCTCCCGAGGGTCTTTGACTGCCGCGGTTCGCTACCAGCGGCCCCACCCGCGTCCGTAGCCGGCTCCACGGCCGTAACCGGGACCCCATCCTGCCCCCGGCTCCATCATCGGTCCGCGGCTCTACCCTCCTTTCCCGCTATTCGCCGACCGCCCGAGCCAAGGCCGAGCGGCCGTGCAAATCCTGCACGCCGGCCGGCGCCGCGGTGGCACCGTTTTTCGGTTCCGGCGGGGCTTGCTCGGCCCGGAGAGAAAGGGATGCAAATCCCGTACCCTTCTCTTGCCCGCTGAAGATAGAGGCCTATGGCGAAACGTCCCTTCCAACGCCGCCGGGCTGGGTGCCCATGCCGCCGGGTTGCGTTCCAATCCCGGGCTGCCCCCCGATTCCAGGCGGCGCACCAATACCCGGTGGCTGTCTGCCGGTTCCGGGCGGTTGTATACCGATACCAGGTGGCGTGCCAAGACCGGGCTGGATGCCAAAACCGGGTTGGGTGCCTGTGCCGGGAGGCGAGGTGTCAAAATCGCGCAACGTGCCGAAACCGGGCTGCGTTCCGATTCCGGGTTGTACGCCGAGACCGGGAGGCTGCGTCCCCATACGGGGAGGTGAAGTGCCAATACGGGGGGGCGGTGTGCCGATACGGGGGGGTGGTGTGCCGATCCGAGGCGGCGGCGTACCGATACCAGGCGGCGCCCCGACGCCAGGCTGCTGGAATTGGGTGAAATGGATCTGGAACGGATTCTCCACATCAAGCTGGGTGGGCGCTTGGCCTTGCGGCGGTTGCTGGTGCTGCGGGCCCGGACGCGATTGTTGCGCCAGCACGCTACTCCCTGCCAGCAGACCGGCAATGCATGCGGCGAGCACCCATAGGTTCGTTCGTTTGCTCATACCAACTCTCCTTCGGGCTGCCGGTGCCTTGCGGCCGGGCGGCCGCAAGGCACCGCACTTGAGTATTCTCTCTTGACCCGGAACGTTCCCGCTTCGCATCGAAGCAAAGTGGGTTCCCCCCGCCCGCTCGACTCCGGCTCGAGTTCCCTTCGGTTCATGCGCTGTTCGATTCCCGTTTTCCAGACGGGGCGGAACGAAGGGGTAAGTCGACTCTCGTCACTGCGGATAGCGCGGCGGAGGGGACCAACGCCGGAGTGGGGCCGGCACGTCGCGCCATTCGCGGATCGCCGGAGCGCCGGCACGTGGGATACCGGGTTCAGCCGGAGACGGTTCCGGCTCGTGGGGCATAATGTGGACATCGGGAGGGTCGGGAGGGGGGGTTCCGG